>CAMTVF010000140.1:0-18654 GCA_947085115.1 uncultured Opitutaceae bacterium | reverse complement strand
GCGGCTCGCCCGGCGTTTCGTGGCGGGTGGTTCCGGCACGAGGCGCGCGGGCTCTTCGAGGATGGCGAGGATGGCGCGGGCGCAGAAGACGCGGTCGCGCTTGCTTTCTCCGACCTTGGTCAGGACGCCGCCCTCTTCCAGCGCAGTAATGGCGCGCATCACGGTGTTGTAAGCGACCCCGAGGCGACGCTCGGTTTCGCGCGGCGTGAGGAAGGGGTTTGAGCCGACCAGATCGATGAGCTGCAACGGCACTTTCGAGCCGCTCCCGGCGAAGGCCTCGCGCCAGTCGGCCAGTTGCTGGTTGATGCGCTCGGCGCGGCTCAAGGCGTCCTCCGACTGCCGCGCGACGCCGTTGAAGAAATACTCCAGCCAGCCAGCCCAGTCGCCGCGTGCGGTGATGCCGCGCAAGCCGTCGTAGTAGTCGTTGCGCGTCGCCTCGAAGAAAGCCGACAAATAGAGCAACGGCTCGGTCAACACTCCCCGTGCGCACAACGAGAGGGTAATGAGCAGACGTCCGACGCGTCCGTTGCCGTCGATGAACGGGTGGATGGCCTCGAATTGATAGTGCATCAGCGCGGCGTGGACCAGTGGTGGCACCGATTCGTCGTGCAGAAACTCCTCCCACCGGCCGAGGTGATCCAGCAAGTCTGCCGGTGGCGGTGGCACGTAAGAGGCCTCGGCCAGGGTGCAACCCGGCCGGCCGATCCAGTTTTGGGTCCGGCGGAATTGCCCGGGCGTGGCGTGATCCCCGCGCACTCCGGTCATCAATTTTTCATGCAGTTCCCGAACCAGCCGGAGTGACAGCGGTAACGTTTCAAGGCGTTTGAGACCGTGCTCCAAGGCCGTGACGTAGTTGCCGACCTCGCGCAGGTCCTCCGGACTGTGCTCGGAGCTCACGCCGGCGTCGGCAGCGAGCAGTTCCCCGAGAGTCGCCTGGGTGCCTTCGATGCGGCTCGAATAGACCGCCTCCCGTTGCACGAACGGACGAATCAGCAGGTTGGGATTGGGCAGCCGCCGACCCTCGCCCGCGAGGCGGCCCAACAACCGATCCGCATGGGAGAGCACCCGGACCAGTTTGGGCGTCCAGACGATCTCCGGAGGCAACGGGTGGGGATGAAAGGCGCGGTAGCCTTCCAAGGTCTTGACCCACCGCCCAGACGAGCTCCCTGCCGAGGTGGATTTCATGGGTGGAAACAAGCAGGCCGCTTATTTCCATCAAGACAAAACAATGGAAATAAGGCCGTGCGTTGTTTCCATTCGCCGTTAGGGGCAAAGTCCGAGCCCGTCAGGGGGAAGATTTTTGAAGCGAATGGAGCGAATCCGCTGCGCCAGAATGGCCGGCGAATCGCCGCATTCGCTCCAGCGATTTGACTGCACGGGTCCGCTGCCGCGGGAAATAGCCCTGAAAACACCCTGATTCGCTCCAAAAAGTTCATGAGTGGGCGCGCCACGGGCAGCCATCTCGAACGAGAAGCGAAATTAAAGAGGGTTCGGTCAAATCTAGACTAAAGACAATCTATCACCAGCGCGGCGTGTCAGCCACGCTGCGATGATTAGCCGGTCATCAGCTTCGCGTGGGCGGCAGCCAACTCACGTTTTACCGCCGCAGTGACGTTGGCAAAGCAGCATGAGCCCTGCGGATTGCGGATCTCACATGCACAACGGTCTGCTTTCATTTCGGCAGCGATGCGGTCCGGAATGGTGCATTGGCCAGTGGCGCGGATCTCTGCCCGAGCCATATCAGTGTCAAAACCGAAGCAGTAGCACAACTGTGGGTTGGCATTGTTCTTCGCCGTTGGCACTTGGCGCACATCATCCAACTGTAGCGCGACACCAGACGCGTTAAAATAGACCACCGGGCACTCGGGCGAGCGGCAGAAGGCGAAAGGTCCGGCCTCAATCGTGGCGAGGTGCGTGAGTTTAACCTGATGCTTTAACGTCAGCAACGAGACCGCCTTGCCGGGCTGTCCGCAGCGAGGGCAATCTAGGCGAGGAGAATCAGAAGGCACGGCGGCTTCGTTGACCGAGGAGGAAGAGCAACAGTCGGACATCGTGGGATTATTTGAGGAGTGAGCGTTCGGCGGGAAAGCCAGTGGCATCGATTAGCGCAAGCAATTGGTCGCGGCTGGTGATGGACGGATCGTAAATCAACATGGCTTGCTTGGTGCCGTAGTTCACCGCTGCTTGCTTAACGCCCGGAGCCCGGCTGAGTGAAGCCTCTATGCCCTTCGCGCACGCCGGACAATCCATGGAGGGAATGGAGACGCTCAGTTTGCCATTACCGACCGAGACTGCCTTCGCATTGATTCTATGATTTGCCGTCGGCAGCCAAGGGTAAATTGCCGCCGAGAGTGCTACCAGTGTTCCCAGCCACAGGCTGATTCGCGTGGCCCGGCCGGGCGGCTGGGCGCATGAGCCATCTTCGCATTCCACCTTGGATCGGCGGTAGGTGACATACCAAGCTAGGCCTAGGAGCGCAAAGGTGACCCCGAGAAATACCTCTCGCCATTGGGCGAACCACGCCGAGGCGGCGAAACTGCCGAGCCCCAAGGAGAGCGACACCAGTGGCCCGATGCAGCACAGCGAGGCGGCTAGGCCGGCAAAGACGCCACCCGTCAGGGTCCAGGAGAATCCGGTCTTCTTCATGGTGGCAGTTTACACCCTATACTATAGTATAAGGTCAAGAGCGACCCCTATGACTATCGGAGAACTAGCCAAGAAAGCCGGAGTGAATGTGCAGACCGTCCGCTATTACGAGCGGGAGGCGTTACTCCCTATGGCGCATCGGTGGCCCGACTCGGGCTACCGGGACTTTGACCATGATGCCCTGCTGCGCCTAGATTTCATCCGTTCCGCCAAGAAGCTTGGTTTCACGCTGCGCGAAATCAGAGAGCTTTGGGATATGCGTATCCTGCCAGGCGAATCGTGCGCGGAGGTCCGAGAAATGATTGCCTCAAAACTAACCGACCTTGATCGCCGGATGGCGGAAATGCGCCGACTGCGACGTTCGCTAGTTAAATTGGAGGATGCCTGCGGCCGACGCAGCCAGACGGAAAGTTGTCCTGCTCTCTGGGCCATCGGGAAATAGCTGGGCAGAACAGATCCAAGGCGGGCAATCGCCCAGCCAGCATGATCGATCCAGAGATCCTCATCGCTCGATCATCTCAATCCAAACGGTCGGGAGGGGGAGGGGTGCGTAAGCACCCCTCCCCTTGGCCCTTCCCGGACACGTTGTGTCGGGTTCCAGTTGTCGTCACTGGCGTGTTGCCTCACCTAATTTTCTTACCGGTTGCCTCAACTAGGATCTTACCGAGGGAGGGGTCGAGGGGAGGGAGCAAAGCTCCCGCCACTCTGGAAAGAGGAGCCTAAAGGATCGGGGTGGAGAGGGGTGTGGGGGGAGGCGGGGCGTTAGCCCCGCCTCCCCCACCTCCGGGTTCAGGACGCCTGGAGTCGATGTTCGTGGGGTAAAGGTAAAACCCCCGTCTTGCACTCCGCTTTCTTGTTTGCCACATTGCGCAGGGTTTAACATGCATTTATAGCAAGTTTAGCAGTTTTTAAGTTGCTATTTTTTACTAAAATGCAGATTTAAAACTGCATGAGCACTATGAAAGCGATTGTGCGCAAAGGCCTTGATCAACGCCTTCCTCGCCTGCGCGAGGCCAAGACGGCGGCAGTTCGGCCGACGCGTGGGTGGTTGCGCGCCGTGAGGGAAGCCATCGGTGCCAGACAGGAAGCGATCGCGGAACGGATGGGTGTCCAACGGCAATCGTATGCTCAATTGGAGACGACGGAAGCCAAGGGAACGATCAGCCTGAGCACTCTGCAGCGAGCGGCCGAGGCCATGGATTGCGACGTGGTCTATTACCTCGTGCCTCGCGCCACCGTAGCGAAAAGCTACGTGGAGCTCGCGCGGAAGCACGACCCGAAGTTCAAACACCTTCAGGCCAGCGAACACTCCATGGCACTGGAGGGCCAGGCCGTCGGCGATCTGCCTCAAAATGCGGAGGACCCCTCTCCAGATGAGTCGTGATCAATAAACACCATGGCTGACGACCTTTGGCAGGATGAACCGGGCCAGACTCCCCTCACCGAAGAGGAGCAACTGGGCCTTATTCCCAGCCTGAGCACCCGCGCGGAGCTGAACGAGGCGGAACGCGGCAACATCCTCGAGGCACGAATCTGGGCGATGCGACGGCGCACGCTGAAGCGGGATGATTTGCTTACCGACGGTTTCGCGCGGGAATTACACCGACGGATGTTCGACAGCGTCTGGAAATGGGCCGGCAAATATCGCACGAGCGACCGCAATCTCGGTTGGGAATGGTCCCGTATCACCGAGGGCATGCGCGTGCTGCTCGACGACGCCCGCTACTGGCAACAACACGCCACCCACTCCACCGCCGAGATCGCCGTGCGGCTGCACCACCGCATGGTCGTCATCCACCCGTGGCCCAACGGCAACGGCCGCCACGCCCGTCTGCTCGCCGACATTTTCGTCGCCGCCCGCAACGGCGCGACGCTCACCTGGGGCGCCAACCTCGATCTCGTCCAACCCGGACAAGCCCGCGTGCAATATATCGCGGCCCTCCAAGCCGCCGACCAAGCCAATTACGCACCGCTCCTCGCGTTCGCGTCGTCTTAGCCGGATCCATTCAATTGAACCGCGAATGAACACGAAGGGACACGAATGAAAAACAGGGCTGCAGGCAGCCGGTTTTGATGCCCACCAAGAAGTGAATGATTTCCTTTCCCCGCCTTTCCCCAGCCTCTTCCGAATTGGTGTTCATTGGTGTCCATTCGTGGTTTCCTGCTGCATCGTTACGGCTTAGCACCACCGCGCGGCCCACGCTCTACGCGGACCAACGCCGCACCCGAGCATGACGAATCCATGAGGTGGAGCGCATTGACCTCAATGCGCTGGTCCGGGCTCTTTCGGCAGGCTCAGGAAAACGCGCTGGGGTCAGCGCGTTCCACCCTTTGAGCACCGGGAAACGAGCAGCAACGTCTAGTTTAGGTTTCCCGATTGAGCACTGTGATTCACTTGTGAAGGCAGCCAAAGTGCCCGTCCCGCTTTCCCGCCCTCACCGTCCGCTTCACGCCTGCGGAATATCTCCGCCATTGACGCGACTTTTTTTCGCGCGTTTCCTAGCCCCTCATGGGCGACACCTCTTCCGGGCAACCAACTCTAAAGTTTAAACGCATCGTGCTGAAGCTCAGCGGCGAGGTGTTGCGCGGACGAGGCACAGAACCCATCGATGCCCTGACGCTCGAGAAGATGTGCGGGCAGGTTAAAGAAATCCACGACCTTGGAGTCGAGGTCTGCGTGGTGATCGGCGGCGGCAATATCTATCGCGGACTCCAAGGCACCAAGCGCGGCGTCGATCGCACCACCGGCGACTACATGGGCATGCTTGCCACCGTGATCAACGGCCTCGCCCTGATGGACCGTCTCGAAAAAATGGGCGTCAGCACGCGCGTGCAGTCAGCCATCCCCATGAACCAGGTCGCTGAACCCTTCATCCTCCGTCGCGCCATGCGCCACCTGGAAAAGGGTCGGGTTGTCATTTTCGTCGCCGGCACCGGCAATCCGTATTTCTCGACCGATACCACCGCCGCCCTCCGCGCCTCCGAGTTGCACGCCGACATCATCATGAAGGCCACCAAGGTGGACGGCATCTACGACAAGGACCCGAAGAAGAACCCCGAGGCAGTCAAATACGACGAGCTCACGTTCATGGAAGCGCTCAAACAACGGCTGAACGTGATGGATTCCACGGCGTTCTCACTCTGCATGGATAACAACGTGCCGATTCTGGTGTTTGATCTCAACGACGAGCACGCCATTCGCAAAGCCGTGCTCGGCGAGAAAGTCGGCACCTTGGTCAGCAATCCACCGCCCGTTGCCACGCCCTGACCGCGGCGCTGCCGTCCGGCACGCCGCGTGCGCGAGGGCATTCAAAGATCATCGCCAAGAAATCGAAAACTTTATGAGCACCCAAGTCCTGAACGACGCCCAGACGCGGATGAAGAAAGCCGTTGACCATACCTTGCACGAATTCAGCACGATCCACACCGGCAAGGCCTCGCCTGCCATGGTGGAGACCGTGATGGTGGAGGCCTATGGCTCGATGATGCCCTTGAAGGGCTGCGCCGCCATCACCACACCTGATCCGCGCATGATTCAAATCCAGCCGTGGGACAAAGGTCTCACCCGCGCGATCGAGAAAGCCCTCCAAATGGCCAACATCGGCGTCAATCCCGTCGTTGACGGCGTGCTGATTCGCCTCCCCTTCCCTGAACTTTCCCGCGAGCGCCGGCAGGAGTTCGTCAAGACCGCGCACCGCCTTGCCGAGGAAGGCCGGGTTGCTGTCCGGCACATCCGTCGCGACGCGATGGAAGCAGCGAAGAAACTCAAGAAGGAGAGCTCCCTCTCCGAAGACGACGCGAAGCGCCTCGAAAAAGACGTCCAGACCGCGACTGACAAATCGATCAAAGAGATCGACACCCATCTCGCCCACAAGGAAAAGGAACTCCTCACAGTCTAAACGGGCATCCCGATCGCGGAAGCGCCACCGCGTCACGACCCGAATTCAACCCGCCGGACCCGGCGGGTTTTTTCGTTTAGCCCCTGCCCGCCCCGCAAACCTACTTGCTGGCTGAAACCGGGGGCACCAGAGGCGTTGCCTCCGCAGCCAGACGTGCGAATTCGAGCGAGAGTTGCAGGTTGCCCGCGGCATCGGCGAGTTTGCGGGCGACTGCGAGGGCTTGCAGTTGCGCATCGGTGGTTGGCGCTTTGGCCTTCACCAGATTTTGGAATACAACCAATGCATCGCGGGCCGAGCCGTGGCTCGAGATCAACTCCGCCGCCGTCCGGACCAGCGGCCAATCGGCCAACGAGATTTCGCGCATCTGCGGCACGAAGCCCAAGGCCTGCGCTGCGCCGGCCGGATTGCCCTGCGACAACTCAAAACGCGCGGCGACCAACGCGAGCGAGAGGCTCGGATGCTCCCGCATTCCTTTCGCCAACAGCACCCGTGCCTCGTTCGCCATTCCGGTTCTTTCCCAAACCGCCACCTGCCGGGCGATGACATTCCCGGCGAGCGAAGCCGGCAAGCGATCGAGCTGGGCAATCTGTCCAGAGAGCGAAACCTGAAAGGGCCGATAGAGCGGATCCCCAATGATCACCCCCTGCCAACTGAGCACCGGAGTCGCGTAGTAGGCGGCATCGCCCAAGGTGGCGCCTCGCGCCAGTTGCTCGAGCAGCAGGTCCGGACGGAGCGAAAATTCGAGATAAGGCTCAAAGACGTTTCCAAAAGTCGCAGCGACGCCACGGGCCACCAGCGGTCCGCACCAACCTTCGGTGGAGCTACGCAGCGTCGCGGCCGAGAAGCTGTGGATGTGCAATGCGATCGCACCCGGTGCAAAGTGGAATCCTTCACGCAGAAACGGTCCGTTCACGGTGCTGTGATACCAGCCAAAATACCAGACCGGGGTATCGAAGCGATCGGCCGCGTCAAAGGTGCCAGTGCCGCGCTGCACGTCGCCGAAGTAACCCAAATCAGCGAGTTGCCCACGGGTTGTTTCCAGCCAGAGGTCGCCTGCTGCATGCGGGCCGCCAAAGTCCACATAGTAACGCCCGATCACGCCCTCTTGTTCCGCCTTCAGAGCCGAGCTCACGAGCGCCTTGGCGTCAGCCAGCGTCGGTCCGTCGAGTCGCGCGACTTTCACCACGAACTCGGCACTGACCGGGGAAACCAACCGCACGCGGAACAACGGATTCGGCAAAAACCCGAGGGTCGGTGAAGGATTCTGCCCCAGCAGACTCAGTTCGGAATCGACCGCCGAGGCATTGCGTCGAAATTGCTCCGGCATGCGTGCAGCAGCGGACCCATCGACGGTGGTTGGATCGTGGTGAACGCGCAGCGGAGTGCCCCGGCAAGCCACCAGGTAGGCGATCCGATGACCGGTAAGCGCAGATTTGCGGCGTCCGTGCTCGTCGAGTTCTTCCGAAAGAAATCCGTCGAGCCACTTGCGACGCACCAACTCGTTTTGCAGCGGTTGCCAGACTTGGTCCACAAATTCCCGCCAAGTGACGCTCTCCGCTTCCGGCATAGGCAAGGCGATGATGTTTGCCGTCGGAATTGCGCGCTGGGTCGCGTAATAATTGCCGAGCTCGACGGACTCCGGCTGCCGCGAATTGACAAGGATGACGGTGCGCGCCGTGAGATCATCCAGGTCAGGGGCCGCCAGGAGGATCGTGCCGGTCAAGCATCCAAGCACCCAAACCATCGTTCGCGCAAAAGTGTGAACACTCTGAGTCACACACTCAACTGTGCGACCGCCCGGAAGCGAGGCGAGTTCGTTTTGCAGTCTTGCCAAAAAAGGGCCCCGTCGCTTCGTTGGCAGCACCGCGGGTGCGCTTCCGTATTTCCCCCCACCACCATGATCCTCTATCTTCTTGTTGGACTCGGCGGCGCACTCGGCAGCATGGCGCGGTTCTGGCTCTCGGCGACGATCGCCGGACCGTTGGGCGAAGCGTTCCCTTGGAGCACGTTTTGGGTGAACGTCACCGGTTCGTTCTTGATTGGGTTTGTTGCGACGATTGCGATTTCCCACGGACGTCCGTTTCTCGACACGACTGCTCGCCAGGCCTTCATGAGCGGTCTGTTGGGCGGCTACACCACCTTCTCCGCGTTCAGTTTGCAGACGTTCAGTCTGGCCCGCGCCGGAGAGTGGTGGCGCGCCGGCGGCAACGTCGCCGGGTCGGTCGTTGCGTGCCTTGTCGCCGTGTGGCTGGGCTACTTGCTTGCCACCTTTCTCAACGCTCAGCGCGGTGCTTGACCTGCCCGGGCCGGACGGGCGGTTCAGTTACCCACCGGCCGCGAAATTTCAGCCCGCTGCCGAACTAGCTGGCCGCGAAGAAACGCATCCGGAGCGGCAGAGCGCCACGCCGTCAGCCAAATATTGGCCAACATCTGGCCCGCGGTGAGCACTTGGCCCTCGATAAACGCAACGGCTTCGGGATCAGGCGGTGTGCGCTCCGCCTTGAACTTGCCTGATTGCTCCAACTGGTAAAGCGGTTCCACGAGCGCAAACTGCGCCGACAAATAGTCCATCGCGTGCTGAAACATGGGATCGCGTCCGTCAGCGCGCGGTTCGAGCGCGAGCGGTTGCGCCGGGGTAGCCCGCGCGGTCAAACGGCCGAGGTCAAGTTTAGCGCTCTTGATGAATCTTGATGCGCCCAGGAATGGAAACCACGCCACGTCGTATAGCCCTCGGGTGTATCACCGGCCCAACCGTTGTGGTGAATCGTGGTGTGGAGCGGCTGGGCCCCGTCGCCGACAAAATGACCCATCACGCCCATCATTTCGACAATGCTCCCCTTCGCTTGGGCGATTTCGTCCGGAGCGCCCAGTTCCGCCAGCACCTTCAACCGGGCAAAATTGCCCCGATTTCCGAAATATTCCGTGATCGTCCAAGGCCGGAAGCCCGACAGCTCGCGCGTGCGATCAGCATTTTGAGCCGGATCGACCGGTGGATGATTTTCGGGGTGTGCGGCACGACCCTGCGCATACTGCGCCACAAATTCGTAACGAAAGCTGCTGACCGTCGTCGCATCAATCCCCGCCATGCCCAGATATTCGAGGTCGAAGTAATGGTCGGGAGCGTTGCAATGTCGCGCCGGAAGGCCCGGGGCGCTGCGCCAACGACCAGCTTCGCTGGAGAGCCACGCGATGCGCTCGGCATTGGCCTCCTCCCGAACAAATTCCGGAAAATCCGGCGGTAACGCCGCGAGCGCGATGCGGTTGATCGCCCGATGCCCCTCATAATCCCACGCCATGACCGAAGTCAGCGGCAGAACGGACAGCAGCAGTGCAGCAAAGCAAAGTGAACAGGTTCTGGACATGGAACTCATGAAATTAGGGCGAAGAAGCAAGGGGTGCGGCAACGGCAAGTGACGCCTGGAGGAGGCTCTTGGTTTCATTTTCGCGACTCCGGACCCATCGCCGCAACTGCGGCGGTGTAGCTCTCCACTCCGCGGGCAATGGCCTCGGCGATTTTCTGCCGGAATTCCGGCGTGGCAACCCGGGCGGCTTCGGTATCGTTGGAAAGATACGCCGCCTCGATCAGCACGGCCGGACACTCGAGGAAGCGCAGGACCGCAAAACGCGCGCGCTTGTAGCCACGGTCGGAAGTCTTGAGGTCGGTGATGAGCTGCCGGTGCAAATGGTAGCCGAGAATCACATTGGCGAGATCGTTGCGGTTCCCGGGAAAAGCGACCCCGGTCATGGCGTCCTTTCTTTCATCCGAAGTGGACAGCATCGACTGCGGGGTGAGCACGTAGGTTTCCGAACCCGTGACGCGGGCGGCGTCCTTCGGATCTACGGCATTAAAGTGAATGCTGAGGAAGAGATCGGCGACGGCCTTGTTGGAAAAATCGGCGCGCCGCTGCAGGTCAACAAGTGGATTGTTCGCGAAGCGCGTATCGTCCTTTCGGGTAAGCAGCACGCGATAGCCGCGGGCCTCGAGCAGTTTTTGCAGACGCAGCACGACGTCGAGCGTCATATCCTTTTCGGCAAGCTGATGCTTGGCATTGAACTTTCCGGGATCGGTGCCACCGTGGCCGGCATCGAGCACAATGAGCCGGGGCGGAGTGGGCAGTTGCAGGGCTTGCTCCTCCGGGCGGAGCAGGGGCGCAATCGTCTTGATCAGATCCAGGCGGCTGACCCACAGGCTATCCCGATGCGCCGTGACGCGCTCACTCAGGAAAATCCGCACACCGTTCAAAAAACAGTCACGACCATCGGCTTCAAAGATGATCTGTTGGTTTTCGCCTGCACTGAGGGTCAGTTTTCGGCCGGGGACATCCCACACCGCCTTGTAGCCGAATTTTTCGGCCGCTTCGCGGAGGTCGACAAAATCGATGTTGCGAATTCGTGTCATGCCCCACGCGATCTGCGCGACCGAGGGGCGGGGCGGGGCGGCGCGCACTTGCGCCGAAAGATCACCGCACAAAAAGGCCGCCGCGACAGCGGTGGTGAGAATTTGCAAGAACCGCACCGGCGCCATGGGCGGCGGGCGGGCCTCAGCCCTTCGAGCCATCCGCGTTATTCGGAGCAGGATGCGTTTCGCGAACGTAATACTTCGGCTTCCGCTTCCCCGCTGGGTTCGGCGTCAACATCACGTTGATCTGCTTGCCACTCAACTTGGGCGACGAGTCGGGGTGGCCCATCGGTTCGAGTTCAGCGAGCGCGCGCTTCATCACTTCGAAACCGACCTCGGTGTGCGCCATCTCGCGGCCGCGGAACTTGAGGCGCAATTTCACTTTGTTGCCATGATCGAGGAATTCCTCGGCGTGGCGGACCTTGGTGATAAAATCGTGCTGCTCGATGCGGACGGTAAATTCAATTTCCTTGAGCTTCGCACCGGCGGGCTTGCTGTGGCTCTGCTTCTTCTGCTCCTCGTAGATGTATTTGCCGAAATCCATGATCCGGCACACGGGCGGATTGGCGTTTGCGGCGACCTCGACAAGGTCGAGATTGAATTGCTGGGCGAAGGCGAGCGCCTTGGCGGTGTCGAGCACGCCGAGTTGGCGGCCTTCAGGACTGATGACGCGAACCTGAGGGGACTTGATGCGAGCGTTACGGCGGATGTGCGCGTAAGGATCAGACGTGCGGGGACCGCGGTTATAGGGCGGGCGTTTGCCGCCAGAAGAAGAGGGAAGTGCCATTAATTGTTATTTGCTAAGCTGATGAGGTCGCAGGACTTTTTGCCGGGGACCCGAGGGATGACAACCCCTTTTTGAAGGAGTTGCCGGGGGGAATCGCGGATCAAGGACTTCAAACACTGAAACTTTCGCCGCACGAGCAGGACGCCTTGGCATTGGGATTGGCGAATTTGAAGCCTCCGCCAACCATTTGATGGGAGTAGTCGAGCACGGTGCCTTTGAGGTAGAGTGCCGTCTTGGGATCAACAACGACGGCCACCCCCCCGGACCGCACCAGAATATCGCCCCGGCGCGGTTCGTGGGTGAACTTCATCTTGTAGCTCAGGCCGTTGCATCCGCCGCCCGTGATGGCAATCCGGAGCAATTCACCCTGTTTCTCGCGTTCCATCAGGGCTGCGACCTTGGGACAGGCCTCCGGCGTCAGGCGAACGAGATTCTCGTTACCTTCGCGGACGCCCTCGGGCAGGGTGACTGGTGGGACCAAAGCTGACACGTCGCCAAGTTATTGGACGCCTTGCGATTTTAGCAAGCGCCGCGCGACCGTGACTGCGTTGGTGAAACTCTTCGCGCTCGCCTTGCCTTGCCCGGCGATTCCGAAAGCCGTGCCGTGATCGGGACTGGTGCGCACGAACGGCAACCCAAGCGTGACGTTCACCGCCTCATCAAAATCGATCACCTTCAGCGGTGCCAGCCCCTGATCGTGGTAGAGCGCCACGACGACATCGAATTCTCCCCGGAGCGTGCGCCCAAACAAGGTGTCGGCAGGTTGACAGAGCGAGACGCCCGGAAACTCCTCGCGCATTTTCTCGAGCGCCGGATTCAAAAGATCGCGCTCCTCCGTGCCGATCAATCCGCCTTCGCCCGCATGGGGATTCAGTCCACACACGCCGATGCGCGGCACGGCAATCCCCTCGGCCCGCGCCAATTGGTCCGCCGCTGCCACCGTGCGATGCAAGAATTGGGGCCCGATGGCCCGTGACACCTCCCGCAGCGGCACATGCCACGTCGCCAAAGCCACGCGAAGTCTCCCGCCGCAAAAACACATCACTGGCTCCCCACCCCAACGTGCCGCAAAGAATTCCGTCTGCCCGGGATATACGTAACCGATCGCGGCCAGTCGCTCCTTGCTCACCGGGCCTGTCACGACACCGGAGAATTCACCGGCTTTGCATCCGGCCGCGGCGCGCTCCATCGCGGCCCATGCGACCAAAGCCCCGTCGCCGTCAGGCTGACCGGGTTTCGCCACAAAATTATCCAGCCCAACCGGAATCTTGGCCGCGCACGCCGGCAGCGATTCCAACCACTGCTCAGGCCCAATCACCGCAACCTCCGCCGCCTGGATCGGATACGAGACAAGCCACAACGCGATGATTTCCGGACCGATGCCTGCAGGATCTCCGCAGGTGAAAACGAGCGGCTTCATGCGAGCGGTCCCTTCATTCGGCACACCACGCAAGCCACAGCAGTTGGGAAAATGAGGAAATCAGGTTTCATCACTCGAAGCCCGCCCGTCCGGTCGCGCAAAGCCGCGCTTGCTCCCGGCAAAAAAATCAAGGAACCGACGCGCTTCGCCGGTCTGCACACCTTCGGCAATAACCGCCTTCGCGTGCGCCCGTGGATCACCCCCGGCAAAGACTCGCGCGTAACAGGCTTTGAGTTCCTGGACGGCCTCGCGACTGACGCCCCGGCGTTTCATCCCAACCAGGTTGAAGCCCGGCACCTCGTTGCGCTCGGCCACCATCAAGAAGGGCGCAATGTCCTGCGTGATCCGTGCGAGCCCGGCCACCATGACGCCTTCGCCCAGCCGCGCAAACTGATGCACCCCCGCGCCACCGCCGATGAAGGTGAAACTTCCAATGCTCACGTGTCCGCCGAGCATGACATTGGTCGCCATCACAACCTCGTCACCGACCTCGCAATCGTGCCCGACGTGCGCGTTGGCCATGAGGAAACACCGGGCGCCAACCACGGTTTCCTTGCCGGCGTAAATCGAACGGTTGATCGAACTGTGCTCTCGCAGCACCGTGCCGGCACCGATTCGGACACCGGTGGCAATCGCCGGATCGAACTTCAGGAAATTCGGCTCGCTGCCGACGACGGCAAACGGATGCACGACGACCCCGTCGCCGAGCACACAGTATTTCGTCACGACTGCGTAGGCGTGAATGACACAGTTGGCGCCGAGTTGCGCGCCGGGTTCGACAAGAGCAGTCGGATGAATCACAGGGAGAATTGGCTATTCCTTGCCGCGTTTGGGAGCGCCGCGCTCGGAGAGCAAGTCGAGCTGGGGGTCTTGGAGGAGATCGTAGTTCTTCAAAATGCGGATCAACTGCAGCGTGTCGCTCTTCCCGTAGTTGCGGTTGAGTTCCACGTTGTCGATCAGATCGAGCAGCATGGCGCGAAAGGAAATGACCGCATCGACGCCCTTCTCCTTCAACATCGCGACCGCCTGCGAACGATAGGGCTCGGCCGTCGGCAGTCCGGGCAGGACGAGGATCTTCATCAGTTCGCCGCTCCCGCCCTCCTCGCTCTCCGTGGGGAAAAAATGAACCGCTTCCTTCAGGACGCTCTTCTCCAGAAAGCGAAAAATCTCCGGCTGATTGCGCAACGTGCTTGGCGTGAAATGACCGCCCACATGCCAGCCCTTGATGCTCACGATCGCGCGATTGACGAAAGGCAACTCGCTCGCGAAGAGAAAAAACTCCGGCTTGCGCGACCGGTCCCACGACGGATTGAACACGACCAAATCGATAACCTCCTCGGCGGCACCGCGCCGGGTGGTCAACGCGTATTTGCGCGCCTGGCGGACAAAAAATCCGGCCTGCTCGAAATATTCCCGCACGATCCCTTCGTCGATGGCTGACATTGGAAGGACAAACTAGCGCATCAGGCGTCCGGTGCAGTCACAAAATCACGCGATCGCGCCAAGTTCGCGCCAGACCTGCTCCACGAGGGCGGGGGCGACTCCGCTGCGGGTGACCGCCTTGCCCGCCGCTTCCAGAACGACAAAGCGCAGCGCCTGATCGCGGTTTTTTTTGTCGCGCGACATCGCGGCCAGCAGCGCCTCGATTCCAAGCGGCTGGCGCAGGCGCACGGGAAGTTGGTGTGCCCTAAGAACGCTTTCGGTTCGGGCAACGAGGTCATCGCCGGCCAAACCCAGGGCGCGCGAGAGCCGGGCCGCCCCGTGCAAGCCGATGGCGACGGCTTCGCCATGCAAGTATTCGCCATAGCCGGCCACCTGCTCGATCGCGTGACCAAAAGTGTGCCCGAGATTCAACAATGCCCGGCCGCCCTCGGCCGCCAATTCACGCTCGTCCGCTTGCACGATCCCAGCCTTCAATTCGCAGCAACGGCGGATGACCTTCGCCAACTCGGGATGATCGGGCGTGAGGGGCGATTGTTCCAACTGTTTCAACAGGGCCGAATCGCCGAGCAGCCCATATTTGATGACTTCAGCAGCGCCAGCATTAAACTCGCGCGCGGGCAGCGTGCGCAAAAGGATCGGGAAAATATGCACCGCGATCGGGTGATGAAACGCGCCGGCAAGATTCTTGCCCGAGCGCAGATTGAGACCCGTTTTCCCACCGACGGAGCTGTCAACCATCGCAAGCAGAGTCGTCGGCACCTGAACGTAATCGATGCCGCGCAGGTAAGTCGCGGCCGCAAAGCCGCCCAAGTCTCCCACCACCCCACCGCCGAGCACCCACAGCACTGAACGCCGGTCGCAGCGTTGCGCCGTGAGAAACTCCCACGCTTGCTCCAAGGTCGCGATCGACTTGCTCGTTTCACCGGCCGAAATCGCCAGCACCGGCACCTCTCGAAAGGAGTTTTTGATCAGCGAACCGAGGGCCGCAGCAACGCTGGCGTCGGTCACCAGCACACTCTTGCGTCCCTTCGCCGCAAAAACCTGCAAATCCGCAGTGATTGCGGCGGAGGCACTTGTCTCATCGCAGCCAAATCTAATCGGATAGGCAATTTTTGCTAATTTGATACGCAGATCCGGAAGCACGGAGTCGTTAAAAACCAAACACTTGCACCAGTCAAGGCACCAAAACATTAATTTAATGAGATAAAGTCTCATTTTCGATATTGACGTGAGAATCGGTCTCATCACAACTGCGACCCATTCTCATGAAGCCGTTG
Source organism: uncultured Opitutaceae bacterium (assembly GCA_947085115.1). Taxonomy (GTDB): domain Bacteria; phylum Verrucomicrobiota; class Verrucomicrobiia; order Opitutales; family Opitutaceae; genus Didemnitutus. The sequence continues at coordinate 2,783 of CAMTVF010000140.1, read as the reverse complement.
TTTCCAGATTTTCCGCGCTGCCCCAACCGCACTCACCGTTTCTGGATCCAGTGGTCGCTGACTCCAAGTAATTTCACCATGCAAACTCACCTTTATGCCAAACGTGCGCTTTTCAGCGCAATGATCGCACTGCTCGCGGCGTTGCCGTTGGCGCATGCGCAAGAAACGGGCTTTGCCGGCCAGCCGGCAACTCGGCTCGCCGATTTCCGGGTCGTCGCCGAAGCGATCCGGGACGACATCGTTCAAGCTCCCTTCATGCCCGCCACGCAAGGCGCCCATGTCTTCGCTGGCAAGAAGACCATCGTGGTCGACTTCGATGCGATGCCCCAGATTCAGACCGACAACTATCGCCAGGCTTTCGCCAAGACCCCGGGGCTTCTCACGAGCGAGCTGTCCAACTCTTCCCTCCTCTCCCTCAGTTATCGCGGGATCGGAGATCCGCACGAATCACAAAACATGCTCGTATTGAAAGATGGCATTCCCTTCGTCCTCGATCCGTTTGGCTACTCGAGCGTTTACTATGCGCCGCCGTTTGAATCGGTGGACCGCCTCGAGTTCATCGCGGGTGGGGGCGCCCTGCTCTACGGTCCGCAGCCAAGTGGAGCGCTTAACTACGTTACCCATATCCCGAGTCGCGCCCGCGCCGCATCGCTCACCACGCAACACATCGCCGGTTCCGACAATCTCTACTCCACGTTCAGCACGGTGGAAGGCGGCGTCGGTTCCGCCGGATACCTGGCCCAGTTCGATCATCGCGGCGGGAACAGCTTTCGCGATCGCAACAGCGACTTCAAACTCAACGGCGGCTCGATGAAATTTGTCATCGACGCGGGTGCCGACGCCCGGGTGATCTTTGACGTCGATGCCTATGAGGCCGACTCCGGCGAACCCGGCGGACTCACTCTCGCCCGCGGAGCCGGTTTGCTGAACTACGCGGATTCGCGCACTCAAACGCAAAATCCTCACGATCGCGTGCGGGTCGAGCGGCTCGCGGCGGTCGTCCGCTACGAGCGCGACTTCGGCTCCGAGGCCAGTCTCTCCGCGTCGGCGTGGGTGAGTGAATTCTCGCGCTACAGCAAACGGCAGAATGGCTCGGGCTTCGGCCGTGTTCCCACCAGCACCACCAACACGATCAATTTGCACAAATACTACACGGCCGCTGCGGACGTGCGTTATCGCCGCGATTATGAGACCGCTGACCAGCGCAACACCTTCACCCTCGGTTTCACCGCCATGCAGGTGGATTCCCCCATCTCCAACCGCCTCGGAGCCACGGCCGATGCCAACGACGGCGTCCGCACTTACAAGGCAGAGCGCGAAAGCGACTATGTCGGACTCTTTGGCGAACACGTTTTCCGCCGGGGCAAACTGACGGTCGTTCCCGGTGTGCGCCTTGAAATGTTGAAGCAGCAGGTCGTCGAACAACAAAACAACGCCCGGACCGCTGCCGGTCGCGCGTTGCTCAGCACGACCGGAAGCACATTCGAACCCCTCGGTGGCATCGGAGCGACGTATGAGTTTGGTTCGGGCGGCGAATTCTACGGCAACATTTCCACGGCCTACAAACCCGCCTTCTACAGCGATCTCGTGCCGACCGGCGCCGGCGACACGGTGAGCGACAACCTCGAACCCGGTCGCGCCATCAATTACGAACTCGGCTGGCGCGCCCGCCCCGCGCCCGGCGCGTGGGTGGACGTGTCGCTCTTCGCGATCGACTACGACAACCGCTTCGGTCGCGTCGGCACGAACCTGCAAAATGTCGGCCGCTCGCTCAATCGCGGACTCTCGCTCGCCACCGAGATCGATCTCTGGCGCGCCGCGGGCGGCAACGATTCGCTCACGCTCGCGTGGCACGGCAACGCGCAATTTCTCGACGCCGAGTTCATCTCCGGCCCGCTGGACGGCCGCACGCCGCAATATGCCCCGGGAGTTACGCTCCGCAGCGGACTGGTGTTGCGCATTCCCAATCGCCTGAAAATCGCCCTGCTCGGCACCTACCTCGCCGATCACTTCGCCGACGATGCCAACACGCGCACCGCCACCGCCGACTGGCTGATTCCCTCCTACACGGTGGTCGATTTGACCATGGAAACCTACGTCTGGCGCGGACGCCTCGCGGGCCGCGATTCGGCTCTCGCCGTGCTCGGTGGCATCAACAATCTGCTCGACGAACACTACTGGAGTCGCGTCCGTTCCAACGGCATCGATCCCGCCAACGGACGCAATTATTACACCGGACTGCGCTTCGAGTTCTAATCGCCCTCGTCACCGAAAAATTCGGGCCTTTGTTCCCTGCCAACACAGGCCTTCTTGCTGGTATCAGCAGCAAGGGATCGAAGCAGTCCTTAGCTACCGCCTGTTGTTTGTCCTCATTGGATCTGAGGAATCAACCCCAACAACTGTTTCTCGCTCTAACCACCGGGCCGTTTCTTATATAGGGCATGGTTCGGCAAACATGGAGGCGATTGATCGGAGCAATCCTTTTGCTGGCTCCGCTGGCGCTCCCCGTCGCGCATGGCTCCGACGAAACGCGAGACGCGTGGATCCGCGGAATCTTCACTGGCAATTCTCCTAGAATCAGCACGACGGCAGACCAAGAACCTTGGGGCGAGGCCATTGAAGTTGTCGCTCGTGTGCCCGGAAGTTTCATCCTCGTCGGTGGCGGGAATTCCATGAAACCGCTCTATCCGTCTGGCACGATTTTGGTGCTCAGCCGGGTGCCGTATGCCAGTTTGCAACCCGGCCAAACCGTGGTTTATCGCAACCAGCGGCACAAGACGGTG
>CAMTVF010000139.1:0-12359 GCA_947085115.1 uncultured Opitutaceae bacterium | reverse complement strand
CTGCGACGCCAAATCCTTTGACGCCATGCCGCTCGTGGCTACCTTCCGCGCCGTGCAGAACTTCTTCCGTTATCTCTTGCTGTTGGCCGTTGTCGGCGCGCAGGCGTTGCGCGCGGCCGAACCGGCGGTGACGGACGGTTATGAGAACGTCGGCTTCGACCGTCTGGCGTCGTTCGATTACACGCCGCCCGTCGCCGAAACCATCGCGCCGGTGTCGTGAAAGACAGGCTTTCGCTTGGCTTGATCACCGTTCTTCTGTTTTGGTGCAGTCACCTTTTCCCATGAACTCCAAGAAACTCCTCACGGGCATCAGCCTGATTCTCGCGACCCTGGTCGTGGCTGGCTGCGGCAAGAAGCAAGCCGACGGTATGAAGACCTACGGCAGCAAGCACACGCCGGGCGATGCCCGGGCGGCGGCCATCGCGGCACATAGCGGCCATGGCAGTCAAGGCGGCCATGTGCATACGGCGCCGAATGGCGGCGAGTTGGTCGAGCTCGGCACCCACCAATTCAATATCGAGTTTCGTTACGATGCGGCGCGCGGCATGTTGCGCGCATGGATGCTCGATGCGCATGCGGAGGATTTCGTGCGCGTGAGCATGGCGGCGTTTGAGGTGCAGGAAGACGGCGGGGCGCGGCGGATCGTCACGCTGCGCGCCACAAGCAACAACCTCACCGGCGAGACGGCAGGCGACACTTCCTACTTCGAGGGCGAGGCGGCATGGCTTGGCGGGATCAAACACTTTGACGGGATCGTGAAGGCGGTTAGGGTGCGCGACGTCGATTTTCGCGACGTGAAGTTCCATTTCCACCCGTAGTTTGCTGATGCCCGCCCCTTTCAATTTTCGTTTTGCCGCCCTCGCGGCGCTGCTGCTCCTCGTGATCGCTGCAGCGACGAGTCGCGTCGTCGCCAGTGGGACGGCAACGAACAAGAAGGATTTTGAGCTCGTGGGCTTCGAATTGTTGGCCGCGTTCAACTACGTCCCGCCGGGCTACGAAACGATGGTTCCCGGGGCGCCGCCCCCGACGGATGCGCCACCGAAGAACCAGATTCCGGATTACGTGCGCGAACTCGATGCCAGGAGGATTTCGATCACGGGCTTCATGCTGCCGACGAAATTCAAGGACGGGAAAGTCACGGAGTTTCTGTTGATGAAGGACCAGAGCGGATGTTGCTTTGGCGCCATGCCGCGCATCAATGAATGGATCATCGTGAAGATGATGCAGGGTGGTATTCCGCCCCTGATGGACATCCCGCTGACCTTGATCGGGAAACTAAAGGTCGGCGAACTCTACGAAGAGGGCTACCTTTCCGGGATCTATCAGCTCGAAGGCGAGAAGCTGATGGATGTGAAGGGCTGAGCCTGCGGCCGGAAATCGCCGGAGCGGATCGTTTGGCTAGCGTGAGATGTCGCGCTGCGTCAGCACCTTGAAGCCGCGGTTGTTGAGGGCGGTCGCCGCGAGATCGAGATCCTCGACCTTGAGAACGAGGCTGCAGCGGCCACGCGGACGGGAAATGAAAGAGTAAACGTAGTTGATGTTCATCTCGACGGCATAGAAGGCCATGAAGATGTCCTTCAGCTTCGATTCGTCGTCGAACTCAATGGCCAGCACTTCGCACTCGGTGAAAAAGAAATTGTTGGCGGCCATCAGTTCACGGGCGCGGTCCGGGTCGTCCACCACCATGCGAATGATGGCGCAATCCGTGGTGTCGAGGGTCGTCATCGCCATGATGTGCACGTTGTGCTTGGCGAGCATGCCGGTGAGGTCGTGCAACCGCCCGACGCGGTTTTCGCTGAACACGGAGAATTGTTTCACCGGATCCTGCGCGAGTGTCGTGTCCATTTCTGCCATGGCAGCCGACAACATAGGATGAGACCCGCAGGGGGTCAACAGGTCATACTCAAGCCCCGAGTGCGTCCTTGAACCCCGCCCCCCCCGGGGGGTAGCATCCGCTTCCGTGTCCGTCCCCGATGTCCATTCCCGCGCCCTGCGCCGAGCTGATGACGGCGCTGCGCTGGTGTTGCGCGGCATCGCGCTGAATGCGGCATTGGCTGTGGTAAAACTGGCGGGCGGATTGTTGGGCAACACCTTTGCCTTGGTGGCGGATGCAGCCGAATCGATGCTCGACATGCTCACGTCGGCCTTGGTCTGGGCGGGGTTTCGCGTCGCGTCGCGCCCACCGGATGGGGATCATCCCTATGGGCACGGCAAGGCGGAGTCGCTTTCGGCGCTGGCGGTCGCGCTGTTTGTTTTTTCGATGGCGGGCTGGGTGGCGTGGCACGCGGTGCGTGAGATCCGGACGCCGCATCAGGGGCCGGCATGGTGGACGCTGCTGGTGCTCGCCGGAGTGGTGGTGGTGAAACTGTGGTATGCGCGGCGGACGAAGCAAGCCGGTGAGGAAATGGGCAGCACCGCGCTTGGCGCCGAGGCGATGCACCATTGGTCGGACGCGATGACTTCAGCAGCCGCTTTCGTGGGCATCTCAATCGCGCTATGGGGCGGTCCCGGTTGGGAAACGGCGGATGATTGGGCCGCGTTGTTTGCCTGCGTGATCATTGCGGTGAACGGTGCGGCGATTTTCATGAAGGCGCTCGGGGACGTGATGGACACGGCGGTGGCGGCGGAGTTTGAGCAAGAGGTGCGGGCCATCGCGCTCGCCGTGCCCGGCGTGGAAGCGCTCGACAAGTGCCGCGTGCGCAAAAGCGGCCTGAGTCACCTCGTGGACATCCAGGTGCGCGTCGATGGCGAGCTGACTGTGCGCGCCGGCCACGACATCGCGCACGCCGTGAAGGACGCGCTCGTCGCTTCGACAGTCCACGCCATCACCGATGTCAGCGTGCACGTGGAGCCGATGCGGTGAATTGCGGCCAGCGCGAGCGCCTTGGTTTGTAACCCAATAGGTTGCAAACCGACCGGGGTGCGACGGTGGTGATGTGAGGGTGGCGGATGGGCTTATGCGCGACGTTGGGGGGGTTAATGCCCGTTCGTTACGTAGTCTTTCCCGTTGTCTCAGAGGGGTGGCGCGGCAGACTCTTTGGGAATGAAGACCAACAAACCCCTTAGCAAAAACGTTAACCTCCTTCGTTGGGTGAACAAGATGGCCGCCTTGCTCAAGCCCGGGGCGATCCACTGGGTCGACGGGTCTCAAGACGAATACAATGCCTTGTGCGCACAGATGGTCGCGGGCGGCACCTTTATCGAGCTCAATCAGAAGAAGTGGCCGGGCTGCTACCTCGCGCGCTCGGACGCGAGTGACGTGGCGCGAGTCGAGGACCGGACCTTCATCTGTTCGCTCTCGAAGGAAGCGGCCGGTCCGACGAACAATTGGGTCAACCCCTTCGAGATGCGCAAGACGCTCAAGGGTGTGTTCAACGGCTGCATGAAAGGCCGCACGATGTATGTGCTGCCCTTCAGCATGGGTCCGGTCGGTTCGCCCATGTCGCAGATCGGCGTTCAACTCACGGACTCGGCCTACGCCGTCGCGAACATGCGCATCATGGCGCGCGTCGGCAAAAAAATCTTTGATCTCATCGATGCGGATTTCAAGCGCGTCGTCCCCTGCGTGCACTCGGTCGGCGCCCCGTTGAAAAAGGGGCAGAAGGACGTCGCCTGGCCGTGCAACAAGGAGAAATACATCGTCCACTTTCCCGAGACCCGCGAGATCTGGTCCTACGGTTCCGGTTACGGTGGCAATGCGCTGCTGGGCAAGAAGTGCTTCGCGCTCCGCATCGCGTCCGCCATGGCGCGCGACGAGGGCTGGATGGCCGAGCACATGCTCATCCTTGGCGTCGAGAATCCGCATGGGAAAAAGAGCTACGTCGCGGCCGCCTTTCCCAGCGCGTGCGGCAAGACCAATTTCGCCATGCTCATTCCGCCCCCGCATTTCCAGAAGCAGGGATGGAAGGTGTGGACCGTCGGCGACGACATCGCCTGGATCAAGCCCGACAAGAACGGCCGCCTTCGCGCCATCAATCCCGAGGCGGGTTTCTTCGGGGTGGCGCCGGGCACGGGCAACAGCACCAACCCGAATGCGATGAAGGCCCTCGCCAAGAACACCCTCTTCACCAACTGCGCGTTGACCGACGACGGTGGCGTGTGGTGGGAAGGCATGACGGACACGCCCCCCGCACACGCGATAGACTGGCAGGGCAAGGACTGGACACCGGCGTTGGCGAAGGAAAAGGGAGCGAAGGCCGCCCACCCGAACGCGCGTTTCACGGCTCCCGCCAAGCAATGCCCGACGATGGACAAGGATTGGGAGAGCCCCGAGGGCGTGCCAATCAGCGCCTTCATCTTCGGTGGCCGCCGCGCGACGACGATGCCGCTCGTCTATCAGGCCTTCAACTGGTCGAGCGGTGTTTACACCGGCGCGACGATGGGTTCCGAAATGACCGCTGCGGCTGCGGGCACCATCGGCAAGGTCCGTCGCGATCCGATGGCGATGCTGCCCTTCTGCGGCTACAACATGGGTGACTACTTCCGGCACTGGATCAACATGCAGCGCAACCTCACCGAGACCCCGCGCATCTTCCATGTGAACTGGTTCCGGAAGGACAAGGACGGCAACTTCATGTGGCCGGGCTTCGGCGAAAACATGCGCGTGCTCAAGTGGATCTTCGACCGCATCCGCGCCGGCGGCCGCGCCAAGGAAACGCCCATCGGTTGGGTGCCCCGCCACAAGGATATCGACTGGACCGGTCTCGATTTTCCGGAAGCGACCTTCAACGAGCTGCAGGCCTTCGACAAGGACGCGTGGCGCCAGGAAGTCCTCGGTCACGAGGAACTCTTCCTCGATCTGCACTCCCACCTGCCGAAGGAGCTGATATTCGAGCGCGAACTCCTGATTTGCCGCATGGGCTGAGGCCCCGACCTTGTCCGTATCCATGCAATAGGTAGGCCACCACGAAATACTAAACACACGAAACGCGGACCTTCGGAACGGAACCCCAATGCTCATTCCATTTACCAACCCGATTTGGACCATAGCGCGAGTGTCTTTGGGGCGGAGCGGCTCGCTCCGCCGCGGCACACCGGGCCGGTGCGCCCTGCTGCCGGTGCTTCGCGCCACAGTTTCAAAGCAGCCCGCAATTGGTATCACACCCTCTCACGGTTCAGTGATACAGCCGTCCCCGGTGATTTTGCGGCAAGACCACATGCCGGTGTTTCGTATTTAGCGGTTAATTCCGACTGAATCGTTACGCGTTATTCCGGGCGGGAGCGTGGGAGACGCTTGGCTGACCCGGGGGCGGCGAGGTAGTTCTCGCGACTGACGACCTTGCGGCCGGATTTATTTTCCAGTTCGCGGCGGGCATTGCCCGCCACGTTGCCGCCGGAGGTGGCGGCGGTCTTGCTTTGGGGAAACCCCTGCGCGTCTTGCGTGCGCGTGATCTCGGTGGTCGCCGCCTCGCCGAGCATGGAGAAGATCAGTTCCAGGTCGGTCATGTGATCGCGAAGATTCTGGCGCTTCAGGCCCTTGTGGGCGGCGTATTCCGACGGGGTGAGGCCGAACGCGGCCTTGGAAATCTCGGCGGTGAGGATGGAGTATTCACGTTGCTCCTTCACGCCGCGTTTTTTCCACTCGTCGGTCAGCTCGTCGCGGATGGCGATGCTGCGCATCCGGCGTTCGATCCACGCCTCGGAGTAGCCCTTGGCCCGGTAAAGGGCGCGGGTGCGCTTGGTGGCCAGCTCGGGGTCCTCGATCTCCTGCACGCGTTCGTAGCCGACCTTGGCCAGCCAGCGCTTGAACGGCTCGGCCTTGGGGCTGGGGATGGACTGGATCAGGCGGAAGACGCCCTCGGTGTTCGCGCAATTGAGCTTCTGGGGGCCGCCTGCTGTCTCGATCACAAGGGGGTGGACAAATTGTCCATACCCTTTGGCCAGCTCCGGATCACGCCGGCGGACTTTGTTGAGATAATCGGTCGGATTGACGGAATCGGTCAGCACGGAGACGACGTCGGTGACGACAAACCACCACTCGTTTTGATGGAGCGTTTTGCGGATTTCCTTTTTCTGGAAGAGAGCAATGCGGGTTTCCATGGTTAAGACTCGTTAAAGGACCCTCATTCTGCGGGCTTCTCTTCGACCGTGTCGTGGTGGGCGGCGTCCATTTCGGCCTGAGTGTAGCCGACAGCGGGCGCACCGTCGCCTAACGTTGGCAGGGACTGCACCAGCTTCATCGTCTCCACGCTCACGGTCACGACCTGGCCGACGAGGCGGACGATATATTCCTCGTCGTCGTTGCGGTTGGGATCGCTGAGGACGGTGTCGGGGTGGTCCTTGGCCGCAAGGCAACCGTGGACCAGACGGTATTCGTCGAGCAACGCACCATCGAGCCGGAGGGACGCAGCACCTTTGCGGGAGATGCCGTATTCCCGGACGAGGGTCCAGCGCAGCGGGCCGGCACCGGCTTCGATCAGGTTGTGCCAGGCCTCGCGAAGGGCGGTCTCGTGCTTCGCGCCGACGTTGGCCAGTTGGGCCAGGGCGAGGTGGTAACCGCGAACGGCCTTGTGCGTGGGCTTGAGGGCGAAAGTCTCGGGCATCTCGGGGCGGCAGCGTGAGAGAGGCGGCGCGGTGAAGCGAGACGTGAATTTGGCTTTCAGATCCCGCACGGGGATGCGTTTCACGGTCACGAAGCGGGCCCGGGAAAGTTCCGCCATCAGCTCGCGCGTCGGCGCGGAGAGGCGCTTCACCAACTCTTCCATCGGCCGAAGGGGTCGGGTGGAATCCGGATCGGATTCTGTGCTGAATGCGGAAGGCTGAACGCTGAGCGCGGGATCAACGAGTCGTTGCTCCGCCAGAAACGCTGCTTTCTCATCGGGTGAATGACCGGATCGGGTGGCGGCCAGGGAGAGCCGGGAGTTATGGCAACCACGGTGTGGTTCTTGCCGCGCCGCCGGTTTCCGGCCGTTCGTCACGACAGAATTGCGGAAACCTTTCCGGGGCGCATGGTCTCACCATCATGCGCCTTTTTCTTTTTTTGTTCAGCAGTCTGGTCGCAGCGGCGGTTGCGGGAGCGAGCGAAGACTCGAATCCCTATGATCCGTTGGCTGACGTGCCGACACCGCTGGCGGCGGCGATCCGCCAATACGGCAAGGACGCCGGCCGCTGGGCCTACACGCAGCGCACGGTGGAATTCGACCGAAAGGGAATGGCGAAGGAGGAGCGACTGGTGCGCTACGATCCGTCGCAGCACTACGACGTGCAGTGGACGCTGCTGAGCGAGGACGGCAGGGACGCGACCCAGGGTCAGGTGGACAAATACCGGCGCAAGCAGGCAAAGCGCGCCAAGGACCGGAAGGCGCTCGGTGAACTGCTCGACCTCAAACATGCCTTCCTGTTGGAAGAGAGCGGAGCGGATATCGTTTACGAGGTGCCGTTGCTGTTGGAAAACAACGACCGGTTGCCACCGGAAAAATTCCAAGTCTACGTAAGAATCGACCGTGCGACTGAATCGTTGCGGTTGATCGATGTTAAGCTCCGGAGCTCGTTTCGCGTCGCAGGCGTCGCGAAGGTAAAATCCGGAGAGGCGCAGATCCAGTTCGCCCGGGTGCTTCCTGAATTCGGGCCGACGGTTACCGCCATCGCCGCGGATGGGAGGGCCTCGGTGTTGCTGGTGCCGGTGGGGCGCCGGATGGAGATGTCCCGCGCGGACTTCAAGCGCGTCACGCCTTACGACGAGCGTTTCCAGGTCAAACTCGGGCCGCTCAAGGCATTGGATTTTTGAGGACGGGATCAGTCGATTTTAGGCGGGAACAGCCTTCAGTTGGGGGCGATTCGTGCCGTATTACCGTTACTCCACTTATGAAACTGGGCCACGATACCATCGTTTCCCTCGGCTCTCGATTGCCGCCATCGCTTGGCGTTTTCAGCCGGCTGCAGGGCATGCTTGAAGATTCCGATGTCGATCTGGCTGACATCGTCGATCTGGTCAAGATCGACCCGTCGCTCACGTTTCAGGTCATCAAGCTGGCAAACAGTGCGCTTTACGGCCTGCGCAGCCGTTGCGAATCGCTGGAAGAGGCCGTCGCGCGGGTCGGATTCGGGGATATCCACCAGATCGTCGGGCTCGCGGTGTCCCGGCACAGTTTCCAGGGGGAACTCTCGGTTTACGACATCGCGGGTGGTCGTTTGTGGGAAAACGCGGTGGCTGCGGCCACGCTGAGTTCGGCTTTCGCCGAATTGGCGGGCACCGAGTCCAAGCATGCCTATGCGACGGGTCTCTTGCGCAACATCGGCAAGGTGGTGCTCAACAACCACGCGGGGCACCTGCGCTATCCCGGGGAGGAACTCGCGCCCGACGTGCAAGTCTGGGAAAAGGCGCAACACGGCTTCAGCTCGGCCGAGGTTTCCGGCATCTTGCTTGATCACTGGCGTTTCGCTCCGGAGATGTTCAGCGCCGTTTGCTCCCATCGCAATCCGAGTGAGTGCGTCGGATTCAGCGCCAGCGCGGCGCGCCTGCATGTCGCGTGTGGCGTGGTGGCGGAATGGGGCTGCCATCTGCCCGGTGAATTGGCGGGCTGGTCGCGTGACGATGCGATGCTCGAACTGGCGGGAATTCCCAAAGAGAGTTTCGAAGGAGCCGTTACCCGCGCGCGCGAGCAATTTGCAAAATATGCCGTGATCGAGTGGTCGAACGCCGCTTGATCGCTGGCTGGCGGGTTGGCGCGGGTTGGCGCGACGGAATGTCGGCCTACAACGCAGCGGTCGGGGCAACGGTCAACACGGCGTAGACGAAAAGCCCGATCATCCCGAGCGCACAGATCGTCCGCACCACCGTGCCGGCGAGAAAGCCCAGCGCGGCGCCCAAGCCGGATTTCAGGGCTTCGCCGGCCGGGCGTTTCTTAACCAGTTTTTCGGCGGCAACAGCCCCAAAGACGGCGCCGAAGATCAGGGCGGGCAAAGAGAAAAACATACCGACCAAGGCACCGCCCCCTGCGCCGGTCATGCCCCACTTGGAACCCCCCATCATTCGGGTTCCGAGCAGCGTGCACGCGATGTCGGCGGCGAGGGAGAGGAGCCAGAACACGCCAATCCAGACGACGGCGGTCGTGCTGATCGTGGAAGGAAGCAGCGCCTTGTGGAGCAAAGCCCCGGCGAAAATGAGTGTCGTGCCGGGCATGAGCGGCACGATCGAACCCACGAGTCCGGCGAGCATCATCAGAATCGTGAGGGTCCAATAGACGTATTCCACGCCGCGCAGCTTGGCCGGGCCGAATCGGGTTGCAAATCACATCGGGAGACCGCCCGGTCGAAGGAGAGGCCGACCCCCGTGAGCGGGGGTTGACGCAGGGGAGGGGAAGCGGGGGACTCACGCGTCCGAGGCGCGAGGATTCTGACGGAAAGATGTTTTGGGATCAGCGGTGGTGCGGTTGGTCGGGCAAGCAATGCGACTTGCGCCCGCTGGTTCGGCGGGACTTGATGCGCCGAGATGAAAGGCTGGTTTGCTGACCTCGTTCGGACCTTTTTGGCACCGTGGCATTGGAACACTCGCAAGACCGTGTTCGTGTTGCGTGGACGCAAAGGCCAGTGCCCCTGTCACAACGAAAGCGACTCGGGGCGTCCCGGAGAAACGCGGTGTGAAGCGGTTGTCTTTTGGAAGAGCCCTGCTCGTTTTTCGCAACGAGTCTGTCCATTGTTGGCGCGAAACGCGGACGGGGATTGGCAGTGCAGTGTCGGACCCGAGGGGGTGCGTCCGTATTGGATGCGCCAAGGGGCCGTCCTCGGTGGCACGGTTGCAGTCGCCATGCTTCTTGCCGCATTGGGAGTGTGGGGAACGATGCGCGCGGTCGGCTTCAAGGTCAGTCCGCGGCAGATCATGTGGCCGCCGGCCTGGAGAGAGTTGGGCGGCGTGCGTGCGCGATTCTTCTTGGAACAGGCACGTGAGCTTCTGGCGGAGGGCAAGTTGCGCGAGGCTGCCAGTTCCCTGACGGTCGCCTACGAGATGAACCCCGGCGACTACGAGATTGCGCTGACGCTGGCGGAATTCTACCAGGTGGGCCGTCCCGCGGCGGTCGATCCGTTCTTCGAGCACCTCATGCGCAATCACCCGGAGCGCCGTGATGAAACGGCCTTGGTGTGGTTCCGGAGCCTCTTGTTGCGCGGCCGTCTGGATGGAGTCGGAATGCTGGCGGCCCGGCAGCTCGCGGACGGGCCCGGGGATGCGGCGGCGTGGACGCACGCCTTGCTCTTCGCGGCGAGGCTCACGGACGAAACCACCGTGCTGGCCGAAGCGGCGAGCGACAAAAAAATACCCGAGAGAGTGCGGCAGGTGCTCAATTTGGAGTTGAGGCTGCGGCGGGCGGGCCGGGCGGACGCGCTCCGACTGCTGCGGCTCGAGCCGCAGCGGGGGGATTTCCCCTACGCCCGGGTCCACCGCGTCGAGCGTTTGATCGAGTTTGGCGACTCGGACGAGGCGCTTTCGCTGTTGGAGCAAAGCCGGGACGTGATGGCGGGACGCGATGTGGTGCGGCTGGCACTTGCGGCGCATGCGGCAGGTCGGAATCGCCTCGCTCTAATCGGCGAGGCGGAAGTGCTGCTGGCGCGCGACAAAGAGGCGAGCACGACAGCTGTGGCGTTGCTCGCGCAGCATCTGGTGGTCCATCCGAATGAGGCTATTCTCGTCCGCTGCATCGCGGCGCTCGGGCAACTGCCTTCCGATTCACCCGCAGCACGCAACGAGGCCGTGGCGGCCGTCTATTGCGCTGCGGTGGTGGGAGGCAGGCGCGCCGAGCTTCCGGAAATCCGCCGCCATTACCTTGGCGCGGCCGAAGCGTCGGCCGTCTTTACACCGGAGGATGTGCTCGTGCGCAATAATTGGGCGACATTTTCGCTGCTGACGGTGATCCGGCCCGTGAGCTTGGAGTTGAATTACGCGATTCTCGAGCGGCTCTTCGTCGAAAAGTCGGTGGTCGGGAAATAAAAAAGACACGGCGGAAAGCCGTGTCTTGAGAAGTGCCTTTGGAGCGAACTCAGCGGGTCGTGAATTGTCTTGTTCCGACCAACTGCGGGGTCGCGGAACCGGCGGGGAAACGATAGACGTCGATGTGGTAGCGACGGTCACCGCGCGCCGTCGTGAAGTTCAGGTGATACATGTCATTGCCGTTGATCGTGTAATTCGGGGGATTCGGGGAATTGGTGCCGTAGGGATAGAGAACCGGCTGGGAGGTGGAGCCGTCCGGGAATATCTCATGGATCGCGATCACCACGGAAGTGTCGCGGAGCTTCGGGCAGCCGTCTTTGTTTCCTTGGTTTTTGCCTTTCTCCTTCTCCTCCTTCTTCTTGTCCTTGTGGTCCCCCTGTTCGTTCGACGAGTCGCAGCAGACCAAGTGGAACTTGATCGGCACCACCGAGCCGCCCTTCTCCACCTTGCCGAGCGAGATCGGAGGCAGCCAGAAGATGCCGCAGCTGGCGGTCGGAGGCTGGGTTTCAGTGACGGTGAAGGCGACCGCTCCCGAGGCGGTCGCCGTGCCGCTGGTGCCTGTGGCGACAAGGGTGTAGGCACCGGGCGCACTGACGGAGAGAGTGCCCGTGCCGCCGGCTGTTCTTGTGCCGATTCCCGTGCTGGTGACAGCGACAGGGCCGTTATTCAGGGTCGCAGAAATGGAGTTGATGACAAAACCCGTGCCGACGGTGGAGGTGAAGGCAAAGGGGATGCTCGTGGCCGGACTGCCGGCGACGCGGGTGATGATTGCGCCGTTGAGCGGCTGGGCAATGGTCACCGTCGGGGCCGGAACAGCCGAGGTCACGGTGAAGGTCCGGCTCGCCGTGGCGGTGCCGTTCCGGTCCGTGGCGGTCACGGTGAGGAGGGCAGATCCACTGGTTTGAATCGAGAGATTGCCCGTGGCGCTGGCGTTCAAGGTGTCCAGGCCAACCGGGGAAAGCGCCACAGGAACTCCGTTCAATGTGGCGGTGAGACTGGTGATGCCGCCGTAGGCACTGGCTGCGGAAAACGAAAACGGGACGAGAAGCGGGGTGCCGGGAAACAGGGTGTGGGAGCCGCCTTGCAGCGGCGCCGCGATTGCGACCGTCGGGGGCCCGGCGACCACGTTCACGGTGATCTCGGCCGCGGCGGTGCTTGTGCCGACATTGTTCACCGCCCGGGCTTGAACCGAATAGATGCCGGGCTGCGAAATGAGCAGAGTGCCTTGGCCGGTTGCCGCAGCGGTGCCGACACCGGTGACGGTAAGGGGAACGGCCACACCGCTGATGTCGGCGTCGATACTGATGATGGGACTAGCCGCCGAGGCGGAGGCCGTGAAGCTGACGTTTACCGCGGCAGGAGGGCCGCCAGCGGCATAGGTGTAGAGAGTGCGGTCCGCCGGGCTCAACAGCGACACCAGCGGCGGCTGGGCGGTCGG
>CAMTVF010000138.1:0-13781 GCA_947085115.1 uncultured Opitutaceae bacterium | reverse complement strand
GTTCGCCGACGCTGGCGAAGCTGCCTTCGCGGATGACATCGTCGGTGAGTTGCCGGAAGAACCGCTCAACCAGGTTGAGCCAGGAGGAGCCGGTCGGGGTGAAGTGGACGTGAACCCGGGGGTGCTTTTCCAGCCAGGCGCGGACGACGGGATGCTTGTGGGTGGCGTAATTGTCGACGATCAGGTGCAGCGCCAGAGCGCGCGGTGTTTGGCGATGGACCTTCTTGAGGAAGACGAGCCATTCGGCGTGGGTGTGGCGCGGCGCGGTGGTGCTCAGGATCCGGCCGTCGAGGGAGTTGAGCGCACGACGACAGATAGACCTCCCCGCGTGTTGAGAGCCGCAAAGAGCGTCACGGCGCCGTGGCGGGTGTAGTCATGTGTCCGGGTGCGGATGTGCCCGAGTCCCAAAGGCAATCCGGGTTGGGTTCGCTCCAGGGCCTGACACTGGCTCTTCTCGTCGCAACATAACACCAGCGCCTTGTCCGGCGGGCTCAGATAGAGACCGATGACATCCCAAAACTTCGCCTCGAAGTTTGGATCACGCGACAGCTTGAAGGTCCGCGTCAAGTGCGGCTTGATCTCGTTGGCGGCCCAAATGCGTTGCACGCTGGCCGACGAGACCCCCGTGTGGCGCGCCATCGACCGGACGCTCCAACGGGTCCGGTTGGGCGGGGGCTGGGTCGCCTGCGTGATGATGCGTGCCTTCTTGGCCTCGGGAATCGAAGGCTTCGGCCCGCGTCCCGCCGCCTCCTGCAGTCCCGCCAAGCCCAGCCCGGCAAACCGGCGTTCCCAGCGAATCACCGCCGGACGGCTTACGCCCGCCCCCACCGCCGTCGCCACCTGGCTGCGACCCGCGGATCACAACAAGACGATCCTCGCCCGTGCGACCATGCGCTGCGGCGTTGTGGGAGCGTTGATCATCCGCTCCAGTTCCCGGCGCTGCTCGCCGTTGATGTCAATTCCTTCGATTGGCCGGCCCATGCCCGCCACGTTAA
Organism: uncultured Opitutaceae bacterium; assembly: GCA_947085115.1. GTDB lineage: Bacteria > Verrucomicrobiota > Verrucomicrobiia > Opitutales > Opitutaceae > Didemnitutus. Next base: position 12,786 of record CAMTVF010000138.1, on the reverse strand, counting down.
CGGCACAAATCATGTTATATCACTACAATAATGAGACACTGCACTAGCCCATTTAACACTCAAAGGTGTGAAATGTTCGCCCTGTCGGGCCGACTTCGCCGGGGCTAACCGCGACAAAGTCGCTCTGCCACAGGGCAGGCGGATATTTCTCTGAGAACAATCTTCATGTCGGTGAAGTATCCGGGCTGATGCATGCCGGGCTTGCCAGCGAGTGGCGCATTCGTTTTCAACATGGGCGTGGTTGCCATGTCCGGGCCGTTGATTTTCAGGGTGGATTTCAGGAGGATTCGGCCCGGTTTGGTGCACGCGGATTAAACTCATGCCCTACTATCTCGTTGCCGCCGGGCTCGTGCTCCACGCCTATTTTTGGGGGGTGGGTCTGAGCTGGCTGATCGTGCCGCGCCTATGGCGGCGCTGGTGGTGGGTTTTTGCCCCTGTGCTGGGCCTGGCCTTGCAATCTGCGTTTGTCTGGTATGCAGCCCACACAACGGTGAAGGGTGCCAATGGGTATGCTTGGTGGAGCGAGTTGCTTCCCCTTTCCCTCATCGGGATCGGTCTTTGGCGTCAAAGGATTGTGTGGAGCAGTGCGTCCAAGTTCATGCCGCTGGCGTTGCTGATGGTGGTCGCGGGGTGGTTTTTGATTTCACCAATGGCCGCGTGGTCTGGCGGAAAATTGACGAGCAGTTCGCTCGGCAGTTGCGATCATGCGGACTACGCGGCAGGCGCACGCGTGTTGCAGGAATACTCGCGAAATGATCAAGTCGGCTTTTTGGGCCTGACCGAAGTGACGCAGGTGGGAGCGGTGGAGGGTTTCTTCGAGTATTTCGTGATCCTGAACCACTTCACGCCCAGCGCAATAATCGCTCATAATGGCACCGTCTTTGGATATGAATCGCACCAATTGGTGAGCATCACCGGTGTGGTTTTCCTCCTCCTCACGTTGCCATTGGTTGCCTTTGCTGTGCGGGTGCTGGCGGGGGTGCGCGGCTGGCTGGCGACGGCCGTCGCGGGGTTGTATGCATTTTCCCCGCTTAATGCCTATGCGGTCCACCATGCCGCTCTTGGCCAACTGATGGCGGCCGGAGGCATCGCATTGCTGACACTTTCAGTCGTAAGCGCCGGACAGGATGCTTTTGCCGGCCGCTCACATTGGCGCTGGCTTCCGCTGGTGGTGGTGGCGCTGTGGATCCTGGCGGGAAGTTATAATTTTATTCTTACCATTTGTCTGGCTCCGGCAGGTGGTTGGTTGGCGCTGGAAGCGTTGCGCCGGAAGGATTGGCGCGGGTTTTCCCGATCCCTGTTTCTCTTGGCGGTGGCCATTGGGGTCTTGGCGGTGTGTTTCTGGGGCCGCCTCGATGGTTTGGCGGAACGCTTCAGGTTGTTCGAGGTTTACAATTTTGGCTGGCCAATGGCGTTGCTCACACCAGAAGGCTGGCTGGGTTTGGTGCAGGACTTTGATTTTGCCCCGTTGCCCCCGGGGCTTCGGGTGAGCCTTGGTTTGCTGTTGGGGGCGCTTTGGGTCGGCGGTCTTTGCCTCTGGCTCCGGCGGAGTCCGGGGCGGGCGCTGCTGATCGTTGCACTGGTCGTGCCGGTGCTCGCGGGCTGGGCCCTTCTGGCGTGGGAGTCGCGGGCGAGGGCAAACGCGAGCTATGATGCCTACAAGCTGATCGGAGTATTTTTGCCGTGCTTGCTTGCCGGCCTCCTTGGCTGGCTGGGCTTGGCGTGGCGGGCGGGGGTAGTTGCCCGGACGCTCGCCATCGTCGCGGTTGCGGGTTTGCTGGCGGCGAATTTGCGCGTGGTGACGCCGTTGCGCGCGAAGATGGCGAACCCTCCGCTGCGCGTTGACGGGGCGCTCCTCAAGATTCGGGCGTTGGAGCAAAACGATGCGATCTCCTCCCTGAACCTCCGCGTCGAGGAATTCTGGTCGCGACTTTGGGCCAACACGCTGTTGCTCGAGAAACCGCACTATTTTCTCACCCACACCTACGAGGCGCGGCTGAATACCGAGCTGAAGGGCGAGTGGGATTTGAGTGATTCACTGCTGCGCACGGTGCCGCGGAAGGCGGTGGATTTTGTGGCTCTCAATGAACGTTTCTTCGCGGTGCGAGTGCGGGCCGAGGGGGCGATTAGCGCCGAATTCGGCGCAGGCTGGCACGGACAGGAACGGAACGCGGAGAAGGGGTGGCGGTGGAATCGGGGTGAGGGCACCCTGATTTTGCACAATCCGGCGGATGAGCCGGTTCGCGTTCAGCTGGTATTGCGCGTCCGGGCGATCAGCGGCCGCGAGTTGCGGATCGCGGCAAACGGGCACCAGATTGGCCAGTCGCTGTTGGGCAAGGTTGAGCAGGAAATTACGGTCGATGACGTCGTGCTCGTTCCCGGGCGAACCGAATTGTTCCTGACCAGTCCCGCGCCGCCCGAGTCGCCGCCGGGTGACGGACGTGCGCTCTCGTTTGCGCTTTATCGCGCGGAGATACGCGCCTTACCCGATGCCGCGACGAGATAGACCACGCCACCCACGAGGCTCCAAGAGGTGGATACTGTCCAGAAGGCCAGTGCGAGCAGCAACACGGTTTCGGGCTGGCCGCTGCCGACCCCCAACCAACCCAGGAGCGCGACCAAGGTGGCTTCGCGCACGCCATGGCCACCGATGCTAATTGGCAATGAGGCCGCCACGTAAGCTGCCGATGCTGCCACTGCGGTTTCCAAGGGGCTGATCGAAAGTCCGACACTCCGGGCGAGTAGCCACAGCGCGGCAAAATCCACGATCCAAACTGCGAGGGAAAGACCCAGGGCGGTGATGAGGACCGACCGATTTTTCCCGAGTGCGGATACGGCACCGGACAATTGAGTTGCGCGCTCCGCTCCGAACCAGCGTGCCGCGGCTGCGTGCCAAAGACCTGGGCGTGAGGCCAGCCAACTGACCGCGACGAGCAGCCCCAACGCGGCAAAGCTCGCGGCGAAAAGAGACTGCAAATGAAAGTTTTCTCCCTTTCGCACCAGCTGGACACCAATTGCCAGCACGGTGAGCAACAGGAGCGCCGCCATGCCAATCAGCCGATCTTCAATGATACTCGTGGCCGCACCGGCTTTGCGATCGGGGACCAAATGCCAGGCATGGACCAAGCGCATGCCATCGCCGGCAATACCGCCCGGAAGAAAGGAATTGTAGAAATTGCCCATCCAGAATGCAGCGTGCACCCACGCGGCGGGGGGATGGATTGCCTGAGCGGCCAACAGTCGCTGCCACCGCAGAGCCTGAAGTGGGTAGGCGATTCCCGCAAGCAGAAGGGCGGCAACACCGGGGACCATATTAACCTGGCTCAGGTCGCTCAATTGCGACCAGGGAACATGTGCGGCCAACCAGACCAGCGCGGTAATCGACAGGGCGTAGCGCAACACCGTGCCGAAGCGGCCGAGGAAAACAGGAAAGGAAGCGGTCACCTCTTTTCTCATGGCAGGGACGAAGGGAGAGGCAAGCGCGGGCACTTTTCGAGTCGCCAGAACGGTCGCGCTGAAAACACTGCGCTCAAGCATGCAACTGGACGAATACCGCAAACTGGCCGAGGTCGAGGACCGGATGTGGTATTTCCGCGCATTGAACCGACGCGTGGCGCATTGGCTGGCGCTGGGTTTGCCGACCGGCCCGGCGCGCGTGCTCGACGCAGGCTGCGGCACCGGGGGATTGATCAATTTTCTGCGTGCCAGGAATTCCGCATGGACGCTTTGCGGACTGGATTTTTCCTCGCGAGCCTGTGAATTGGCGCGCCTGCGCACGGGAGTCGAGATCACCGAGGGTTCGATCACGTCCCTGCCTTATGCCGATGCCGGTTTTGACGCCGTCGTTTCTGCGGACGTGGTGTGCCAGGTAAAGGACGGCGCGACGGCCTTGCGCGAATTCACGCGCGTGGTGCGACCGGGTGGGGTCGTCTTGGTGAATGTGCCTGCCTTTCGCTGGTTGTGGTCGTATCATGACGACACCTGCGAAACCAAGCACCGGTATACCCGGCAGGAGTTGAGCGCACAGTGTCAAACAGCCGGGTTGGAAATTGTTTTTGATTCGTATGCCAATCTCCTGCCGCTGCCCCTGATCGCGGCGCGCCGCAAGCTCTTCAAACCGGAAAACCCGACAAGTGATGTTCGCTTGTATCCGGCACCGGTGGAAGCGATGTTCTCAGGTATGGCATGGCTGGAATTTGCTTGGATGCGCGTTGGGCTGCCCTCAGCCGTAGGCAGCTCGGTGTTTGTTGCCGCCCGAAAACCCATCTTGTCATGAAGCACAGAGCCTTGTTTCGCCGCACTTTCGCCGGGAAGCGGATACTGATCACCGGCGGACTCGGATTTATTGGCTCGAATCTGGCCCGCCAACTGGTGGGGCTAGGGGCGAAAGTGACGATTCTTGACGCGTTGATCCCTGAATACGGCGGCAGTCGGCACAACCTGGATGGCATCGCGGCGAAGGTGCGCGTGCACGTGGCGGATGTGCGTGATCGCAAGCGATTGCCGGGTTTTGTGCGCGGGCAGGATTTTCTTTTCAATCTCGCCGGACAAACGAGCCACATGGACTCGATGACGGATCCCGATACGGATTTGGAAATCAATTGCCGCGCGCAGCTGTCAATTTTGGAAGCGTGCCGCCTGCACAATCCCGGCATCCGGATCGTCTTCGCAAGCACGCGGCAAATTTACGGCCGCCCGGATTATTTGCCTGTCGATGAGAAGCATCCCCTGCGGCCGGTGGACGTGAACGGCATCAACAAGCTCGCCGGCGAGGAATACCATCTGCTTTACAGCGAAGTGCACGGCATTCGCAGCACGGTGTTGCGTCTTACAAATACGATCGGTCCACGCATGAGGGTGCGGGATGCGCGGCAGACTTTTCTTGGGGTTTGGATCAAACAGGTGCTCAGTGGGGAGCCCTTCGAGGTATGGGGCGGCGAACAGTTGCGTGACTTCACCTACGTCGACGATGCGGTGCAGGCGTTCTTGCTGGCGGCTGCGAAACGCGAGGCCGTGGGAGCCGTTTACAATTTGGGCGGCACAGAGAGGACAACCTTGTTAGAGCTGGCTGGCCTTGTAGTAGCCGCCGCCGGGGGCGGCCGATTTGTGGTTAAGGCATTTCCAGAAAACCGAAAAAAAATCGATATCGGCGACTATTATGCCGACGACCGGCTGATCCGGCAGGCGTTGGGCTGGAACCCGCAATGCGATGTCGAGAAGTCCGTGGAGCGCACCGTGGAGTTTTTCCGCGCGGAATTGCCGTATTACCTCTAGCCCGTTAGGGGCGCCGGATTGACACTTTGGCCGTGGCGTGATGGTTTTGCCATCCTCTCCATCTGGTTTTCCCATGTCCCAAGCGTCGCCCGCGCTCAGTTTCGTCATCCCCTTGTATTTCAGTGCCAAGACCCTCCGGTCTCTGGTCAAAGAGATCGAGGGCTTGAGCGTGGAAGGCGGGCACGAAATCGTGCTGGTGAATGATGGCAGCCGGGACGCGACGGCGGAGATCTGCCGGGAATTGGTTCGCGAGGCGAAAGTGCCGATCACGTTTGTCGAGCACGCGCGGAATTTCGGTGAACACAATGCCGTCATGACGGGCTTTCGCCACGCTCGCGGCGCGCACATTGTGAATCTCGACGATGACGGGCAGAATCCACCCGCTCAAGCGGTGCGACTTTGGGAACACGCCAAGGCGAACGGTTTCGACGTCGTCTATGGTCATTATGTGCAGAAGGAGCACTCGTGGTTTCGCAATTTCGGCAGCTGGCTCACGAATCGCGTGACCGACTACGTGCTGGATAAACCGCGCGGATTCTATCTTTCCAGCTTTCGCTGCGTGAGCGCTTTCGCGGCGCGGGAAGTCGCGGCGCACAGCGGCCCGTTTCCTTACATCGACGGCCTGTTGCTGCAAGTAACCCAGTCCATCGGCTCGGTTGACGTGGTGCACGAAGCGCGGCAGGCCGGTGAAAGTGGCTACAGCCTGCGCCGGCTGTTGCGGCTTTGGGGGAGCACGCTGGTGAATTTTTCCGTGATGCCATTGCGACTCGCCACTTTGTTGGGATTGGTGATGGCAACGGCGGGATCGGCCGGTCTGGTGTTGGTATTCGTCCTCCGCCTCTTGAGCCGGGGCCCCGACTTTGGCTGGGGGTCACTCATGGGCGCGCTGCTGCTATTTTCCGGGACCCAACTGGTGCTTCTTGGGCTGATCGGAGAGTATATCGGACGGATGTTTCTCACCATCAACCAGCGGCCCCAGGCGGTGGTGCGCTCGGTCGAACGCAGCGGTTAGGACTTGCCGAGCAAATCATCCCAGCGCTCGAGTTCGACCTCGATTGCCGCGTGAGTGTCTGCGAGAATTTTCCCGGGCGGTTGCGTGTTGGGCCAAAGCCAGTGGCGGAGCGCGCTGCGGGCAAGGCGGTCGTCAAAATTGCGCGGTTCCTCCCAGTGCTTTTCGAGATATTTGTGACTCCACAGCGGAGACGAGAGAATTCCGATTTCGTCGCGCCAGCGTAGCATGAGACGTTGGGCGTTGGACTCATCGCGCGTTTTCCGACCCAATGACTGGCTGATGTGGTGGCGCACCGCACTGCGCAAGGAAACGAAATTGCAGTAACCTGCCTGGCGGGCGCGAAAGGCCAAATCCACATCCTCGGATCCGTTGCGATACCCTTCGTCGAACGCCCCGAGCTCCAGCCAAACGCGACGGCGGATGCCGAAGCAGGCTCCGGTCACGCCCGGCACGCGACGGTAACCGACGAGGCGAGACCAGAGTGGGCGCCGGAGGTCGTGCACGGGCTTGCATTTGAGATCGAAGGCAATGCCGGCGTGGTCCACCGCCCCGGTGACGGCATTGCGCTGCACATTGCCGACGAGGCCGACTTTGCGGAATAGCCGAAATACCCTCCGCATGGGCTGGAACCAACCGGGCAGCAGCACGAGGTCGTTGTTCAGGAAAAAGAGCAATTCGCCGGTCGCCGCGGTCGCTCCGCGATTGCACGCACCGGCGAAGCCCAGATTCGTGTCGTTCAAGATGGCTCGGCAGGGCGTTTGCAGGGTGCTGAGCCATTCCCGCGTGCCGTCGGTGGAGCCGTCATCCACAAGGATTATCTCATGCGTGAGTCCGGCGGGCAGGGTCGCTTGCAGCGTCCGCAAGCACTCCCTTGTGTGCGCGAGGCAGTTGTAGAGCGGAATGATGAAGGAGACCTGCATGCCAGCGGATAATGACGTAGCCGTGCGGTCCGTTCGGCGCACGCCAAATCTCACGCGAGCAGGCGACGCAGGTAGTCGCCGTAGGACGACTTGCCGAGCTTGGCGATGTTGGCTTCCAGTCCGGCGCGGTCGATCCAACTCTTCTTGAAGGCGATTTCCTCGAGGCAGGCGATCTTCAGGCCGGTGCGGTTTTCGAGGACGTGAACGAAGGTGGAAGCCTCGACAAGTGAGTCGTGCGTGCCGGTATCGAGCCAGGCAGTGCCGCGGCCGAAAAGTTCGACGTGGAGGTCCCCACGTTCGAGGTAGAGCCGGTTGAGATCGGTAATTTCGAGTTCACCGCGGGCCGAAGGTTTCAGGTCGCGAGCAAGCGAAACGACATCCTGATCGTAGAAATAGAGTCCGGGAACGGCGTAATTCGACTTGGGCTGCTCTGGTTTCTCCTCGAGCGAGACGGCCCGGCCATCAGGCGCGAACTCGACCACGCCATAAGACTTCGGGTTGGAAACGTGATAACCGAAGATGGTCGCACCGCTGGTGCGAGCGTGGGCGCCTGCGAGGGAATCGACGAACTCCGCGCCGTAGAACAGATTGTCGCCCAACACGAGGGCTGACGATTCGTTGCCGGTCAGGAAGCCGGTATCGGCCGCGATGTGAAACGCTTGGGCAAGGCCTTCGGGCTTGGGCTGGGCAGCGTAGCTGAACTTGACGCCGAATTGGGAGCCGTCCCCAAGGAGTCGTTCGAAGAGGGGCAAATCTTGGGGCGTCGAGATCACCAACACCTCGCGAATGCCGGCGAGCATCAACACCGACAGCGGGTAGTAGATCATCGGCTTGTCGTAAATCGGCATGAGCTGCTTGCTAACGGCGATTGTCAGCGGGTAGAGGCGGGTGCCGGAGCCGCCGGCGAGGATGATGCCTTTGCGATTCATTGAGACAGACTAGTTAACCGCGAAGGGCGCGAAGTAACGCGAAAAAGTGCCGTTGACCGGGCAGCCCTTTGCGCCTCTTGGCGTCCTTCGCGGTTGTTCATTTCCCGGCGCCGAGGCGTTCGCGGGCGTATTTTTTGGAGGTGATGTCGGCGGTCCAATCCCGGTGGGTGAGATACCAATCGACGGTTTTCTCGAGGCCGGTGGCGAATGATTCCACAGGGGACCACGCGAGCTCTTGATTGATCTTGGTGCAGTCGATGGCATAGCGACGGTCGTGACCTGGCCGGTCTTGCACGTAAGTGATGAGTGAAGAGTAGCTCTTGCCGCCAGCATCGGGCGCCTTTTGGTCCAAGAGCGAACAAATGGTTTTTACGATCTCGATGTTCGGTTTTTCGTTCAAGCCACCGATGTTGTAGGTCTCAGCGGTGCGGCCCTTTCTCAGGACAAGCCAGATGGCGCGAGCGTGATCCTCGACGTAGAGCCAGTCGCGGATTTGCATCCCATCGCCATAAACCGGCAGCGGTTTGCCATCGAGGGCGTTGAGGATCATCAGCGGAATCAGCTTCTCCGGGAAGTGATACGGGCCGTAATTGTTCGAGCAATTGGTCGTGAGCGTCGGCAGGCCGTAGGTGTGCTGGTAGGCGCGCACAAGGTGGTCGCTCGCCGCTTTGGACGCGGCGTAGGGGGAGTTGGGCTCGAAGTTGTGTTGCTCGGTAAACGCCGGGGCACCGGGCGCAAGCGAACCATAGACCTCGTCTGTCGAGACGTGCAGGAAGCGGAAGGCGCTTTTCCTAGGCTCGGGCAGCTTCGTCCAGTGTTGCTTGGAGCAATTGAGCAGACGGAGCGTGCCGATGACGTTGGTCTGCAGAAAGGGTTCGGGCGAGTCGATGGAGCGGTCAACGTGGGACTCCGCGGCGAAGTTGACCACCGCGTCGATCTGGTGCTCGGCGAGGAGGCGCGCAACCAAAGTGGCGTCACCGATGTCGCCGTGCGCAAAAACGTAGCGCGGGTCATGCGCGAGATCGGCGAGGTTGGCGGGATTGCCAGCGTAGGTCAGCGCGTCGAGATTGACGAGCTTCGCCAAGGGCGAGTTTTTCTCCGTCAAACGCTGGCGGATGAAATTGGAACCGATGAAGCCGCAGCCTCCAGTGACGAGTAGGTTCATGGGATTGTTTAACCGCGAAGAACGCGAAGAGGCGCGAAGTTGGAGTTAGGATTGTGTCAGCACGATGCGCTCCCATTCGAGGCGAGGATGCGAGCCGAAATTTACGAGCAGGCCGAGCTGCAGGCCTGTCACTTTGAGATAATTCAATAATTGGGCGCGATGCTCATCGGTCAAGGCTTTGGCTGCTTTGAGTTCGACGATGATTTTATCGTAGCAAAGCAGGTCAGGGGTGTAGCTGTGCTTCAATGGCCGGTCGCGATAGTGAATCTGATAGTTTCGCTGTGCGGCGAACGGAATCCCAGCAAGCTCCAATTCAATCTCCAGGGCATCCTGATAGACCGGCTCGACAAAGCCATTGCCCTTGTCCTTGTGCACCGCCATGCATGCCCCGATGATACGGTAGCATTCGTCGCGGTGGAGCAGGTCGTCAGGCATGGCCTTCGCGCTTCTTTGCGCCCTTCGCGGTTAGCCCGCCCGCACCCAGCGACGCAAGTCGCGTTCGATGGCGGCGTGGACTTCGGTCAGGTGGATGCCGGCGGCGGCGAGCTTGGAGGAGTCCATCACGCAATTGGAGCGAGGCGTCTTGGCGGCAGTCGCCATGAACTCGGCTTCGTCGGTGAAAAACCTGAACTCCTTCGTCGAGACGCCCGTCCGCTTGATGAGCTCGACCACTTCACGCGTCGTCACCTGGCCGGGGTTGGTGACGTTGTAGGTTCCGAACGGAATCCGTTTCTCCCAGCAGGCGAAAGTTGCCGCGACAAACTCGTCGAGCTGGGAAATGGAATTGGCGGCGTCGAGCAGAGTTGCGTAGCGGATCAACTTGGTCAGGTAGTTGCGCGGGCTGTCGATTTCGTTGAAGGGAATGCGCAGCCGCCAGAGGTAGACGTCGGGCTGGTCGGCGAGCACTTCTTCGCCGAGAGCCTTGGTGCCAGAATAAAAGCTGCAGTTGTTGGTGCGAAAACTGAAATTGGGTTTGTCGGTCTCGGTGAAGCCGGAGCCGTCGGGACGCGCTCCAGTGTAGATGCAACCGGAGGAAACATGACCCCAGGGCACGCCGGCGTCGGCGCAGGCCCTGGCGATGGTGCCGGGAAGGACGGCATTGCCAAAAACGCATTCGGCTTTGTGCAGTTCGCAGGCATCAACGTTGGGCTTGCCCGTGTAGCCGGCGGCGTTGATGAGGAACGCCGGTTTCTCGCGACGCAGGAGTTCGGTGAGCGTGGCGCAGTCGGAGTAGTCCAGCTCTGCCCGCCGCAGGTTGCGGAACGGCACACCCTTGCGTTTGAGCAGCGCTTGATAGGCCGCACCGACATAACCGGAACCTCCGAGGAGAAAAATCATGAGTGGCTAAATACGCCGGCCCTTATGAATGAGGTCAACACGGTGTTTAGCGGGCACGGACGCTACTTTCGGAGGTAATCCCCGCGGCTGAAATATTTCTCCAGCCACACGTAGGCGCAGATGAAGAAATAGCGGCTGCCCATCTCCTTGATCTTGAGCTTCGCCTCGCCGTATTTGCGGTTTCGCCAGGAAATCGGAATCACGGTCCAGGTGTAACCCCGGACAATGGCCTTGAGGGGGATTTCAACCGTGAGGTTGAAATGGGGGGCCATCAACGGCCGGCAACCGTCAATGACGGTTCGGCGGTAGGCCTTGAACGCGTTGGTGGTGTCGTTGAGCGGGATGTTGAAGCCGATCCGGACGAGGAAATTGGCGAGCCGGTTTATCACCAGCTTTACGCGGGGGTAATCCACGACCTCGCCACCTTTGACGAAACGACTGCCAAACACGCACTCCCAGCCTTCGTTGAGCAGCCGCCAGTAGCGCACGGCATCGGCGGGGGAATCGGAGGCATCCGCCATCATGACCGCGCACGCGTCGCCCCGCATGTGATTCAGTCCGTAAACCACGGCGCGACCGAAGCCGTGCGGGCCGGGATTCTGCACCGGAGCGAGTGTGGGGATGCGTTGCTTGAGTTCCTGCAAAACCGCCCAGGTGCGGTCGCGGCTGCCGTCGTCCACGACGACGATTTCGTGGGGCACATCCTCGCGGGAAAGGGTTTCGAAAATATCGGTCAGCGTGTGCGGCAGCGAATCCTGCTCATCGCGGGCAGGAATAACGACGGAATAGAGTGTGAGCGTGGGGTTTGCGGACATCTTGGCCGCGCTAATCACCCTGATTCCGTCGCTGGGGGCAAGTGTGATTTTCCGCCAATCTCGGGCTGCCCAACCGGTCTAAAAAGGCGCCGAAAGATCGAGCCAGCCGGGGCGCTTTTCGCCGTGGCGGGCGATCTCCTCGAGAATTGCCAGAGTGGGGGTGCTCGGTTGCCAGTCCCACCCGCGCTTCGCCTTTGTCGCATCGAGCACAATCCACGGGATATCGAATGGTCGTGGGGTGCCGTCCTGTGCGACCTCGTGCGCACCGAACCGCGTGGCGCACCAGTCGCTGAGCTGTTTGAGGGACATGGCGGAAGCGCTGCCGCCGGAAACATTGCACAACCGTTCCCCTGCGGACATCCGGCCGGCAACAAGCTGTTTTTCGAGCAGTGGCGCCAGATCGCGCGGGTGCAGGCAATCGCGCACCTGATGACCATGTCCGCCAAAACCGAGGTATTTGAGCGGACGCTTCTGCAACCAGCTGTTGATCCAGTAGGCGAAAATCCCCTGGTCCGCGCGGCCGAATTGACCCGCTCCGGCCAGCATGCCGCAGCGGTTGATGAAGACCGGAAAGCCAAACGTCTCGCCGTATTCGAGCGCGAGCGCCTCGGAGGCGAGCTTCGTCGCGCCGTAGAGTGAGATGGGGGCACCGGTCGAAACGGTCTCGTCGAGTCCTTCTATAGTCAGACCCGCCGGCAGGGTCGCACCGGGAGTGGGCACGAACGCGTCGTTGACGGCGGTTACTTTGAGGGTTGCGAGCGGTTCGATGGCATAGACGCGGCTGGTGCTGAGCAAAATGAAACCCGCCTTCCGCGCCTTGCAGTATTCGAGCAGATTGCTCGTCCCGCCGAGATTGTGTTCCACCAGTTGACGGCTGCTGGTCTTGCCGTCGACGCCCGCGAGCACACTGGGATTGGCGGCCGCATCGATGACGAAGTCCGCATCGGGCAACGCGTCGACATCGCTCGCGGCGCGCAGGTCGGCGTGAAACAGTTTTACGCCGAGGGCCTTCAGTTCCGCACGATTGGATTCGCTGCCGGGACGGATGAAATTGTCGAAGCCGGCAACGGTGTGGCCGCGACCGGCCGCCACGAGTTCGCGCGCGATCGTGCTGCCGACAAACCCGCATACTCCCGAAATCAGGATTCGCATCGTCCGGTGAGCTAAGCAGTGGGTATTTCCGAGGGAAAGAGGGAAATAGGTTTCAAACCATTCTCAGTCCCGGCGGGAAGCCCTTCCTCAGGCCAGCGCCTAGAACGAGGCCGTGACGGAAAGCGAATATGAGCGGCCGCGCCAGTCGCCGTAGGGCTGCACGCCGCCGGGGTCGCTGGCG
>CAMTVF010000137.1:0-25584 GCA_947085115.1 uncultured Opitutaceae bacterium | reverse complement strand
TGATGGCGGAGGCGATCACTGCGGCGGTTTTGCTGCTGCAAGGCGTGCGGGGTCCGCTGTTTCTTGGCTCGCTGGCGCTGCTTGCGACGATCTGGGCGATTTCGTTGCTCGTTGAAATGCCGCTGCACCGGAAACTCGCGATGGGCTTCGACGCGGCGGCGCACCGCAACCTCGTGTGGATGAACTGGGCGCGGACAGTGGCGTGGACCGCCCGCACCGCCATGGTGGGGACGTGGCTGTTTGGCCTGTCGGCCTAGTATTACTCCGTGCAGTTCCTCGCAACAGAGAGGCGATTCCACTTGTAACCTATTAGGTTACATTCCCGCTGAGAATCAGCGCAATCATGACAGTGAACCTGACGGAGCAATACTAGCTGCTGGTGACGCGGGTCGGCGCGCTCAGCGGGCAAGGACGATTTTTCCGAACTGCGCACCGGCCTCCATGCGGCGCAGGGCCGCGTCGGTTTCGGCCAGCGGAAACACTGCGTCGACGATCGGCCGCAGATTTGTCGCCGCGACTTGCGCCGTCATGCCCGCAAAATCAGCCGGTGACCCCATGGTGGTGCCAAACAGGTTGATCTGACGGAAGAAACTTTTGCGCATGTCGAACAACTTTGGGTTGCCGGTGGTGGCGCCGAAGAACGCGATGCGGCCACCGGGTGCGGTGAGGTCGATGAGTCTTGGGAAACCCTCACCGCCCGCGCTGTCGACGATGACGTCAAACAAGCCCGCCTGCTTGGCGAGTTGCTCTGCCCAATCCGCGTCGCGGTAGTTGACGCCGCCCGCCGCACCGAGACCGCGCGCACGCTCGAGCTTCTCCGACGAGCCGGATGTCACCCAGACTTCCGCTTTGGCAGCGACCGCGAATTGAAAGGCAAACAACGCCGCGCCTCCGCCAATGCCGGTGATAAGCACGCGTTCACCGTCGCGGAGTTGGGCGCGGGTGAAAAGCGCGCGCCACGCCGTGAGTCCCGCGAGCGGCAACGCCGCGGCTTCCTCCCATGAGAGATGGGCGGGCTTCGGCGCGAGATTGACCGCAGGCACGGCCACTTGCTCGGCGAACGTGCCGGCGTCGGGCAACCCGAGGATGCGGAACTTCGCGCCCTGCGCGCGCGGGTTGTCGCCCCACTCCAGCGCCGGATTGATGATCACTTCGCGCCCGACCCACGCGGAGTCGGCGGCATCACCGACGGACGTGACGACGCCCGCACCGTCGGAGCCGAGAATAATTGGCAGCGCAATGCCGGGATAGAGCCCCTGCTGAATCCAAAGATCGCGGTGGTTAAGTGCCGCCGCCTTGAGTCGCACCACAGCACTGCCCGGCAGCGCGACAGGATCCGGCACGGTGGTGAAGGCGACAGATTGTTTGAGGGCGGTGAGTTGGGCGGCGTTCATGGTGAGGGATCATAAAACACCCCGCGCCAAACGCAAACGCATCGGCTCGGTGCGCCCCGCCTTTCAGGAGGCCCTCAGTGCGGGCCGTCGGCAAAGAGTTTACCGCCGACGACGGTGCCGGTGACATGCGTCGTGTATTCGAAGGGGTCGCCGTCGAAGAGCGCGAGGTCGGCGTCCTTGCCTATTTCGATCGAACCGGTGCGGTCGGCGATGCCGAGAATGGTGGCGGCATCGAGCGTCACGGCCGCGAGCGCGTTGGCGAAGCCGAGTCCTTTGCCGGCGGCGACTGCGGCTTCGAAAAGAACGACGCGCGTTTTCGGCACGTAGGATTCGAAACCACTTTGAATGGCAAAGAGAATACCCGCAGCGCGAAGCTTGGCGGCGGTGTCCATCGCGAGGTTTTCCGTGTCTTCGTTGGCGCGGGCCATCGTGGGATGGAGAATCACGGGGAAACCGCCGGTCTTGATTTCGTCGAGCACGAGGTGGGCGTCGGCGCAGCCATCGAGCACGATTTGGAGTTTGAACTCCTGCGCGAGACGCAGGGCGGCGAGGATGTCCTGCTGGCGGTGCGCGGTGATGAGGAGTCGCTGGGTGCCGTCGAGGGCGCGGGCGAGCGTTTCGAGTTTCAAGTCGCGCGCGGGGCGCTTCGACTCGTCCTTCCCTTCGCGTTTGGTTGCGTATTCCTGGGCCTTGATGAGTTCGGCGCGGAGCATGGCGACGGCCTTGGCGCGCGTGCCGGGTGAACGGTTGGCACCGCCAGCCGCTGCCGCCCCCGCCCCGCCGTCACCGCGGGCGAGAGCGGAGTTGCCGAGCGAAACCGAGGTCATCGCGGCGGGATTGACGACATCAGTGTCCACGTTGCGGCCGAAGGTTTTCACGATCATCGTCTGGCCGGAAACAAGGGCGCCGGGAGCGTGGCCGGTGTTGAGGGTCGTGATGCCGAAGTTGCGCAGCCATGTGACGAGCGGGTCCTGCGCGTTATAGGCGTCGATGGCGCGCAGCTCGGGCTGCACGGGATTGGAGCGCTCGAGCATGTCTTGATCGTGCGGCTGGTTGAGCAGCCCGGAAAGCCCGACCGTGGAGCGGGCATCGATCAGGCCCGGCGTCACGACCTTGGCGTGAATCGTGCGGTGGTCGGCGGTATAGCTCATGTCCTGCGCCGTGCCGACGTAGGTGATCTTGCCGTCGCGCACGAGCACGAGGCCATTGGTGATGGGTGCGCCCGCGAGGGTGTGGACGACGTCGCCGTGAATCGCCAGCGGCATGTCGTCGGTCGACGCGTGCGCCAGAAAGCCTGCGGTAATGGCACCGAAAGTGAGCGCGGCGCGGAGGGAGGAGCGGGAGAAAACGGTTTTCATTGGGCGGTGCCGAAGAGGGCGGCGTTGGCGTTGGCGATGATGTCCCACGCGTTGCCGAAGCAGCACAGCGGGGTGCGGACGGAGTCGCCGGCACCGGCGCCGCCGAGGGCGTAGAGCCGGTCTTGCGGATCGCCGAGATCAAAGACCTTGGAACCTTCGATCCAGGTTTGCTCAACCTGCGTGTAAACACTGAGCGGGTCGCCGGAGAGAATGATGAAGTCGGCGTCCTTGCCGGGCTCGAGCGAGCCGACACGGTCGGCGAGATCGAGCATCTGGGCATTGGCGATCGTGACGGCCCGCAGGGCGCCTTCGCGCGTCATGCCCGCCCGCACCGCGATGCCAGCGGAGCGGAGAAAATGGCGGGAATCGGTCACGCCGTCGTCGGTGTGCAGGCCGACGAGAGCGCCGGCTTTTTCGAGCACGGCGCCGGTTTCAAAGCTCATGTCGCGCGCTTCCAGTTTTCCACCCGGCGAATCGACGACGATGATCGACGAGGCGACCCCGGCCCGGGCGATTTCCCCGGCCACTTTCCAGCCCTCACTGACGTGGTGAAGGACGACCTTGAAACCGAACTCCTTCTGGAGGCGGAGCACGGTGAGGATGTCGTCGTGCCGGTGCGTGTGGTGTTGGACGACCCGTTTGCCGTCGAGCACTTCGACGAGCATTTCGAGGGCGAGGTCGCGCGCGGGCATCTTCTCCGGGTCATCCTTGGTTCGCGCCATTTTGGCTTTGTATTCCTGCGCCTTGATGAACTGGGCGCGCACGAGCGCGGCGGATTTGCCGCGCGTGCCGGGAAAGCCCGGGGACGGCCTGATCGAGTTGGTGCCGTTGGCCATTTTCAACCCACCGGCGATGGAGCCGTCGGCGTTCTTGATCAGCACGTCATCAACCACGCGACCGTCGCGGAGTTTGAGGTAGAGTGTCTGGCCGCTGATGAGATGACCTGAGCCGGGCATGACGTTGACGGTGGTGATGCCTCCGGCCTGCGCCTTCTGGATCGACGGGCTGCGCACGTCGATCGCGTCGAGCACGCGAACGTCGGGCTGGATGGGATTGGAGCCATCGGCCCCCTGCCCTCCCCCGATGTGGCTATGGGAATCAACCAGGCCGGGCATGATTACCTTGCCCGTGACGTCGTGAATCTCGGCACCGGCGGGAACGGCAACCGCCCCCACGGCACCGACCGCCGTGATCTTGCCGCCCTGCACCACGAGCACTCCATGAGCGATGGGTTGACCGGCGATCGGGATGATTTGAGCGCCGGAAAAAAACAAAGGTTTTTCTTGGGCATGAAGACTCCCGGCCAATCCTAAGAGGACCGCCAGGGGTAGCAGGGGGCGAAGGGTCATAGACCGGCGACGCTAGCCTGCGGCGGGTGACCGGCAACGGGAAAGATGGCTGTCGTCCCCGCGCGACCAGGACTCAATCCAACGACACCAACACGCGATACTGCCACGCCTTGACTTCGAGCGGCACGGTGGCCGCGAGCGTGATGATCTCCCCCGTGAACGCGTCGCGCCACCGACCCTCAAGGGCCGGGTCATAAGCGTCAGCCTTGGCGTCGCGAGCGGTGAGATTGAGCAGGGCGACGACGCGGGAACCGGCATGGTCGCGCAAGATGGCGTAGATGGATTCCTGCCCTGTCGTATCGATCCGGCGCATTGCCGAACCCGTGCGCAAGGCCGGATGCGTGCGACGCAATTGTGCCAAGGTCTGATAAAAGGACGTGAGCGCGTGCTTGGTGACGGGCCAGATGATCGGGTCGCGCTCGAAGAACTCGAGGCGGCGGTTCAGGCCGATTTCCTGGCCGTTGTAGATGTGCGGAATGCCATCGAGCATGAAGGAGAAGACCGCAAACGCAGCGGCGCCGCCCCCGAGACGTTCAAACTCCGTGCCCTGCCAACTGTTCTCGTCGTGATTGCTCGTGTAATACATCAGCGCGCCGCCAGCGGGCAGGCGGACGCGGGTGCGGGTCAGCGTGTCGTCGAGCTGCGAGACGCCCCTGCGGCCTTGGGCGACGTCGTTGATGGCGTGCATCATGTCAAAACCGTAGGAGGCGTTGAAGGCGTGAAGCTGGTGTTGGGGAAGATCGGATTCGGATAGAAAGAACAGATCGGAGCGGACGCGGCGCAGACGCGCGGTGAGCTCGTTCCAAAAGGCTGTCGGCACTCCGGTCGCATAATCGCAGCGGAAACCATCGACGCCGAATTCCTTCACCCAGTAAGCAAGCACCATGGTTTGATAATCGAGGACGGCGGGGTTGGAGAAATCGATCTGGATCACATCGGTCCAGTCAAAGCCTGTGGGCGGCTGAAAGCGACCGGCGTGATCCCGCAAAAAATAATCGGGATGACTGGCGGCGAGCGGATTATCCCAGGCGGTGTGATTGCCAACCCAGTCGAGGATGACGCGGAAGCCCTGCGAATGCGCCGCAGTCATGAACGCGCGGAAATCCTCCTTGGTGCCAAACTCGGGGTTGATGCCGAGATAATCACTCACCGCGTAATAGCTGCCCAGCGGGCCCTTGCGGTTGAGTTCGCCGATGGGATGGATCGGCATGAGCCACAGAATATCCACCCCGAGGTCTCGCAGGCGCGGCAGGTCGGCGGTGACGGCGGCGAAGTTGCCTGCGGCGGAATACTGGCGGACGTTGATTTCGTAGATGACGCCCGAACGCACCCAGTCCGGCATGCCGAGGGCGGTTTGGTCGGCGCAAACCAGATGCGGTTCGACGGCGCGGAGGGGAAGCGGGGCAAAGCACAGCGCGGAAACCGCGAGGGCGAGGCAAAGACGGGATTGGGAGAGGATGGTCATGGCGGTAACATCAAAAAGGATGCCCCGGGTTAGGAAACAGACCGAAGGGATAAGACCGGACAGAGCCGAAGACTTCTGGAAAAATCCTAGGTTATTGCAGTTAGCAATGACCTTTCGACTGCAGGCAAGACCCGCCAAGGGTGGAGCGTGTTGTCCCCAACACGCTTTCCGAAACGAATCAAACGCGCTGGGGACAAAGCAATCAACAGCGATCCTTGAGGGCATCATTCTTGCCGGGTTCTGCCGGGCAGCAAAACGCCAAAGGCACAAACCGGATGGCAACCGGCATTATGCCAGTCGCCCGAAAGAAATATACCATGGGACAAATACATGGGACAAATGCGCGGCGGGGCGTCCGTCCTTGCCGGCCCTGCCACGCAAGAGTCCAAAACCCACGGGACGTGGTATCGGCCTAGCGCTTGAGGCGCGCCTGAAGCTTCTTCACCTCGGGGCTGACCGCCCCACAGTTGCCACCGCAGCCGGGCTGGTTTCGTTTTTTCTGTGCCGCGCGGATCAAAGAGAGGGCGGCGAGGGCCACGACTCCGAGCGCGACGTAGGTCTGTAACTCCGCGGACATCTTAAAACCCCAGCGCGCGCCCGCCTTGGTATACGATGAAACTCAACACCCACGCCGTGCCGGTCATGTAGGCAATTTGAAACAACGGCCAGCGCCACGAGTTGGTCTCGCGCTTCACCACTGCAACTGTCGCCATGCATTGCATGGCGAAAACATAGAAGATCATGAGCGTGAAGCAAACCAGCGGCGTAAATACCGGTGCGCCATCGGGCCAGGATGCTTTCTTAAGAGCATCGCGCAGCGGCGCGGTATCCTCGTCATCCGCGCCCTCGACCCCGAAGACGACGCCCATGGAACTGACGAAGACCTCGCGCGCCGCGAAAGAGGTGATGAGGCCGATGCCGATGCGCCAATCGAAGCCGAGCGGCTTGATGGTCGGTTCAATCAAGTGCCCGGCCTGACCGGCAAAGCTGTAGGCCGTTTGTTCAGTCGGAGTGGCGGCCGGATCGGGATGCTTCGGATAGGTGGAAAGAAACCAGAGCACGATACTGATGCCGAGAATGATGGTGCCGGCGCGTTTGATGAAGACGCTGGCGCGCTCAAGCATCTGCAGGGCGACGTCGCGCACCCGCGGCAGGCGATACGGCGGCAGCTCCATGATCATCAGCGGCGGTTCGCCCTTCAGGAGCGTGCGCTTGAACAACCATGCGAAAGCAAAGGCGCCGATGGTGCCGAGCGCATACATCAGCAACATGATGCCGACCTTGGTCGAGACCGGCACGGCGTCACTCGGCAGCAGAGCGGCGATCAGCAGGAGATAAACGGGCAGGCGCGCCGAACAGCTCATGAGTGGCGCGACGAGGATCGTGACGAGCCGGTCCTTGGGATCTTCGATGGTGCGCGTGGCCATGATGCCGGGAATCGCGCACGCGTAGGAGCCGAGCAGCGGGATGAAGGACTTTCCGTTGAGGCCAACCTTGCTCATCAAGCGGTCCATGATGAACGCGGCGCGTGCCATGTAACCGGTGCTTTCCAGCAGCCCGATGAAGAAAAAGAGAATCAGAATCTGCGGCAGAAAAACGAGGATGCCCCCCACTCCGCCGATGGCGCCGTCGGCAATGAGGTCGCGCAGATCGCCCGCGGGCATGGCATCCTTCACCGCGTCAGCGAGTGAGGCGGTGGCGCCGTCGATCGCATTCATCGGATATTCCGCGAGCGTGAAGATGGAGAGGAACATCACCGCCATCACGGCGCCGAAGGCGAGCCAGCCCCACAGGGGGTGAACCACCACGGTATCAATCTTATCGGAGAGGGACGGACCGATTTCGCCGACCTTGCGCACCACCTGCCCGCAGATCGTGGCGATTGAGTCGTAACGGCTGCCAACGAGCGTGCCGGCCCAGTCTGTGCCGTCGGCCTCCCAGCGGGTTTGCCACGAGCGAAGAATCTCCGAGGTCTTGGGATTGAGCGCGGTCGAGCCGGCGACCCGCACGCTATCAAAATCGGTGAGGAGCAGAAGCGCTTCGGCGCGAGCGACCAGTGGTGGGCGGCCATCGTTTTGGGTGAGCGACGCCTGAATCTCTGCGACCGCCGGCGCGATGGCGGCCGGAACATCCCAGGAATGTTTCGCAAGCGGAGATTCCGTGCGGCTCATGGCGAGCTTCAGCTCGATCACGCCGGTGTTGTTGACGGCTTCGCACGCGATGACCGGCACGCCGAGCTCCTTTTCGAGGCGGGCGGCGCTGACTTCGGTGCCGGCCGCGGCCGCGAGGTCCATCATGTTTAGGGCAACGATGACGGGACGCCCAAGGTCGAGAATCTGGTGCAGCAGGTAGAGGTTTCGCTCGAGATTGCTGGCGTCGACGATGCAGAGAATGCGATCGGGTTGGGGGGTGTCGGCGCGGCGGCCGAGCAACACATCGCGCGTCACGGCCTCGTCGGGCGAGCGGGCGGCGAGCGAGTAAGCGCCGGGCAGATCGATCAGTTTGATCGGTTTGCCGTGCTGCGAAAACATTTCGCCGATCTTCTTCTCAACCGTAACGCCGGGATAATTGCCGACCTTTTGCTTCAGGCCGGTCAGGGCGTTGAAGAGTGTGCTCTTGCCGCAGTTGGGATTGCCGACGAGCGCGTAGACCGGGGTGCGATCGGCGGGGGTTGGGCGCATCTTCGCGGTAGGCGTGATGTGCGGAGGCAGCGTGCTCACGGGATCAAGTTTCGACAGTAATTTGGTCCGCCTCTTCACGGCGCAGCGTCAGGTTGTAGCCGCGCAGTTTGATCTCGATCGGGTCGCCGAGCGGGGCCACGCGCACAAAGGTGAGGACGGTGCCCGGGAGCAGGCCCATTTCACGCAGGCGAAGAAACGCCGTGCCGGTTTTCGGGAAATCCTTTACTCGCGCGGTGGCGCCGGGTGCGAGCTCGGTGAGTTTGAAGTTAGCGGACATTGCCGCTTAACGTGCGCCGGCCGGCAAACGCTCGACCAGGATATTCATCGCTGCGCTGTGATTCAGTGCGATGCGAGTGCCATTGATCTGACAGAGACTGGTGGTGGTGCCGGAAATTTTCGTGACCAATGCGGCTTCGCCGAAGCCCATCTCGCGGACGCGCTGGCAAAAGCCCTCGTCGCCCTTAAGTTCGCAGATACGCCCGGTCGCGCCAGCGGGCAGCTGGCAAAGGGGGCTGAGATCTTTGAATGACGTGGACATTCCAAAGAGAGAGAAAGCGCTAATGAGACTGAGTTGCAAGCCTCTTGGTTGGGGTCGCGAGGATAGGAGCGCGTGAAATCGTCAACGATATTTACAACGCAAGTTAATGGATAATAGCGATAAACACGCCAATCGCGCATGGATTATTGGTTGAAGCGCGCCAACCCGTGCACCGAAGTTGGCAAAGGATGCTAGATCGGGCATACGGCGTTCCCGGGCTCTACACGCCATGCTCGGAGGAGCAGAAGGAGGATCTTCATGGCCCTACATTGTAGACACGCGTTCCTTTGCCTCAACCGGGTTTCTTGTCCGCATGTTCACCTGCTTGCTGCCGGCCATCCGCGGCCATCCGCAGCCGCCCACCCCCGCGCAAAATCTGTCGCCTCACCCGAAGCCCGGGGTGGCGATTTTTTGGAAACTTCAGCGATCAATGATCTGCGTTTTTACCGCCTCCGGTGGGCGAACTTGGGCTACCAGCGCGAGATGATTGGCTTTGGCGGGTCGGAAGGCACGGGAACATCCCGAGGTGGCCGATTGGACATGAAAAAGCGCGGCGTTTTGGCCGCGCTTGGAAAGGGAAACGAAACCCGGAGCTTAAACCTTGCGGCGCTTGAGAGCGAGTTGCACGCCAGCGTAGCGCACGAGACTTTGCAGGTGTTCGAGCTCCTGCGGGTCCATCGTTTTGGCGTTGGCGATTTCCTGCTCGGCGCGCTTCATGGCGGCTTCGACGGCAGCTTCGTCAATTTTCTCTTCGGTGATGGCAGACTCGGCGAGAACACGGACGGTATCGCCCTCGATTTCGGCAAAGCCACCGCTGACGGCGAGAAAGGCGGTCTCGGTGCCCTTCGAAACGCGCAGTTCGCCGTGGGCGACCTGGGTGAGAAGCGGAATGTGGCCGGGCAGAATGCCAATCTCGCCTTCTACGGTCGGAATCACGACGGAGTCGATGGTGTCGGAATACACCTTTGCCTCGGGCGTGACGATTTCGAGAGTCAGGGACATGGCGATGAGTAGTGAGGAGCGGGTAGTGAGTAGCGAGTAGAGTTGGCGGTAGTTTGGCGGTGATTCAGGTCATGCCCACTAGTCGCTACTCGATGCTCGCTACTGCAGCATTATTTCTTCGCGGCGGCGATGACTTCATCGATGCCACCCTTCATGTAGAAATCACCCTCGGCCACGTGATCGAGCTCGCCGTTGAGGATCATTTTGAAGCCGCGGACGGTGTCCTTGACGGGCACGTATTTGCCGGGCGTGCCAGTGAAGACTTCGGCGACCGCGAAGGGCTGCGAGAGGAAGCGCTGAATCTTGCGGGCGCGGTAGACGGTGAGCTTGTCCTCGGGGGAAAGTTCATCGAGACCGAGAATCGCGATGATGTCCTGCAGGTCCTTGTAGCGTTGGAGGACGCGCTGGAGTTCGCGGGCGACCTTGTAGTGATCATCGCCGACGATGTCGGGTTGCAACGCCTTCGAAACCGAGGCGAGCGGATCGACAGCGGGATAGATGCCGAGTTCGGCGATGGAGCGCTCGAGAACGATGGTCGAATCAAGGTGGGCAAACGTGTTGGCCGGGGCCGGGTCGGTGAGATCGTCCGCAGGCACATAGACGGCTTGCACGGAGGTGATGGAGCCTTTCTTCGTGGACGTGATGCGCTCCTGAAGAATGCCCATTTCGTTGGCGAGCGTCGGTTGATAGCCGACGGCCGACGGTGAGCGACCGAGCAGGGCGGACACTTCGGAACCGGCTTGGGAGAAACGGAAAATGTTATCGATGAAGAGCAACACGTCCTGGTTCTTCTCGTCGCGGAAATATTCAGTCATCGCGAGGGCCGAGAGGGCGACGCGCATGCGCGCGCCCGGGGGTTCGTTCATCTGGCCATAGACCAAGGCGACCTTCGA
This sequence comes from uncultured Opitutaceae bacterium, assembly GCA_947085115.1. Taxonomy (GTDB): domain Bacteria; phylum Verrucomicrobiota; class Verrucomicrobiia; order Opitutales; family Opitutaceae; genus Didemnitutus. The sequence goes on along the minus strand of CAMTVF010000137.1, from coordinate 14,904 downwards.
CTTGCCGAGATCCTTTTGGTCGATGACGCCCGCCTCGGACATTTCGTGGTAAAGATCGTTGCCCTCACGGGAACGCTCGCCGACGCCCGCGAACACCGAGTAACCACCGTGGGCTTTTGCGATGTTGTTGATGAGCTCGAGAATGACGACGGTCTTGCCGACGCCGGCGCCACCGAAGGCTCCGGCCTTGCCTCCCTTGATGAAGGGGCAGATGAGATCGATGACCTTGATGCCCGTCTCGAGAATTTCAGACTTGGTGTCCTGTTCCTCGAGGGAGGGGGCGGGACGGTGAATGGGATAGCGCTTGGTGTGCGGAACCGGGCCGCGACCGTCAACGGGCTCGCCGGTGACATCGAAGATGCGACCGAGAACGCCATCACCGACCGGGACGGAAATCGGTGCGCCCGTGTCGAGCACCGCCATGCCGCGCACCAGACCTTCGGAAGAAGACATCGCGATGGTGCGGACGAGACCTTCGCCAAGATGCTGTTGCACCTCGAGGGTCAGGTGCTGCTTCTGGCCAGCGGCCGTGAAGTCGATGGTGAGGGCTTGATAGATCGCGGGCACGGCGTTCTTCACGAATTGAACGTCAACGACGGCGCCGATGACCTGGACGATTTTACCTTGATTGCTCATGACGGAAATTAGGGGCGGTTGGTGGGTTTGAAATTATTGCGTGGCGGCCGCCGCCGCGGAGATTTCGAGAATTTCCTGCGTGATCGCGGCCTGCCGGGCTTTGTTGTATTCGAGAGTGAGGTCGCCGAGGAGACCGGTGGCGTTGTCCTTCGCGGTCTTCATAGCGACCATGCGCGAGCTGTGCTCGGAGGCCTTGGCACTGAGAATAAGCTGGTGAATGAAACGGTTGACGTAGAACGGCAGCAGCGCCTCGAGCACGGCTTGGGGATTCGGCTCGAAGAGCATGTCGCGATCATCGCTGTGCTTTGACGCTTCGCCGCCCGCGCGGAGCAACTTGACGAAGTCCTGCACATTCGAGAGCGGTAGAATCGGGCGAACCAAGGGCTCTTGGACGAGCGTGTTTTTGAAACGCGGATAGATGACCTCGAGCGTATCGATCGCGCCTTCGAGGTAGAGTTTCATCATGAACTCGACGATCGGCTTCACTTCGGAGAACGCGACGCGGTCACTGACGGTGAAGTCGGCGATCATGCCCTTCTGCGCGCGACCGAGGAACTGCGCGCCCTTGCGACCGATGGCGACGAACTTCGCCGGCGTCTTCACGTCGAGGACGAGCTTGAACAGGTTGGCGTTGAGCGGACCGCACAGGCCCTTGTCGGTGGTGACGAGCAGAATGCCCCGCGTCTTGACTTCGCGTTTTACCAGAAACGGATGCACGGTTTCATCGACGCGTCCGGAGAGCGCGGCGAGCATGTCGGCCATGAGAAGGGCGTAGGCATTGCCTGCAATGGCGACTTGCTGCGCCTTCTTCATCTTCGAGGCAGCGACGAGTTCCATCGCCTTGGTAATCTGGCGGGTGTTCTTGACCGACTTGATGCGTCGGCGGATGTCGCGGGTGGAGGACATGTTTGAAGTAGCGGGTAGCGGGCAGTGAGGAGCGGGTGGAGCGAGGGGTTATCGTTGGGTGATGCTCCCTGCCCGCTGCTCGATGCTGGCTACCGGGTTATTAGGCGGCGCAGGTGGATTTCCACTCGTCGAGGGCGACTTTGAGGGCGGTTTCGATATCGGCGTCGAGAGCGGCCTTGGTGCGAATTTTCGTCAGGAGCTCATCCTTGCGCGTGGTGAGGAAGTCGCGGAGCGACGCGGCCGCGGCACCGACAGCCTTGACGTCGAGGGAGTCGTAATAATTTTTCTGGAGCGCCCAAAGCACCGAAGCCTGGACCTCGATGGAGATGGGGTTGAGCTGTGCCTGCTTGAAGAGTTCGACGATGCGGGCGCCGCGCTCGAGTGTGGCTTTCGTCTTGGCGTCGAGGTCGGAACCAAACTGGGCGAAGGCCGCGAGTTCGCGGAACTGGGCGAGTTCGCCCTTGAGCTTGCCGCCGACTTGCTTGGTGGCCTTGATCTGCGCGGCGGAGCCAACGCGCGAAACGGAAAGACCCACGGACACTGCGGGGCGGATGCCTTGATTGAAGAGATCGGTTTCGAGGAAGATCTGACCGTCGGTGATCGAGATGACATTCGTCGGAATATAGGCCGACACGTCGCCCGCCTGTGTTTCAATAATGGGCAGCGCGGTGAGCGAGCCCTTGCCATCAAGGCGGGCCGAGCGCTCAAGAAGGCGGGAGTGCAGATAAAATACGTCGCCCGGATAGGCTTCGCGGCCGGAGGGACGCTTCAGGATGAGCGAGATCTGCCGGTAGGCGACGGCGTGCTTGGAGAGATCGTCATAAACGATGAGCGCATCCATGCCGTTTTCCATGAACCACTCGCCAATGGCGGCACCCGAGAAGGGGGCGAGGTATTGGTTGGCGGGATTGTCGGCTGCGGGAGCGGCGACGATGATCGTGTATTCCAGTGCCCCGGCGGCCTCAAGGGCGGAGATGGTGCGAACGATGTTCGATTGCTTTTGACCGACGGAGACGTAGATGGAGTAAACCGGGCGGAAGCTTTTGTCGCCGGAAGCGAGGCCGACCTTGTTGATGCGACCCTGGTTGATGATCGTGTCGATGCAGATGGTGGTCTTGCCCGTGCCGCGATCGCCGATGATGAGTTCGCGCTGGCCGCGGCCAATCGGGATCATCGAGTCGATCGCCATGATGCCGGTGAGGAGCGGCTGGGAAACGGATTTGCGGACAATGATGCCGGGGGCGATTTTTTCGACCGGGTAGGATTCCTTGGAATCGATCGGGCCCTTGCCGTCGACCGGGCGGCCGAGGGCGTCGACGACGCGACCGAGCAGGGCTTTGCCGACAGGAACGGAGAGGAGCTTGCCGGTCGTCATGACCTCGTCGCCTTCCTTCAGTTGGGAGACGTCGCCGAGAATGACGCAGCCGACCTCGTCTTCCTCGAGATTGAGGGCGATGCCGATGGTGCCACCGGGGAATTGCACCATTTCGTTATACATGACGTCCGAGAGACCATCGATCTTGGCCACGCCGTCGGCGACGGTGCGGATGGTGCCGGTATTTTTTTTGACGGCCTTGCTGGAAAGCTTGGCGATCTGTTGTTCGATTTGTTCGATGACGTTGCTCATCCGGAGTGTGGTTTAAAGGGGAGGAATTTAGACGGACGTGGAAAGTTCGGCCAGTTGGCCTGCGACAGTGGACTCGTAAACATCGGAACCGATGCGCACGCGCAGGCCGGCGAGGAGCGCGGCGTTGGGCTTGGCCAGAGTCGTGACGGAGCGGTGATATTTTTGCGACAGGGCGCCCTCAATCATCTTGAGGGTTGCTTCAGTGACGGGGCCGGCGTGCTCCACGATGGCGCGGGATTTTGCGAACTCCGTCGCGATCTGTCGGTGGTAAACCTTGAGCAGCGCGAGTGCTTGGAGGGGCGCGTGTTTCTCAATCCAACCCAAGACGCCGCTGACGCGGTCTGGAGAGACGGCGCCGTTCTCCAAGCTGAGCTTGAAGAGTTGCTTGGCGAGGAGGGTGGTTTTTTTGGAGGCAGCCATGTTCGCGCGTCAGTATATGAATCAAAGAACCGACAATTCCTTGGTCGCAGTCGCGTTGTAGGCGGCGCGATCGGCGTCGGTGAGTTGCTTGGCGAGCACGCGCTCGGTCGTGGTGACGACGAGGCGGGCAATCTCGCCCCGGGCCTGATCGAGCATCTTTTTGTGCGCGAGCTCGCTGGCTTGCTGCGCCTTGGCGATCATGTCGGCCGAGCGTTGCATGGCCTCGGCCTGCTGTTTGTCGGAAAGGTCTTTCGCGAGGCGACGGGATTCGTCGATGAGCTTCTGGGCCTCAAGCTGCGCGTTCCTGACGATCTGCGTGCTTTCTTGCGCGGCTGCGGCGAGCTTGGCCTGCATTTCTTCGGCGTGCTTCAGGCCGCTTTCGATCTTCTGGTTCCGTTCGTCAACGGTGGCGAGAACAGGCTTGAAGAAGAACCGGTAAAGGACGAACGCCAGAATGGAGAAGCTGATGACCTGCATCAGCAGGTATTTGCCCTCAATGCCGAATTGGGTCTGGAGCTGATGCAGTTTGCCGGCGGCGTCAGTGGTGGCGAGGAGGAGATTCATGGCGTAGGGGAAAGGGGATCCCGGCGCACCGCTGGGGAGTGGCGCGCCGGGAAGTCAGATCAGACAAGGAAGATCACGTAGAACGCAACGGCTTCGGCGAGGGCCATGCCGAGGATGGATTGGACGAGGATCTTGCCGGAGGCTCCGGGGTTGCGGCCGACAGACTCGACGGCTTTGGTGCCGATCATGGCGACGCCGAGGGCGGCGGCGGTGCACCCGAGGGCGACGTGGAGGTTGCCGGTGATGCCGGAGGTGGCGGTCTGGGCGATGATATCGATCATGGTGGTATTTTTCTTTTGGTTGTGGAATCCGCCGTGCGCGCGAGTTTGCACGCTCCCGGCGGAAAAATCAGGGGTGGGCTCCGGTGCCGTCCTCCTTGGAGTCCGGGGCGTGGTCATCGCCATGATTGCAGATGAGGCCGATGTAAACGCTGACGAGCAGGGTGAACACAAGGGCTTGGACGAGACCGATGAGCAGTTCGAGGAAGTAGAAGGGGAAGACGAAACCGGTGCCGTGGAGGAGGTTTTCGCCGCCAAAGACGTTGCCAAAGAGACGGAAGGAAAGCGAAACCGGGCGGATGCCGATCGAGACGATCTCGATTAACCCCACCGCGATGAAAATGAAGGCCAGAAAATAATAGATGGCGGCGGGCACTTCGCGCCTTTCGGCTTTGTTGCCGAACAAGTCATGGAGCAAAACCTTCGGCCCGGCATAGCGCATGACCAGATAGAACCACATGGCCATTGCGACGAGGGCGAGCGCAAGGGTTCCGTTCATGTCGGCGCTGAAGGGGCGTATCCACGCGGCGAAATTACGCGAGCCGTCGGGGTTGTGGCTTTCCCAGCCGATGGTGCCGACTCCCGGGAGCAGGCCGGACCAATTGTTGATGACGATGAATATAAAGAGGCAGAGCAGGAGGGGCAGCGCGGCGGGCGCGACCTTCTTGCCCACGATGGGCTCGACCAAATTCTTGATGCCGTCGAGCGCGCCCTCAATCAGGGCCTGACCCTTGGAGGGAACGAGGGTGGGCTTGGCGCCGATGGCGAGGCGAACCGCGATGATCAACGCGAGCGCAACGGCCCAGGTCGTCATGATGCTGTTCGTCAGCGGGAGTCCAAAAACGTCGAATTGCGTGGCGCTTGCCTCCACCTTGGCAAAGGCCGGGGTGGCCGGGAGGGCGAGGGCGGCCGCGAGACCGAGCAATTTGTTGGCGTTCAGCATGGGTGTCCGAAAAAATGTCTCCGGGTGGAGGGAAGAGGGAATAGGTAGATTTCCCCGCGAGAAACCGTCAACCCCTGAAATTTGATTTCAACAGCGGCTTCCGGGAAATTAGTTTGGCCAAGAAAATTCCCCGACGCCGCTAATGCGGCCTTATATAGGCCCGCGTCTGAGAAACTGAGGCTTGCTCCCTTGCGCCGCCCAACCGAAAGATACGGCATGGACTCCGCCGCGAGCGATCTTTTGCAGCGCACCGCGCAACCGCACTACCCCAATGGAGAGCGCAAGTTGGCGCGTGATCCGTTCATGCAGGCGACGTGGGCCATGCTGGGGGTGGCTGGCCTGGCCCAGTTAGTTCTACTCTTGGCGCTGGACTTGATGTCCTGACCGCGACGAGCGAGTGATAGCTTGGCGCCCGGGATTGGAAGACAGTTTCGTGTTCCAATGGCCAATCGGCCCCGGGATCAACGGCCCAAGTTGTTAACCGGGAAATTATTAACTCAACCGAACAGAAATACTCAGCGTGGTCTGTGCGAAAATAGAGGCGAGCACCCTCCCCCGCCCGACTCGCAATGGCGTCGAAGAAATTCGCGTCGAGAATTCGGTTCTTATGGTGACGGGCCTTGGGCCAGGGGTCGGGAAAAAGAACCCATACTTCGTCGAAGGTGACGTCGGTGGGAAGCGCATTGAAGAACTCGCGCGCCTCCGCACGAACGAAGTGGCAATTAAGGAGCTTTGAACGGTCGCGCTTTTTTCCACTGCGCTCCAGTCGATCCAGGATCATATCCACGCCGACGCAGACCTTGCCCGGAAACTCGGCGGCATACCGCACCAAAAAGTGGCCATGGCCACAGCCGACCTCCCAGACAACGGCCTGTTTCTTGGGAAACAGCACACCCAGGGTCCCCTTCAGGGCTTCGCGGCGACGGGTCACGTCGGCCAAGAATTCGGGCTTAAAAGTCACAAACGCTAATCCGGCGGGCGATTTGCTGCGGGGCAAGCGAGAAGGCTTCTGACAACAGTGCTTCGCACGGTCCGGTGAAAAAAGGGAACCCCAAGAATTCGTTCCTTATGTCCTAAATACAGGCAGCGCGCATTTTCCGGTGCTCTTCATCGCAGAAGGTTGGAGCATGGGAAATTGAGGCGGAATGGGTTTTGTGCGGATCTACTCACTGGTGCCGGCGAGCCAGATGTCATCAATGCGAGAGTCTCAGCCAAGACCGGCCGACAATCTCCGGGCGGCCTCCAGGCGTATCATCAGGATACTGATATCGGACGGATTGACGCCGCTGATCCGACTTGCCTGGCCAAGGGTGACGGGGCGCAATTGCTGAAGCTTTTGGGCGCTTTCGCGCCGGAGGCCGGGGATGACGAGATAATCAAGGTCGGCGGAAAGCTTGATCCGATCAATGTCCTGAAGTTTTGCGATTTGCCTAAGATCACGCTCGAGATAGCCCCGGTAAAAGACCCGGTAAAGAACCTCTTCCTTGATCGCGTCTGATTCGGCGACCAGTTCCGCAGGGAGGGGGGCGAGCTCTTTTTCGCGCCGAATAATGTCCCCCCACAGGCCGCCTGTGGTGCGCGTTTCCTCCAGATATTTTTGCCAATACGAGACACGAGACAATTTGCGGTCAATTGCAGTCAATCGATTGATGGAAAGCAGCTTGTGTTGTTTTGAGTGATGAAGCAATCGCAACTCGGCGCTCCCATGATTAAGGAGAAGGCGATACTCTGCGCGGCTCGTAAACATGCGGTAGGGTTCGGTCGTTCCCTTCGTCACCAGATCATCGATTAACACTCCGATATAGGCTTCGTGGCGCCCCAGCACCAGCGGCGCTTCTCCCCTCACCTTCTGCACTGCGTTGATGCCGGCCATGAGGCCTTGGGCGGCCGCTTCTTCATACCCCGAGGTGCCGTTGATCTGGCCGGCAAAAAAAAGATTCTTCACTTTGCGCGACTCAAGGGACGGGAAGAGTTGTTGAGGCGGCGCAAAGTCATATTCGACCGCGTAAGCCGGGCGCAACAACACCGCCTGCTCCAGTCCGGGAATGCTATGAACGAGATCCAACTGGACCGAAAACGGCAAACTTGTTGAAAGTCCGTTGATATAATACTCGTTGGTATTTCGCCCTTCCGGTTCGAGATAGAGCATATGGCGGGGCTTGTCGGCAAAGCGCACGAACTTGTCTTCGATACTTGGACAGTAACGCGGTCCGGTGCCGGTGATTTCTCCGGAATACATGGCGGACTTGTGGAGATTAGCCCGGACAATCTCGGCGGATTCAGGTGTGGTATGAGTCATCCAGCACGAGATCTGTTCGTTTCCGGGGGTCCAGCCGAGCCGACGTTCGCCGTGATGTTCCACGTGGAACAGATCCTGATCACCCCGGGTGTCGTGGAAGGCAAAAAACGTCGGGCTGGTATCTCCCTTCTGTTCTTGAAGCCGACTGAAGTCGATACTTCGGCCGAGAATCCGGGGCGGTGTTCCGGTTTTAAGCCTTTGTAGATCAATGCCGGCGTCTAGAAAACTCGCCGAGAGCGTTTTTGAACTAAAATCACCGAGGCGTCCCCCCTCGTTCTTGTTTTGCCCGACATGCATGAGGCCCCGCAAGAAGGTGCCCGTCGTGATGACGACGGTTTTGCCGCGAAATTCAATATCCAGGTTCGTGCGACAACCCGCAACGTTGCCATCTTCGAAGATGAGTCCGGTTACCGTGGCCTGAAATATCTGCAGGTTTGTTTGTAGCTCGAGCGTGTGTTTAAGGCGAAACTGATAGGCCTTCTTGTCGCATTGCACCCGCGGTGCCTGAACCGCGGCCCCCTTTGATTCGTTGAGCAAGCGAAACTGAATTCCCGTGACGTCGGCATTGATCGCCATTTCTCCGCCGAGGGCATCAATTTCACGAACAATCTGCCCTTTCGCTTGTCCTCCGATGGCTGGATTGCAGCTCATCTGGGCGATGGTATCGATGTTGCCCGTTAACAATAAGGTCTTTGCGCCGCGCCGCGCCGCGATCAAACAGGCCTCAACACCGGCATGCCCGGCTCCACAGACGATGACATCATAGAGTCCAGAATTAGAATTCACAGTGTATTTTGATGTCAAAATTATTTTCCGATACAGAAGCTTGAGAACAGTGCATCCAGGACTTTTTCGTTATCAACTCGCCCCGCGATTTCTCCCAAAGCGGAGAGCGCCTCCCGCAAATCGCTCGCGACCAATTCGATGGGTTCGTTTTGATCCAACTTTGCTGAGGCGCTCGCCAGCGCGGCGCGCGATTGGGCCAAGGCTTGAGCGTGTCGGGCGTTGATCGCGACCACCTCGTCTCCCGTCTCGGTGCGAAATTGGTCTGCGACTCTTGCAAGGTGACTACTCAATTGGTCGATTCCGGCGCCGGTGAGTGCAGATACTCGCACGAAGGGAAGGTCCGTGGGCGGCGGACTCTCGGGGGCGAGGTCGCATTTGTTCAAGACAGCGACGGTGTTGTCCGGACGCAGAAGCCTAGCTAGGTGCGGGGCGAGAGCGGGCAGGGCGCGCGATGAGTCGATCATCCACAGAAAGACGTCGGCGGCGGTCGCTTGTTCGACGGTCTTTTCGATGCCGCGGCGCTCGAGCGGAGAGGGGGACTCATTAAGACCGGCGGTATCGATGAGCCGAAAGGCGTGCGGGCCAACAGAAATCACTTCCTCTAGGTAGTCGCGCGTGGTTCCGGGCTCCGGACTGACCAAGGCGCGATCGCGTCCTAGCAATTGATTCAAGAGGCTGCTCTTGCCGACGTTTGGCTCTCCAATAATCACCGTGCGGATGCCCGACCGAAGCAGTGCGCCGTAGTGGCTTGTCGCCAAGAGGGACGCGGTTGCGCTTTGAAGCCGGACAAGCTGAGAGGCGAGGTGGGCGCGGTTTTCAGGGGGCAGGTCTTCCTCGGGAAAATCGATATAGGCCTCGATCGATGCTAAAATATTGACCAACAAATTGATAAGTTCGTCCATCCGCCGCCCGAGCGATCCGCGAAGTTGCTGATTGGCGACGGCGAGGGCGCGCTCACTGCGGGCATGGATCAAGTCCATGACTGCTTCGGCCTGACTCAAGTCCAGACGCCCATTGAGGAACGCGCGTTTGGTAAATTCGCCGGCCTCGGCCGAGCGACATCCGCGGGTGAGGAGATCCCCGAGCAGTTTTTGTGCGATAAAGGGATTTCCATGACACGAAATCTCGAGCGTATCTTCGCCGGTGTAGGAGTTGGGCTGGGCGAAAAACGTGTAGAGCACGTCGTCGACGAGCGAACCGAATGTATCGCGATAGTCGGCATGCTGGGCGAGGCGGGGTGGGGCGAGATCACCGAAAATTCCCTGTGCGATCGCTCTTGTTTCGGGGCCACTGACCCGAACGACGCCAATCGCCGACGTGCCGACCGGCGTCGCGAGTGCAGCAATCGTATCCGAGGGGAAATCCATTGCCCCACGCAAAGCCACCGTCGCACGCGAGGCAAAGGGAAATCCCGGTTCCAAGCGCGGATCAAGTGGTGAGAGTCCGTGAAATGGTTCGACCACGCGACGGGCGCGGAAGTCAAAGATATCGGTCAACTGCCGCAGGACCTGCGGGCGATCGGCGAGCCAGCCGAGCGGACCCCAACCCGCCCCATGGGGGGCCCATCGGCGCGCATCAAGGCGCGGTCGCCCCACCCGGAAGTCACGTGCGACAGTCCAAGGGCAAGGAGATGCGGCTATTGCTCCGATCACTCTGCACAGAAGCCGCACTGACTGTGAGCAATGCGAACAGCGCGACGATCAGGCGAAAGGCGAGGGCAGGATTCGAGCTGGGCATCATTTGAAAGAGGGGCGCAAAAATCGCAAGGCGGCGCAACCGATTCGCAGCGCCCGGAAAAAAGCCGCAGCGAAAAGCGGCGGCTCGAAACATGGAGGGGGGCAACCTTACTCGGTGACTTCGCCGGTGACAGACTCGCCGCCCTTGACGCTTACTTTCTCGAGGAGCGCGGCCTTGATTTTTTCCGCGAGCTTGGGGTCTTGACGCAAGGCCTCCTTGGCCGCCTCGCGACCTTGGCCCACGAGATCACCGTTGAATGCGATCCACGCGCCCTTCTTCTCAAGAACTTTGTTTTCAATGCCGAGATCAATCAGCGAACCCGTCGCGGAGATTCCCTCGTTATACATGATGTCGAATTCGCACTCGGTGAACGGCGGAGCGACCTTGTTCTTCACGGCCTTGATCTTGGTGCGATTACCGATGACGCGACCATCCGGCGCCTTCAGTTGATCCTTGCGGCGGATGTCGAGCCGGATGGATGAAAAGAATTTCAACGCCCGGCCGCCCGAGGTGGTTTCGGGGCTGCCGAACATTACGCCGATCTTTTCGCGGATCTGATTGGTGAAGATGCAAACGCAGTTGGTCTTGCTCACCACGGCGGTCAAGCGGCGCATGGCCTGCGACATCAGGCGCGCTTGCGCACCGACGGTGGCATCGCCCATTTGACCGTCGAGCTCGGCGCGAGTGATGAGCGCGGCAACGGAGTCGAGAATGATCACATCAATGCAGTTCGAGCGAATGAGTGTCTCCATGATATTGAGCGCGTCTTCGCCGGAATCCGGCTGCGACACGAGCAGGTCGTCAAGTTGAACACCGACGATGCGCGCATATTTCGGATCAAGCGCATGCTCCACGTCAATGAAGGCGGCGAGGCCGCCCTGGCGTTGGGCCTCAGCGATGACGCTCAAGCAAAACGTCGTCTTGCCCGACGATTCCGGTCCGTAGATTTCAATGATGCGTCCCTTCGGCAGGCCGCCGACGCCGAGCATGATGTCGATGGCGAGGGAGCCGGTGGACAGCGTCTCGATCTTCATCTTGGTATTGCTACCGAGACGCATGATTGAGCCCTCGCCGAACTGCTTCGTGATCGAAGAGACGGCGAGTTCGATGTTCTTCTCGCGCCCGGGCGACATGGGCTTGGCTTCGGCTTTGGTGGACTTATCGGCTTTGGACATAGGAATGTGGATCAGAAGTGAAGGGGCAGTCTACTCGAACGCGATGACAGCGTTATGTCAGGAGACATTTCTAGGCGTCGCGAGCCCGCGCAAGCGCGGAGTCCAAAAAAAACCGCCTGAATTTAGGCGCCCGTGTGGGCCGAAGGTTGCGCAGCGGCTATTTACCAACGCATCCACGCAATCCCGAGCAAGAGCGTCAGGATCGCGATCGGCACGCCGGCTTTCAAATATTCGACGAAACCGAGTTCAACGCCCCTTCGCCGGGCGGTTTCCGCCACGATCAAGTTTGCCACCGAACCGAGCAAGGTGAGATTGCCGGCCAAGGTCGTCGCCATCGCGAGGGTCAACCACGCCGTCCCGGGGTCGCCGAGGGTTGGAATGACCGGACGGAACAGCATCACCGCCGGCACGTTGGAAACGAGGTTGCTCAATACCACCGCCACTCCCGCCAAACTGGCGGGTCCGCCGTCCGACCAAGGACGCAAGAAGGCGAACAGGTGGATTCCGAGCCCGGATTCTTCAATGGCCCCCGTGACAACAAACAGGGCGGCGAAAAAGACGAGAAGGCCCCAATCAATTTCGCGAAAGACGCGCTCGGGCTTCAGCCTTCGGGTAATGAGGAGCAATGCGGCGCCCAACAAGGCCGCCAACGGAATCGGAACGCCGACAACCAATGCGATAAGCAGCACTCCGGTGGCGGCGAGGCTCTTCCTCAAGAGCGGACGGTGGTGCCGGCCGGGGAGCGTGACCGTTTCGTCAAACACCGCGGGCGCAAACTCGGTGCGGTAGACGACCACCACTACCACCCAAATCACGACCAGACCGATGGCGGCGATCGGAGCCAAGGCGAGAAAGAAGTCCACAAAGCCGATGCCCGAGGCCATCGCGACCAGCATGTTCTGAGGATTGCCCATCACTGTCGCGACGGAGCCGACGTTGGCCGCCGTCACGAGCGCGACCAAGTAGGGCAGGGGATTGCGACGCAGGGTCAGGGCCAACTCGACGACGAGGGGAGTCATCATCAGCGCGATCGTGTCATTCAAAAAAACCGCCGAGAGCACGCCAGAGGCCGCGACGACCAACGCGAGCAAGCGCCGCGGGGTGCGCGCATGCCGCACCAGGCTCGCGGTGACCAAGCGGAAAAACCCGGCCAGCCGCAGGTTGACGTTGATAATCATCATGCCGAGAAGGAGCACGATGGTGTTCCAGTCCACGGCGCGATACGCCGCGTCCAAAGGAATGATGCCCAGTGCGATCAACAGTGTCGCGCCAACCAGCGCGATACTGGCGCGATTCATCCTCAATCCCGGCCAGCGCCCAATTGCGACGCCCACAAGCGTGAGCCCGGCAATGACAGCGGTGGTGACCAAATTCCAATCCATGACGGCGCATCATGCCCGCCGCCCCAGCCTCCGCTACAGGATTCTGATCAGTGGAGTTTATTTCACTCGGTCAACGCATACACCGCAAAGGACGCGAGCCAGTGGGCGCGGATAAAATCCCGGGAATCCAGAAGCGGCATGGCGGCCTCGAAGTGACGGGCCGAGGCGTCCTTGCAAACCGCATTCAACTCGTCTCCGTCTGGCAACAAATCGGCCAGACGGCGCCAAACCCACGCGCGATTTAGATTCAGCCCGATCAAGTGACCGATTTTGGGATCGCCCGGACTGCTGACGGTTGCGGGATGGAGCAGGGAGGCCGGCTGGCCTTTCGCGATGTGCGGCAAGAATTGTGCGAACCACTGCGCGAAAGCCATGGGCGGCAAGATCCGGCCCATCAAACCGGCCTCAACGAGGGCGGGAGAGAAAAAATCCTCCCCGCCGGGTTCAAGGTGGGCCGGGTAATCCTTGTCCCGCCCAAACCACGCTGCGGCGCGACTGGTGCAGAGCAATTTCAACTCCTGATCCCCCACAGAACGCGCCCAATTGAGAGCAAAAGCCGTGGCGAACGCCGTGTTGGCATGCGAACCGTGCCGCATCGGATAGGTCAGCGAACGCAAATAGGTCATCAGGCCCTCGCGAATTACCGTCACGAGGGGACGCAGGTTCTGGGCGAACTCCGGGTCGTGGGAGCGCACTTCCTGCTCGAGTTTCAAGACCCAGGCCCAGCCATAGGGTCGTTGAAAGGACGATCGGCCGGGGGCAGCCATGTATGCGGCTTCGGCGCGGAGGTTGTCGGCGCTCAAGTGTTCGCGCAGCACGCTCTCGATCGCGGCCCGTTCGGGCAGTTGCGGAAAAATTCGCAGGAGCCGCACCATCATCCAGTGTTGGTGAACACACGAGTGCCAGTCGTAGCACCCATAAAACGCGGGATGAAGCTCGTGCGGTGGGCGAAGATCCTCGGGGCCGGTGAGCAGATTAAACTCCGCCCGGGGGTATTCGCGGCGCACATTATCCAAGGCGAGGCGCGCAAAGGCCGAAGCTTGAAGCGGGGTGAGAGCGGGCAGGGAAGCGGACACTCACCGCACACTACCGGGCAAAACTTTCAGTTGAAGAAGAAAACTCTCGGCCTACATTGCGCCCAAGACATAAATACTCGGGAACCACACCAACACTTATCCATGAAGATCAAAGCCTACCTGAAACCTCACTGCGGCTGGAGCAATGGCGTCCGCGCCATCATGCAAAAGCACAACCTCGCCTTCGACGACATCGACATCATCAACAACCGCGCCAATTACGAAGAAATGGTGCGCAAGTCGGGCCAACCGCTCTCGCCGTGCGTGGAGATTGAGGGGGTGATGCTGGCCGACGTGTCGGGCGAGGAAGTGGAGAACTACATGCTCGCCAACGACCTTGTGAAGACAACCAACGCGACCACCGACGTCGCCACCGCCGCCGGCTGCTCCGACGAGGAGCACGTCCGCATGCAGGCCAAGCCCGTGCGTTTTTTCTGAGGCGGACCCGCGCAGCAGGGCCTGAACAACACCCCAAACAGCTGTTCACCAAGTGGTGGAACCCGCGACCTCCGGGCGGGCCAATCCGCATATTTCATGGGGACGCGGTGCCCTTGGTCGCCCACTTCGGGGGCGGCTCTGTCGGCCAGCAGGGCGGGTTGCGCGCTCGCCGCGCAACGATTGGGGCGAAGGAACGTGGCGCGACGGGCGCGCCACCTGCCATTGACGAATACGGCAGGGCGAGGGTGCCCAGACGCAGAAACAACGTGTGCATCGGCTGCATTCTGGGTGTGAAATATCCGGACCAACGAACGCCGGTCGCGACGGGTGTCGCGCCTCAATACAGGAGCCGTGCGTGGATGGTGTCGCCCGGTTCATTCGCAGTGGGTCCGATACCACAAAAGTTTGCTTCGGCTTGTTTGGTGGAACGGGATTGGGTAGATTGCATGTGGCTCGGGGCTTGCTCCGGGGATCTTTACTATCCGGGTTTTCTCTGGCCCTGTTCGGTGTTTGCCGAGGGCATGAGTTCATCCCACGGACAATCGAGTGAATAGCGCAGTCGGATCGCCGTCGTGATCAGGATGTCTGTCCGCCCTGCTTCGATTTTTTGAAGTGTTCTGGGGTTCAGTTCGGCGCG
>CAMTVF010000136.1:0-10079 GCA_947085115.1 uncultured Opitutaceae bacterium | reverse complement strand
CAGCGTGACATCACCGACTGCGGCGCGGCGTGCCTTGCGTCTGTGGCGGCGCACTATCGTAAGGTTTTCCCCGTCGCCCGGCTGCGGCAGTTGGCGGGCACGAATCAAAAAGGCTCGACCGCATTGGGTATGGTGGAGGCGGCGCGGCAGTTGGGTTTCACAGCGAAGGGCGTCAAGGGTGCGGTGGAGGCGTTGCCGATGGTGCCGTTGCCCGCGATTGCCCATTGCCTGATCGACGGGAAGCTCCTGCACTATATCGTCCTCGTTGAGTGGTCGCCAAAACACGCCAAGGTGATGGACCCGGCTGTTGGCCGCGTGGAGAAGTGGTCGCACGAGAAATTCAAATCCGTCTGGACCGGCGTGCTCATATTGATGGCTCCCGGCGATGGTTTTCAACCGGGCGACCACACGGTCTCGCAGTGGCAGCGGTTGTGGAACCTCCTCCAGCCGCACAAGCCGGTGCTCTTTCAAGCCTTCGTCGGTGCGGTCGTCACGACCGTGCTCGGCTTGGCGATGGCAATCTACGTCCAGAAGATCGTGGACAACGTTATCCCCGACGGCAACCGGCGACTCCTGAACCTGCTCGGCGTGTCGATGCTCGCGATCCTCGGTTTCAAACTGGTGTTGGGCTGGTTCCAATCGCTGTTGTCCCTCCGCATGGCGCAGCGGATCGATGTCACCCTCATGCTCGCCTACTACCGGCATCTGCTGCGGTTGCCGCAGGCGTTTTTCGACACGATGCGCGTGGGCGAGATCACTTCGCGGGTGGGCGATGCGGTCAAGATCCGGAACTTCCTCAACAGCTCCCTGCTGAGCCTGGCGCTCAATCCGCTCATCCTCGTTTTCTCGCTGGGTGCGATGTTCTTCTGGTCGTGGAAGCTCGCGTTGCTCTCGCTCGCTCTCATCCCGGTCAACGTGCTTATCTATTGGTTGGTTGACCGCCGCAACCGGCTCTACCAGCGCCAACTGATGGAGCGGGGCGCGGATTTCAACGCGCAGCTCGTCGAGTCGCTCACTGCGCAACCGATCCTGCGTCGCTTCCGATTGGAGGAACACGCCGCCATGCGCACGGAGGTGACTCTGGTCCGTTTGATGAAGACCGTCTGGCGCTCCTCCCTTATGGCACTCGGGAGCGGCACGGCGGCAACGCTCGTTGGTCAGGTTTATCTGATCGGGCTTCTCTGGCTCGGAGCGGGCCTCGTGCTCGATGCGGGGCTTACGCCCGGACAGCTCATGTCGTGCTACACGCTCGCGGGCTACCTGACCCGGCCCCATCGCGGCGCTGATCGGACTCAACACCTCCATTCAGGAAACGCTGATTGCGACGGATCGTCTCTTCGAAATCATGGACCTCGAACTGGAGAAGGATCAGGGAACGATCGAATTTGCGACCAGACATGCCGCGCAGGACATCCACTTGGTGGACGTGACCTTCAAACACGCGGGACGGATGGCGACACTTCAGGACATCACGCTCACGCTTCCTGCAGGGAAGATCACCGCCTTGGTTGGCGAGTCCGGCTGCGGCAAGAGCACGTTGCTGGCGCTCCTTCAGCGGCTCTATCTGCCTGAAAAGGGAAAAATCCTGATCGGAGAGATGGATCTCCGGTATTTCCAACTGGCCGGCCTGCGCCGGCACATGGCGGTGGTGCCGCAGCAGACCCACCTGCTCTCCGGCACGGTGCTTGAGAACCTTGCCCCGGGCGACTACCAGCCCGACATGGAGCGCATCCTGCGGATTTGCCGCGAGATCGGCGTGCTGGAATTCATCGAGTCGCTGCCGAAGGGCTTCTTCACGCACCTGAACGAGAACGGTGCCAATCTCTCCGGCGGCCAGCGCCAGCGACTGGCGCTGGCCCGTGCTCTCTACCCCGATGCGCCGATCCTGTTGCTCGACGAGCCCAGCTCGGCGCTGGATGCCCAATCGGAAGAGTCGCTCATGCACCTCCTGCAACGCTTGCGCGACGCCGGCTGCACCATTGTGATCGCCGCGCACACGCCCGCCGTGCGCGCCATCGCCGACCGGGTGATCGAGATCGCCGGGGGCCGGGCGATCCCGGCCTCCGGGATCAACGGAATGGCACCGGCGCAAGCCAGGACGGCGCACATGGAGGCTCCTCACCCCGACCGGAGTCCGCATGGCGGAACGTGACCACTTTCGCGCAACTGCCAGCAGTCATAGCAGTCATCTGCTGGCAGGGAAACCGCGCGGGAAAACAGAAAAACCGAAAAACCAAAACCAGGATAAATCATATGACAACTGCAGAAGTATATCCAAGCGCGTCCATCGCCTTAACAGACGATGAACTCAGCAGCATCAATGGCGGATGGATAGCGCCACTACTGTGGGGGATTGTAGGTGCCTATCTCTACGAAAAGATGGGAGGCGCCGCTGGCATTGACAGCGCTGCTTCGAGCATTGGCAGCGCTACGCGAGGCGCAACGTTCACCAACGGGGCGGGCGTTGACTTGACGATACCATCCTAATGATGCGCCATTGAAGGAATACGGTGCGCTTGGGGCTGTCATTTCGTCCCCAAGCGCGCTTCCTTGCTTAAGATCACACGCGCACGAGACAAAACAGAAAACAATGCCGGACATTCCCGATAAAATGAAACCCCAAAATCAACAACGCAGGATATGGCCGCATATAGTTTTAATATGGTTCGTAATGGCATTTCTTGATTCGGCAACCACCTATATCGGCCTGCGCTGGTTTGGCGGACGCGAATTAAATCCCCATATAGATACCAGCTCGCTTGGTGCCTTCCTTTTGAGAGGATCCGTGATTTTTGCGATAGTCTGCGCTTTATGCATCTTATCGGAACGACATTTAAGGCCGGAAATATCGCGAATGGCGGAAAGTTCATCATTCGACGAGTTCTCCAAAAAAATCAACAAAACCTGGCGGGCGGTTCCATGGTTCATTATGCGTGGCATGTATATGCTTGGATTGTGCAGAATCGCGGTGGTGGCCTCCAATTCAACATACATAATTCTCGGTTTCAGCCCGATTGAACTGGCGTCACAGTTTCTTTCCGGCCTATTGGGTGTCACTCAGCAAACAGCGATAATATTGCTTCTTTTCGCGCTGATGCTTATCATTGATAAGCCTGCGCACAAGAGCCTGTATCGGCGAATCAGGAACAATGAACCAGATGGGACCACTGCCGAAGTCAAAGTCTAGATCGAAGCTAACAGAGCTATGGCTCGCTGTAACTTCACCTTTCTTTACAGGTAATCAGGTAGTAGTGCCATTCGATCAAGCGGGGCAAACAAGTCGAGAATTGCCCGACCTGAAACGAGACACGGGACTTGCCGTGGCCTGAGTTCAGCCCGGGATGCTCACCGCAGCGCGGTGGCGATGCGGGCGAGGGCGGTCTCGACGTTGGCGCGGGAGTTGAAGGCGCTGATGCGCACATGGCCTTCGCCGCATTTGCCGAATCCGGCGCCGGGCGTGCAGACGACTTGAGCATTCTTCAACAGGAGATCAAAAAACTCCCACGAGTCGCGGCCGGTGTTGATCCAGATGTAGGGGGCGTTGTCGCCACCGATGCAGGTGTAGCCGAGGTTGCCCATCGCGTTGCGGATCAGCTTGGCGTTGCCGAGGTAGAATTCGGTGAGGTCGTGTGTCTGCGCCTTGCCTTCGGGGGTGTAAACCGAGGCTGCGGCTTTTTGCACGGGGTAGGAGACGCCGTTGAATTTCGTGGTGTGGCGCCGGTTCCAAAGGGCGTGGATGCGGTGCTCGTTGCCTGCGGCATCGCGGGCCACCAGGTTTTTCGGCACGATGGTGCAGGCGCAGCGCAGGCCGGTGAAGCCGGCGAGTTTCGAGTAGCTGCGGAACTCGATGGCGACGTCGCGCGCGCCCTCGATTTCATAGATGGAGCGCGGGATGCCGGGCGTGCGGACGTAGGCTTCGTAGGCGGCGTCGAAGAGGATGATCGCGCCGTGCTGCTTGGCGTAGGCGACCCAGGCGGCGAGTTGCGCGCGGGTGGCGACGGCTCCGGTCGGATTGTTCGGGAAGCAGAGGTAGATCAGGTCAACGGCCTCGGCTGGCGGCGAGGGCACGTAGCCGTTGTCGGCGTTGGAATCCAAGTAGACGATGCCGGTGTAGCGCCCGTCGGTGTTGGCCCCGGTGCGGCCGGCCATGACATTGGTGTCGATGTAAACCGGATAGACCGGATCGGGAATGGCGAGGCGCAGATCGGTGGCGAAAATCTCCTGAATGTTGGCGATGTCGCACTTGGAACCGTCGGAGATGAAGACTTCATCCGGTTCGATCTTGGCGCCGTGGGCTTGGAAATCGTGTTGTGCGATCGCTTCGCGGAGGAAGGCGTAGCCCTGCTCGGGACCGTAGCCCTTGAAGGTGGAGCGGCGGGCCATCTCGTCGGTGGCGGCGTGGAGGGCGGCGATGCAAACCGGCGGCAGGGGCTCGGTGACGTCGCCGATGCCGAGGCGGATGACGGGTTTGTCGGGGTGGGCGGCGACAAAGGCGTTCACGCGGCGCGCGATGTCGGCGAAGAGATAGGAAGCCTTGAGCTTGGTGTAGTTTTCGTTGATGCGGATCATCGGGAAAGGAGTGAAAATTCAGCCGGCGGCGGCTGCCGGGGAGGGAAGGCTTGATAAAGTGTGGCGAGGCCGGATAGTTCAAGTCCGTTCCCTGTATGCAAAAAATCGAAACCATTGCGGCTATGCAGTCGGCGGCCGCCGGACTAAGAGCGGCTGGCAAATGCGTGGCCTTGATCCCGACTCTGGGCGCGCTCCATGCGGGTCATGCGAGCCTTATCAGGTTGGCGCGTGCGCGTGGCGACGAAGTCGTCGTCTCCGTCTTCGTCAATCCCCTGCAATTTGGCGCAAGTGAGGATTTTGCCAAGTATCCGCGCAACCTTGCCGGCGATGCGGCGTTTTGCGAACGCGAGGGCGTAGCGGTGCTGTTTGCGCCTACGGCGGAGGAAATGTTCCCCAAAAATTTCTCAACGACGATTATCGAGGACCGCGTCAGCAAACCGCTCTGCGGAGTTTCGAGGCCGGCGTTGTTTCGTGGGGTGCTGACGTGCTGGTTGAAACTCCTGCACATCGTGCAACCCCATGCACTCGTGATGGGGG
This sequence comes from uncultured Opitutaceae bacterium, assembly GCA_947085115.1. GTDB lineage: Bacteria > Verrucomicrobiota > Verrucomicrobiia > Opitutales > Opitutaceae > Didemnitutus. Next base: position 4,973 of record CAMTVF010000136.1, on the reverse strand, counting down.
AGAAGGACGTGCAGCAGATCGCGGTGGTGCGCAAGGCAATGGCGGATCTCTCGCTGCCGATCGTGATTCTCACCGGACCGACTGTGCGCGAGGCCGATGGTTTGGCCGTGAGTGCGCGCAACGGCTATCTCACACCCGTGCAACGCGGAGAAGCGGCAGTCGTGTATCAGGCGTTGCGACGTGCGCAGGAAATGGTTGCGAGCGGCGTGCGCAGTCCAGATCGCGTGGTGGCTGAAGCCACCCACCTCATGGGCGAGAAGCGTCGGATCCGCGTGATCTACATTGCGGTGGTGGATCGCGACACCATCGAGCCGTTGCGCGAAGTCGTGCCCGGGCAATGCTTGATGGCGGTTGCCTACTGGGTCGACGAAGTGCGGTTGACCGACAATATTTCGCTCTGAATCGACGCGGCGGGCGGCTCCGGGGTTGAGTTTTTGATGGCGGGTGTGTGTTGTTGCCCGGCGTGAACCCTCCCTTTCCCGCCAAACCCCGCATCGCAATCGTTGGCACCGGCGCGCTCGGCACCTACTACGGCGCGCGGCTCGCGAAGGCCGGTTACGATGTGCATTTCCTGGTGCGCACGGGTCGCGCGGCGATCCTCGTTCGCGGCCTCAAGATCAAGATGCCCTCCGAGCGCATTCATGTGAGAAAAATCCAGGCCTACGCCTCGTGCGCCGAGATCGGCCCGTGCGATCTGGTGATCGTGGCGGTGAAGGCGACGGCGAACGAGGCGTTGAAGAAGCTGCTGCCGCCGTTGCTGCACGAAAACACGGTCGTGCTCACCTTGCAGAATGGGCTCGGGGTGGAAGAACCCGTGGCCGAGATGGTGGGCGCAAAACGACTTGCCGGTGCGATTTGTTACATCGGCGCCAACCGCACCTCGCCGGGCGCGGTCGAGTGTGCTTTCCCCGGTTTGATGATGATCGGTGAGTTCGGCCGACCCGCCGCCGACCGGACGCATGCGATTGCCGCAGTGTTCAACAAGGCCGGACTCAAATGCGAAGCACACGATAACTTGGAGGGCCAGCGCTGGCAGAAATTGGTGTGGAATGTGCCGTTCAACGGCATCGCGATTGCCGCCGGCGGCATCACGACCGACGTGATCATGGCCGATGAAGGTCTGCGCACCCTCGCTCGCCGCCTGATGGAGGAGATTGTCGAGGCCGCGGCAAAGTTTGGGCACCAGATCCCGCAGTCGTTCGTCGAGCTGCAGTTCGAACGCACGGCGAAAATTGGAAAATACCGCCCGTCGAGCCTAGTGGATTTTCAGGAAGGGCGCGCGGTCGAGATTGAAGAGATTTGGGGCGAGCCGGTGCGGCGGGCGAAATCCGTCGGAGCCAGCGTGCCGCGGTTGGAGATGCTCTACTGGCTGATTCGCCGGAAACTGGCCGCGCGCAAGACGGGCAGGAAGAAGAGCTGAGCGCAGATTCGGCAGTTGGAATAGAACCACTGAGGCACAGAGAAAACAGCTTCTGGAAGCAAGCCAACCTCAACGCCCAATCGCGGCGCGCCCGGCGGTCGTCGCGCTACCTTCTGCTGACTCTGTGTTCTCCGTGCCTCCGTGGTTCAACTGCGCTATTTGCGCTGAGCGCAGCCAGTTGTCGGTTTCAGCGTCGGTGGCGTCGGGCGAATCGGAATCGGGTCGCGCTTGATTCGGGCGTTGCGCGGGCGGATTTCGGTTAGCAGGCTGCGGGCGCTTCTTTTACCCATGTCGCAAAACTCCGCCCCGAAATTCGAGCCGTTCATCCCGGCCTCGAGCACGCTTCCTGAATTTACGATCCGCGCTGTTTTGACCGGTGCCATTCTTGGAATGGTCTTCGGTGCTTCGTCGCTCTATCTCGTGCTCAAGGTTGGCTTGACCGTGAGTGCGTCGATTCCCGTCGCCGTGATCTCGCTCGCGCTCTTTCGCGCGTGGTCAAAGCTCGGTGGGCGCGACGCGACGATCTTGGAGAACAACATTTCCCAGACGGCAGGTTCCGCGGGCGAGTCGATTGCCTTTGGCGTCGGCGTGACAATGCCGGCGATCCTGATTCTCGGTTTTGATCTTGAACTCACGCGCGTGCTGCTGGTGGGTCTGCTGGGCGGGTTGCTCGGCATCTTGATGATGATTCCCCTGCGGCGGGCGTTGATCGTGAAGGAACACGGTGTGTTGAAGTATCCGGAGGGCACGGCGTGTGCGGCGGTGCTGAAGGCGGGTGTTGACGACGCGTCCCGCGCGGCGGCGTCGCCGTCGGCCAAGGCGGAGATGGCGGCGGCGGAAGCGGCGGGACTCGGCAAGTCGCCGGGGGCCAAAGTGGTGTTCACCGGCTTTGCGGTGGGCTTGATTTACAAGACGCTCAATGTCGCGTTCAAGGGGTGGAAGGATGTTGTGGAGAAAGTCTTCGGTGCGCCGCTCAAGTCAGGCTCGGTGGGAGCGGAGGTTTCGCCGGAATTGCTCGGCGTGGGTTACGTGATCGGACCGCGCATCGCGTCGATCATGTGCGCCGGTGGCGTGATGTCGTATTTGCTGCTGATCCCGTTGATCAAATTCTTTGGTGACGGGCTGCCGATGCCGCTCGCGCCCGGCACGGTGCCGATTTCCGAGATGACGCCCAACGGCATTCGCGGTGCCTACATCCTCTACATCGGCGCGGGCGCGGTGGCTGCGGGCGGCGTGATCAGTTTGGTCCAGGCGATGCCGACAATCTGGCACGGGATAGTCGGCGGGATGAAGGACGTGGGGATATCGAAGGCCAATGGTGCGCGGAACGACACACCGCGCACGGATCGGGATCTTTCGCTGAAGTTTGTCGCGGGTGGCATCGTGGTGTTGATGGCGGGCATCATGCTTTCCCCCACGCTCCACATGAACATTCTCGGCGCGGTGCTGATCGTGGTGTTCGGCTTTGTTTTCGTGACCGTGTCGTCGCGGCTTACGGGACAGATCGGTTCATCGTCGAATCCGATTTCCGGCATGACGGTGGCGACCCTGTTGTTCACCTGCCTCATCTTCTTGCTCGTCGGCTGGACAGGCGGCACGCACTACGTCACGGCATTGTCGGTCGGCGCGATCGTATGCATCGCGGCGTCGAATGGCGGCACGACCTCGCAGGATTTGAAGACGGGGTTCCTCGTCGGCGGCACTCCGAAGCTGCAACAATACGCGATTTTGATCGGTTCGTTTACGTCGGCGGTGATGCTTGGGCCGATTTTGCTCAAGCTCAACGAGACCGCGATCGTCTACATGCCGGCCGCACAGGTGGCGCCGGGCTTGGTAGCGGATGTGAAGACCTTCGGGGCGGGGAGGCAGGGTTTGGTCGGCCCGCAGGCCAAGGACGACGCCGGGCAGTATCTCGTCTGGCACAAGACCGAGACTGTCGGCGGTCCGGCCGGAAAATACCTGATGAACGACCACGGCGAGGCCGTGTGGTTCGTCGATCCGGGCATCAACGGTGCGTTCACCGAGCGGCCGGATGGCACCACGGTGCGCAAGTTCGATGCGCCGAAGGCGACGCTGATGTCGTATATCATCAAGGGCATTCTCGATCAGCAGTTGCCGTGGGCCTTGGTGCTCTTTGGCGTGATGATTGCGCTGACCTTGCAAATGACCTTCGCCCCGGCGCTCGCGTTTGCCGTCGGCGTTTACCTCCCGCTGGCGTCGTCAGTCCCGATTTTCATCGGCGGAATGATCCGGTGGGCGGTGGATCGTCGGACTCGCACCAAGCCGGCCTACCGCGAGATGACCGAGGAACAGTTTGTGGCGGAAAGCGACAAGAGCCCCGGCGTGCTGCTCGCGTCCGGCTACATTGCCGGCGGCGCCATTGCCGGCATCATCATCGCGTTTCTGGCCGGTGCGCTTGGCGACTTCGACGCGGCGATCACGAACTGGTCGCTGGCGAACAATCCGTTCTTCGAGGGTCCCAATGCCAACCTGCTCGCGTTGATTCCTTTCGGCGCGATCTGCGGGCTGCTCTACTTCGTGGCCCGGGAAAAGATCCTGACGGCGAAGAAGTAGATTTAATACTCGAAACGCGTAGGATTAGGGATGGTTTTGCGGGCCGGAAGGCAGTAGCTTCCCGGCCATGAAAACGCGCACGCTGGTAGTGGTGCTGGTTTCTGCGATCCTTCCCTGCGGTCTTGTGGCCCAAGCGGTGGATTTTGTCGGAGTGGTAAAGATACGCGAATACAACCAAACGGGGGCGGCCACGACGGTTGAGCCAAGCAACCCGTGGTCGTTCGAGGGTTTTATTGATGGCACGGGGCTGACGGGTTCGTTTCCGTTAGGGTCAAACACCCTGACGCTGCCCAATGGTTCAGCGGGCGATTTCATCTACGATTCGGAGGACAGTAACTGGGTCTATAGCGGCAACAGCAGCTTCTCCTCCCAAGCGGCGCTCAACACAGCCTTCGCCAACGGCACCTACAATCTCACGGTGGGGGGGATTTCTTTTTCCCTTGGTTTGACGGATGATCTCTATCCCAACATGCCGCTGGCGACAGTGAGCGCAGGAACGTGGACGGGCGGGCTGCTTCAGCTCACTGCGGCGCAGGCCTCGGCGGGATTCTCGATTACCAGCAACACGTTCATCTCCTGGCAGAGTGGTGGCATGTTCCAGGTTGGCATCTGGGGCGATGGGCCTTCCTACTCCCAAGATGAAAACACGGACGCGGCCAACTCGCTCACGATGAACGTGCTGGGTGGCGCCTTGACGGTGGGGAACACCTATTATTTTACAGTCGAGTTCATCCGGCTCACGGATATATTCACGAGCACCGCGATGCGGACCGCGCTGGGGACCAATGCGTTGGGCGTGGCCGGTTATGTCACCAACACAACCTTCTCGGTGCAGGTTATCCCTGAGCCCTCCACCTATGCGGTAATCTTCGGCGCGCTGGCCTTGGCGGGTGTGATGATCCACCGCCGTCGGCGGACGACCTGAGCACGATCCAAACGCGGGTTTTCCAAGCCGGGCGAAAGCCCGGCTTTTTGCTTT
>CAMTVF010000135.1:0-4878 GCA_947085115.1 uncultured Opitutaceae bacterium | reverse complement strand
TTCACGCCTGAGATCGTCGCCGAGTGCATGTTTCGTCTGGCCGGAGTGCGAGCCGGAGACCGGGTGATTGATCCGAGTTGTGGCGACGGTTCATTCCTGAGAACGGCACCCAGAGGACTTGAACTGCATGGCTGCGAGATCGATCCCCACTATGCAGCGTTGGTAAACAGAATGGTGCCTGGAAAACGATTTATCGAAGGCGATGCACTTTCCGCCTTGGTAAAAGATTGGGGTAGTTACGACTTGGCGATTGGAAATCCACCGTTTAGTGCCCAAGCAAGTCTTGAAAAGCGAACGGACTTACTGCTTGGATATGATCTGGGAGCAGGCCGCAAATCGCAATGTCTCGAAGTTTTGTTCCTGGAACTATTTTGGAAGCTGGTGAAGCCGAATGGCAGAATAGCGATCATTCTCCCCGACGGACCATTGAGCAACAAACCATTCCAATATGTGCGTGACTGGCTGCTCTGCCGGGCGCATGTCGAGGCGATCATCAGTCTACCCCGTGGGATCTTTAACGGCACGACGGCAAAAACAAACCTGTTGGTAGCGCGACGGATCCCAGTTTCGGCCCAGCCTTATCGCGATCCCACAGCTCTTCTGCAATGCGACGATGTAAGCGAGTTGAAGCCGCTGCGACTTGCGGACTGGCTGCGCGTGGAACATCGCTGGAAGCAAGTTGTTCTGGCTGACGGCGAGGATTGGAGGCCGGAAGCGCAGGTTAGTGGAGGCGCGAAAAACGATGACACGGTGCGGCTGGGTGATGTGTTCCGGCTGCGGACAGGCTATGCACTCTACGGCACAAAACGGGAGTTCTTTGACCAGCCAAGCGATCGACGGGTGCTGCTCATTCGAGCCAAAAACGTATCTCCAGAAGGCGGACTTCGATTGGAGCAAAACTGCGCCTACATTCCCCGCACCGGTGAAATGTTCTGCGACGAGTCCTTGGTGCGGCCGGGAGAGATTTTGTTCGTGCGGGTGGGCGCAGGCTGTTATGGCCGGACTGCGCTGGTGCCGAGGGGGCTGGAGGCACAAGCCGACGACTGGATCCATGTGCTGACTCCGGTGGTGGAGGTTGATCAGCCTGGAGTGGTGGAGTGGTTTAACAGTGACGCAGGGCGCACTGCCGTTCGGAGGTTGGCGAAGGGCGTGGGGACTTTAAGCGTTTCCAAATCGTCGTTAGCCGAGTTGAGGATTCCGGCGAATCTGCAAAAAGGGAATGACATGGTCCTAGCGCCGCAGACCGACGCAAAGCGACCCCGACGCCGGCAGTTAGCGACCGTCAATTGAAGGTTCGCGCCGACGATCTCACGGGATTGGGGAAAACGTTGCCCCACAACTCTGGGCTATTCTGCTTATGCGGTTCCCGACCCACCACTTTCCAGAATGTTTTGTAGGGCAAGGAACACTGAATGCGGCGCTGGGATTTTGAATCAATTTTGGGATTGATGACGAGTGTGCTGGTCTTGATCGACGCACCGGCTTTCCAGTGCTGGGCTTTTGCGCGCACACTAGAGTAGTGCTCACCGGTGTTTTTCACCACTGCATCAATGGCGGAAATCTCGGCAAGCGTTAACTGACCCCAGAGCGCCTGCCAATGGGAGGCAACGAACGGGGCACAACCAATGTCTACAAACCACTTTTCCGTTGTGGTGCGCTGCTCCCAGAAGCCGACGATCATCAAGAAGTCGTGATCGATCTGGCGTTGGCGAAGCACGTCACCCAAACCGATGGGGCTGCCGAGCTTTGCGGTCTTGATGGAAATTGGGAGATGATGAAACTGCTCTGGCACTGCCGGGTGGCGGTTGTGGTCAGGCGGGACATCCCATTTCTGCATGTAGGTGCCGGTGTAGCCGTCGAAGAAGTGGTCGCGAACCCATTTCTCGAAACTAAAACCGTGCGCTTGGACTTCGGCCATATGGTTACTCCTTGATGGTTGTTTCAACGTCTCGCAAGAGCGTCGAAGATCATGCTCAGGTCATTCCGATGTGCCACGGAAGCCACGGCAAACGCAACAATCGTATCGTAGACGACATCCACGTTGTGTGCCCCAACCGTGAACCTAATTTTCTCCTTACTGTTTGCGCGTCGACCGATAAGCGGAACGCCGTTCAGAGATTCGCAATGCTCCACCGGCAGGTTAACGAAGATCATTGCTTGATTGCCGACGGCCCTTTGCTTGGCGGCAATTTTGACTTCCACAGAATAGGTGGCTCCTGTCCGCCAATAGTTGGGGACGTGTAGATAATGGCGCAAAAAGCCAAATCGGGTCGCAACGGTGTTGGCATCCGGGTCTTCCACTCGCGCAATCTGCTCATGCTCTTCTATTCCACCCTGGAAAGGGTCATGAATCAACTGATCCAGTTCGTTGAATCGCTCGTCGGAAAGAGCACCGATGTTTCTGGATTCGACCAGCAAGCGAACCAACTCATATCCGTAACGTGTGCCTTGCGGCTTTTGGAGCACGACGCCCGGCACAACAGACGGAGCATTGGCCTCCTCAGTGTCATAGCTGATTTGCCATTCCAAGTAGTCCCCTTGCGCGAGGGGAACCGTGCAGCAAGCTACGGGGTTTGCGGCATGGCCGGCGACTGGGCGCTTTACACGCACCTTGCCCGTAGGGGTTGTAATGGGAAGGCTTACTTGGATCTGATCGCCGTCGATTGTGTATTCCATACGTATTAAATCATTTAAATGCGGAACCAGCCGTGGTCGTTGAAAGAGGGCTCGCGTTCAGGTCTCATCATCGTCGGCAAAGTATTCGGCCGTTTTCTGGAGGAAATCCGGCTTGAGTGAAGTAGCGAGGCCGAGCTTTCGGATGCCATCGAGCTTTTCCATCAGCTTTGAGAAGCTGATGAATCCGCAGACCTTCGCGAGGGGCTTTTCGCGGAGAGCGAACGTAGGACGTAGAATCTCCTGCTCGACTTTGTCCTGTCGCTCGTCCGGGGCAACGAGGAACAAGTTGATTTCGAGGTTCGGCTGCAATGCGAGGAGGTCGCTCATGCGGAGCAGGCCAGAGTAGACCGCCGTGGTGCATTCGACCTCAAAGGCGGCGACGATGGAGTTGCCCTTGAGCCAGAGCACATCAATCAACTCGATGGTGCGGTTGGTCGCTTCGTTGAATTGGGTGGGCAACTCGGACACCATTCGCGGAAGTTCGCCGAGCGTCTTGCCCTGCCATTTCTTGGAGCGGTCATTGCGCGCAACCCAGAGGTCGAAGCCCATGTCCACGCCCAAAGCGAGAAGGTTGTATTGAATCTCAGTGTGGCGTGTCGTCGCTGTTGCCTCCTGCTCGGTCGTAGCGGCTGGCTTGCCCGGTTGCTCTTCGGGTTCGTCGGACTCAGGGACACTGACCTTGGTCGCGACCGTGGTTTTCCCTTTCTTTTGCTCGGCGGTGTAAAGGGGTCTGCGTGCGAGCTTCTTCGGGTCAACGGGGCGAGCGACGGGCGTAGTTTGCGCCTGTTTGAGAAGGGAGAGGATAAGCTCGCCGTCCTTGAGATTTGTAAACCGGTTCGGGCTCGACCTGACGAAAGCCTTGAATTTGCCTCGGTCCTTCGGGCCAGTGTAGAAGGCAACTTTACCCTCAAGCTCCACCATCGGGACGCCGTGTTCTGGATTGAGTTGAATGAGCGGCTTCACCTCGAAGCGAATCGGGAAATCTTCATCACCCCAAATCTTCGACTGGTCGTCGGTCGCTCGCACCACTTCCAACGCGCCCACCCAGCGCATTACTCCAGTGAGGTAGCAGAGGAGGATGTCACCGGGTTGCACCTTCGCCGCCGCGTTGCGCATCCGTTTGCGGAACCCAGAGATTGTTGAGCCGGACTTTTGGAACTCGTTCCAAGTAGTGCCAGTGAAGAGGTCGAGCCAGTAGTTCATAGGTTAGTTCATTCCAAATTTCCCAAAAAGCTGGCCGGGGAGGGCGACCATGCAGTCCACGAGGTCGGCCTCGATGAGGGCGCGGCGGATGTCGCCTTCGCCGGACTGGTTGGAGGACGGGACAAATGACGAATGTTGAATATCGAATGTCGAATTGGGGACAATGCACAGCACCAAGCCCGACTTTCGGTTAGCGTTCCGTTCGTCATTTGAAGTTCGTCGTTCATCATTCGCTACCCCTCGCTGTTTTGCGTGAAGCCACGGTGATTGCCACGAGTTGGTTCGCTTCGTCGAGCAGGCGCGTCAGTTCTTGGGAAGTTCGAATGTCGATTTTCAATTGTCGAAGTGCGCCAATATCGCGGAGCATTTCGAGCCAGAAGCCACTTTCGTCCGCTTCCTCCTCGACCGTTCCGAGTTTCGAGATGAAGTCGGCTTTCGATTTTCCACGACACGCTGAACGGTAGTTGGCCGCGACCGAACTGGACGAGCGGATGACTTGCCCGATGGCGTGGCGTGTTTCCAAGACTTGCGGAAAGCCAGCGCACAACCCGATGACGTCGAGCGCGAATTTCTTGGTTCGTTTTTTCAGTTCTTCACTCATGGCTTTTCAGTTCCACATTCGCACTTCAGCATTCGTCATTTCCAGGTCGCGGCGGAAGGTGTCGGCGTGCTCGGGGCCGAAGTCGGCCTCGATGCCGCGCAGGGCGAGGTTCATCACGGCGAGGCGGCGGGCCGGGGAAGTGACGATTGCTGAATGTCGAATGACGAATGAGGCGCTCATGGTTTTTTCGGCATCACGTCTGGATACGGCCCGAGGAAACGCTCGCCGTTGAAGTGAATCATGTGGTCGGGGTCTTCGGCGATCCACACCTCGGATTCCCAGGCGATGTGTGAGACGAAGGTCTGCATCGTGCGGCGGTTCTCGAAGGCGGTGACGAAGACGAGGCCCGCTTTGCAGCCGGCGAACAGGTCCTTGAGTTCCTTGCGGCGCTTGCCGTC
>CAMTVF010000134.1:0-11565 GCA_947085115.1 uncultured Opitutaceae bacterium | reverse complement strand
TCGAAAATGACGTTATAGGACGCCGCACCCGAACCGAACCACGGTGCGCGCTCCCAGATTTGCAAACCGGCACGCCAGAGGATGGGACGGCTTTGCTCGAACTCACCGGTGAGGAAAGGATCCATGCGCCCCCGCGCATACGGACTGAATAAATACAGGGCGGCAAATCCCGTCGCGATTGCCGCCACGACAGCTATCAACCCGACCACGCTGCGGCGCCAATCTTTCCCCGCAGCCAGCGACCAAACCGCCAACGCCCCAGTCGTGGCAATCCAACCGCCGCGACTTCCCGTCAATACCAGGCCGAAGACGAGCACCGCACCAAACCACACACTCAGCACTTTCAAGGTGGGCGTGGTGGAGCGCGCTACCGCCAACACAAAACCGAGGGGAATCAGCAATTCGAAGAGCCCAGCCAGACTGTTGGGAATGCCAAACATGCCTGCGGAGCGTCCCGCAAACTGTTCGGCCTGTATGCGACCGAGCATCATCCATTGGGGATCAACCCAGCGCTGGTAAGCCGCCATCACCACTCCGGTCAGCGCGAGTGCAATCACCGTGCCGACAAGCGTCCAAGTCTGCGCGCGCGAGCCGCAGAAGTGCAATGCGATCGCAAACACGAGCCACATCTGGAGCCAAAGCATCCATTCGCGCCATGCGAGCCATCCCGCCGGCGCGATACAGAGCACGCTTACCAAGGCCAAAATCAGAAAAGGCAGCGGGAGCAACACCGCCCGGCTCAGCGGACGTGGGCGCAGGGCAAACAACACCGCAGCCAAGCCCGTGAGTGCCCACACGCCCCACGATGAAATGATCATCGTTTCTGCCAGGTAGCCGCCGAGTCCCAGCGTTGTCCAAGCCAACAAAGCAGCGAGCCCAAGCGTCAGCAGCCATTCGCCCGCGTCCGCAAGGCGCGCCAGCAAAGTCGGCGGAGCAGCGGGACTGGGCACGGGGTGAGTCATCGCGGCATGTTTCAAGCGCAGCGCCTCGTGGCGAGCTAGCCTATTCTGCATTCCCCGCGTTCGCCCCGGCAGCGAAAAACAAAACACCCGACGGTGTTTTAACCGTCGGGCGCAATTGCAAGGGCGTTCGACCCTCAATGCCTATTTGATGAAGAGCATTTCTTCATACGTCGGCATCGGCCAGTTTTCATCGGGGCAAATGCACTCGAGCGAATCCACAATGGCGCGGATTTCGCCGAGTTTCGGGAGCACTTCATCGCACAGGTGGGCTGCCTCGGACGCGAGGTCCTTGGCGTGGTGGCTGCGAACGATCACCAGATCGTTCATCGCTTCGTGCAGATTGGCCAGCAGACCATTGACCTTCTCAAGCAGGGCAACATCGGCCTTGCAGCCAGCCGCCTTCAAGGCCGCCACATTCTGGGCCAGTTCCGTTTGGTAGCGAATGGCAGTCGGGATGTATTTCGTGTTCACCAACTCGGTGACAATGTTGGCCTCGACGCTAACGGCCTTCACATACTGCTCGAAGGCAATATCGCGACGGGCATCGAGCTCGCGTTTCCGGAGCACGCCGAACCTGGTGTAAGCCTCAACCGTGGACCTGGCGGCCAGTTGCGGCACTGCGTCCACCGTGGTCCGGTAGTTGGGCAGGCCGCGCTTGGCGGCTTCCTGGTGCCACTCTTCCGAGTAACCGTTGCCGTTGAAGATCACTGCGCCGTGCTCGCGCGCGATTTCGGTCAGCACGTCCGTGACGGCTTTCTCAAACTTCTTCGACTTCGCGGCCTTCTCGAGCTTGGTCGCAATGTAGTCGAGCGACTCGGCCATGATGGTGTTCAGGGCCGCGAGCGGACCGGCGATGGATTGGTTCGAGGCGACGGCGCGGAATTCAAACTTGTTGCCGGTGAACGCGAAGGGCGACGTGCGGTTGCGGTCGCCGGCATCGCGCATCAACGTCGGCAACGCGTCGACGCCGAGGTGCATCGTGCCGGCCGTCTTGGACGACTTGGCCTTGCCCTTCTTGAGCTGCTCGAAGACATCGGCGAGCTGTTCGCCGAGGAAGATGGAAATGATGGCCGGCGGCGCTTCGTTCGCGCCGTGACGGTGATCGTTGGAAGCCGAGGCGACCATCGCGCGCAACAACCCCGCGTGGCGGTGGACCGAGCGCACGACCGCGGCGCAGAACACGAGGAACTGCATGTTGGCATGCGGCGTGTGGCCGGGCTCGAGCAGGTTCCCCTGCACGGCATTGCCCAGCGACCAGTTGAGGTGCTTGCCGGAACCGTTGACGCCCGCGAACGGCTTCTCGTGCAACAGGCACTCGAGTCCGTATTTGCGGGCCACGCGTTTGAGAGTGATCATCAACAGCTGCTGGTGATCGGCGGCGATGTTGGCGTTCTCGTAGATCGGCGCGATTTCATACTGCGACGGCGCGACCTCATTGTGGCGCGTCTTCACCGGCACGCCCAGCTTGTAGAGATCGGCTTCGACTTCGTGCATGAACGCGAGCACGCGATCCGCGATCACGCCGAAATATTGATCCTCGAATTCCTGGCCCTTCGGCGGCTTGGCGCCGAACAGCGTGCGGCCCGCCGTCAGCAGGTCGGGACGATTGAGGTAGAAATTTCGATCGATCAGGAAGTATTCCTGCTCCGGACCGGCCGTGGCCGCAACCATCGGGATATTGGTGTGTCCGAAAAGTTTCAGAATCCGGCGGGCCTGCTGGTCGAGCGCCTTCATCGAGCGAAGGACCGGCGTCTTGAGATCGAGCGCCTCCCCCGTCCACGAAACAAACGCGGTCGGAATGCACAAGGTCACACCATTGGCGTTTTCGATCAGGTAACACGGACTCGTGATATCCCACGCCGTGTAGCCGCGCGCTTCGAACGTGGCGCGAATGCCGCCGGACGGGAAGGACGAGGCGTCGGGCTCGCCCTGCGCCAGTTGCTTGCCGGAAAATTCCGCGATGGCTCCACCGCGACCGTCCGGTTCAAGAAAGCTGTCGTGTTTTTCGGCGGTGATGCCGGTCAACGGCTGAAAAACGTGGGCGTAGTGCGTGGCGTTGTGCTCCAACGCCCAGTCCTTGATTGCGGTCGCGACGATATCGAGCACCGCCGCATCCAAGGCGGCGCCGGTCTCGATGGTGCAACGCAGCGATTTGAACGCCGCCCGCGGCAGGCGCTGTTGCATGACGCGCTCACTAAAGACATTCTTGCCGAATAGGGCGGCGGAATGGCTTTCGTTGAAAGCCACGGTCTTCAACGTGCGGTAGTTGTTGGCCGCAGAAATGGCGGCTTGGCGGGATGGACTTACGCTCATGGATTAGGAGGGACGCGATCGTGATGGTGGGGTGGAAACCGCTCCATAGGAGCGATTGCATTGGAGGCAGAAAGCGGGTTTCGTGCCAAGAAAGCGACCATGTTTGGGATTTTATCGCTCCCGGCTACGAGTTTTTTAGGGCCGTGCCGGGCACGCGTTTCACGGTTACGAACTTCGCACGGAAGAGCTCTTCCATCAGCTGGCGGGCTTCGGCCGGAATGCGGGCGACCAACTCGTCGAGCGGCGGCAGGGGCTCGGCCGCGACCGGTTCGGCGGTGATCCGGGGCACCGGAACGGCTTCACCCTGTTCGGCCAAGAACGCTGCCTCGTCCTCTGCGGTCGGTGCATTACCGGGCCCCCCTTCGGCCGTGAACATCTCGGTCGTTACCATCTGGCCGGGCGGGGCGTCGTTTTCTTCGATCTCGGCGTCCGGCGCAGAGTCCAACGGAGTGGACGCGGGCGCCTCCACCGGCGTGGAAGCAACCGCACGGGGCTTAACGAGCGCCGGCTCCGGTCTCAGTCGTTTTTTTTTGAGCCGTCTTCGGGCAGGCTCTCCGCGAGCGTTGCGATCTCCTTGATCAGGCTGTCAATCGCCCGGGCTCGGCTGGCCTCGACGGCTTTCAACAATGCCACCTCAAAATTGATCTTCTCGGACAGACCGTGCTTCACGGTGTTTTCACCTTCGCGCAAGCCGTCGAGCAACCGGGTGAGTTGCTCCGTGGTCATCGGCGAACCGAGCGAGGCGCTGCTGCCACCATGGGCAATGGCATCGAGCAGCGCCGAGCGAATGTGGGTCTGCAAATCGACGAGCAACCGATAGAGATCGCGGCCGTTCTCGTCGCACTCGTCGACGATGCTTACAATTTTCCGATGATCCCCGGAAGCGAGCGCTACGGCGAGTTCAGCGATCTTGGCTGCGGCCACCAGGCCGTAAACATCCAGCACGTCCGCCTCGCCGACTTCGTTGCCACAAAACGAAATCATCTGGTCAAATGTCGATTGGGCGTCGCGCATGCCCCCGTCCGCCATGCGGGCGATGCTCTGGAGCGCTTCATCGCTGACCTTGATCTTGTCGGCCGCCGCAATCTTCGTCAGGCGATCGACGATGAGCTGCGTGGGGATCGGCTTGAGGTCGAAGCGCTGGCAGCGCGAGATGACCGTGGCCGGCATTTTCTGCGGATCAGTCGTCGCGAAGAGGAACTTCACGTGCGGCGGCGGCTCCTCGAGTGTCTTGAGCAGCGCGTTGAATGATCCCGGCGACAGCATGTGCACTTCGTCGATGATGTAGACCTTGTAGCGCGTCTGGGCCGGAGCGTAGGCGACGGTGTCGATGATGAACTCGCGGATCTTGTCGACTTGGGTGTTCGACGCGGCGTCGAACTCAATCACGTCCAAGCAGCGTCCATCGGCGATCGATTGCGCGATCGGATCGGCCGGATCGAAATCGGCCTTCGGGCCGTCGGTGCAATTGAGCGCCTTGGCAAAAATACGGGCCATGCTGGTCTTGCCCGTGCCGCGCGGCCCGACGAGCAGGTAGGCGTGAGCGATGCGGTTGCGCGCAATGGCGTTCTTCAGGGTCCGAACCACGTGGTCCTGACCCACGACGTCGTCAAAGGTCTGCGGGCGCCACTTGCGGGCAATGACTTGGTAACCGGTGGACATGAAAGGCAGGACAACTGAAAGGCTGACCGCTGGAAAAATCCAGCTTCGGTTTCCGATTTCTTTCGCGCGCCGGACTTTCGGCGCGGCTCCTCAGGAAAATAAAGGTGGCCAGGCAATCCACGGCACTGGGAGAACGTCGTTGCCGTTGCTACCTTCCGGTCCTGGCGGGGTTCACGCGCCTGCTCATGCATGGCACCTGGCCAAGGCGGAACGTAGGTTGCGCCTGACGTCGCGCAACCAAAATAAACCGGCTCCGGTTTTTCCTTCCGCCGTCAGTTCCCACCGTTGCGGCGGGCCGGGGGCGGGCCGTCCGGCTCATCCATTTCCCGGAGTGTGCGGCGATCGCGGCCCTCTTTCCGGCGCTGTTCCATCATGCGACGTGCCCGCTCCTTCATTTCCCGGTTCAATTCCACGAATTTCACCCTTTGTTCGGGGGTCAGCACGGCAGCGATATCTTTTCCCATGCGCTCGATCAGGCGGCGGGTATCGCGCATGCTGTCCTGCCGCAACTGGCTCAGGTCCTCGCTGTTCCGCTTCATCACCGGGGCGAGTGTTTCAATCTGCTCGGGTGTCAGTTCGAGCCGTTGGGCAATCATTTTCAAACGCGCCGAGACCCACTGCTCCGGTGCCCTGCGGTTCTCGGCAGCCTTCTTGACCACGGCCATCGTCACAAACGCCCCCGTCACCGCTCCTGCGGCAAAGATGCCGACGAGCAACAGCACGAGTTTCCAAGGTTTCTCAAGGCTCATGACTCGGCGAGGACTTCCACCACGATGTCACCGTAAAGTTCGGTGTAGATCCGCTCTTCGATCATGAAGGAGTAGCCAATGGCCGCAGCCGCCACACTGAGGGCGCCGGCCGCAAAGAGACCGCGCAACGCGAACTTTTCCAACAGCGCGCCCGGGCGCGTCATGGCACGGGCGGCAAAGGCTTGCGCCACGACGCGCGTGGCAAAGCCATACGGTGCGCGTTCATCCGGCGGGTCGCCGATTTGACGGGCGGCGCGGCTCAGGCGGTCCCAAGGTTGGTGTTGGTCGTTCATGACTTCTCCTGTTTTTGTAGTTCCTGAAATAGCTTCTGCAACTTCCGTCGGGCCCGAAAAGCACGGACCTTGATCATCGACTGACCCCAGCCGGTGAGCGCGGCGATTTCTGCGACCGTCTTTTGCTCCAAATCAAGCAGTTGGATCACGGTGCGGTCCCGGGGGCTGAGCTGTTCCAGCAATTTGTTAGCCAGTTCGCGCGCCGCGAGGGTGTCGCTCGGTGCTTCGGCCATCGTGTCGCTGAGCACGTTGTCGAGCACCTCGGCTTCATTCTCAGACAGATCCGCCCAGCGGAATTCAGGCCGGCGTTTCTGCGCGCGGAGTTGGTCGATGCAGGTGGTCACGGCAATGCGCGACACCCAATGGGTGAAGGGCACGTTGCCTTGATACTGTTCGAGCCGGGTGAACATTTTCAGAAAGATGTCTTGGGCGAGGTCTTCTTCGGACGCCCGCCGGGGCAGGCGCGAGCGCACGATGCGGATGACGAGCGGGTATAGGTGCTCCACGAGCTCGCGGGCCGCCACTTGATCGCGGCGGCGCACGCGGTCGAGACTACCGACGATGTCGAAAGTTTCGTCAGCCATGAGTGGCGTGAAGGCGGTGAGGGCACGCAGATAGAGACGAAGCCCCACCCTCTCGAGTTACACTTTTGCGGCAATCCACGGCACTTCCTAGGCTCGGTCAATTCGGCGGAACATCCAGATGCCCAGCGCTTGAAAGGCGATATTCGGCAACCACATCAGGAGGTCGGGGCGAAGTTCGGGTTTGTTGTCGAACCAGCCGACCACAATCGTGGCAAAATAGTAGCTCATCGCCAGCGCGAGGGCGATGCCGAGGTTGGCCGAGGTTTCCTTGCGCGACACCTTGATGCCGAGGGGAATCGCCAAGAGGGCGAACGACAAGACCGAGAACGCCATCGAACATTTCTCCTGGATCGTGATCTGCACCTTCATCCGCTGCCGCTCCCGCTCGGCGCGGGGCACATTGGGGTCCGGCTGGCCGAGACGATCCCATTCGGCCATGAGCTGATTATAGGTCAGCCATTTGAGCTTCGACCGCACGGTGCGCGCTCCGGTCACCCGGTCCAAAGGCAGGTCAAAAGTAGCCCGTTCCCACGCTGCGGCGGATCGCACGATGGCGAAATTTTCCGGGTCCTTCTCATCGCGTTGCTCCGCCTGCGCGTGCTCCAGCGTGAGCACGAGCTTGTTGTTGGGTTCGTCGTAGTCGAGGCGACCCGTGTCAGCGCGGGCAAAGCGCTTCACCCGGCCTTGGTTGTCAACTTCCCAGAGCCAGAAATCTTGCAACGTGGCGTCGCCGCGCTTTTCACCCACGTAGAGCACAATGCCGGGAAAATCGCGGATGAAGGTCTTCGGCACGATGAAACTCAGCGGATTCTGCCGCACCGCTTGGGCGAGCTCGCGCTGGTAGGCCATGCGCGCCGCCGGCATGAACTCGAAGTTCACCAACAAGCTCGCCGCAGTGCCGAGCAGGGCAAAAAAGAAGATGGGCGCGGAAATACCCGCCACGCTCACCCCCGCCGCCCGGATGGCGGTGATCTCGCGATCGGATGACATCCGACCGAGCACAAGCAGCACGCCAGTGAGGATACCCATCGGCAACGCGTAGGAGACGACAAAAGGAATCAAGAGCGCGAGCAGCTTGAAGAACGTCTCCAACTCCAATTGCCCCGCGAGCACGAAACCCAACAGATCGCGCAAAGCGTTGCCAATCATCAGCACGAACGCGAACAGTCCCACGGAGGCAAGACACGTCAGCGCAACGTTCGCGAAGATGTGCCGGTGGAGAAGCTTCATGCTGGACTTGCAGCGTGGGGCTTTGCCCCAATCGTGTCCAAGCCAATTCATGAAGTTTCATCCCGCCAAACCCGCCATTCACGGCGAAACCCTCGACTCCCTCACCGAGCGCCTCGCCGAAACGGGGCAACCGGCGTTTCGCGCCGGACAGATACTCGATTGGCTCTACAAGAAGCGCGTCGGCAAATGGGACGAGATGACGAACCTGCCGCAGGAGCTGCGGGTGTGGCTTGAGGAAAATTTCGATATTGATCCGACTTCCTTCGTGCTCGACCGCCAGTCAGGTGACGAAACCGACAAGCTCCTGCTGGGCCTGCGCGATCGCTCGTTGATCGAAACAGTCATCATCCGCGCGCCCATGCTCGGTGTCGGCGTGAACAAATCGCGCAAGACCATCTGCATCTCCACGCAGGTCGGTTGCGCCATGGGCTGCAAATTCTGCGCCTCCGGACTCGAGGGCTTGAAACGCAATCTTTCCGCCGGCGAGATCGTCCACCAACTCATTCAAGTGTGCCGGCAGGAAGACGTGAAGACGCCGCGCGCCCGGGCGGAACTCGCCTCGTTCGACAACATCGTCGTCATGGGCATGGGCGAGCCGCTGCACAATTACGACGCCATCATCCGCGCGCTCACGATCGTGAACGCCCCGTGGGGCCTCGGCTTCGGAGTGCGCCGCATTACCCTATCCACTTCGGGCCTCGTGCCGCGCATTTTGCAGCTCGCCGATGAGCCGCTCGGCATCCGCCTCGCCATCTCGCTGCACGGCGCGACGGACGAGGTCCGCGAGCAGATCATGCCGATCAACAAACGCTACCCGCTCGCGGCATTGCTCCCCGCCGTGAAGACGTTTTCCGAAAAACAGGGACGCATGGTGACGTTGGAGTTCATTCTCATTGCGGAGGTCAACGACTCGCTGGAGCAGGCCGGGAAATTGCGCGACATCGCCTACGATCTGCATGCGCACGTGAATCTCATTCCCTACAACACCGTCGAGGGACTGCCGTGGAAACGCCCCAGCGTCACGCGGCAGGAGAAATTCGCCGATGTTCTGCGCGCCCGCGGCGTGTCGGTCACGTTGCGCCGCGAAAAAGGGCACGACATCGCCGCCGCTTGCGGCCAACTGCGCTTGCAAACGGAAAAGGAACGCGATGCCAGCCTCCCTGCGCCGGTCTGACGCGCCGAAACGCTCGCACTCGGGCAAGTAAATCTACCCGGCCGCACGTGTTGTCCGCCTCAGTCCGACAACGCAATTTACCCGTGAAGAATCACCCAATTCCCTTGCCTCTCATGGCACGACGGCGAGCCTCGCCACGGTCGCAAGCACCGCGCTGGGGCCGATTGACTCCGCGAAGCTTGTAACGTCCTTCTACTCACGCTCACCCCACCCCATCCCACCATGTCCCTTTCACACGAAACTCTTTGGGAGCGCCTTGTCTCCCGCTTCCGCGGCAAGGTGCTCGGCGACAAACGCGAGAAACTGAATTACCAGTATCGTCGCGGTGGCTGGGACTGGCTCGCACGACTCGATGAACAGGGGCATCATTTCATCCTCGCAGGCTACTTCCGTTTGCTCAAACGCGGCGGCACGATCCTCGATCTCGGTTGCGGCGAAGGCGTGCTCCATGACGCCATCGACAAGCACAGTTTCGGTTATTACGAGGGCGTGGACCTCGCCGACGTCGCGGTGCGCATCGCCAATGAGAAACGCGGCGACGAGAGGACCAGGTTTTCCCAAGGCGACTTCGATACCTACGTGCCGTCGCGCGCGAAGTTCGATGTGATCGTCATCAATGAAGCGCTCTATTTCTCCAAGGACGCGCGCGCGTGCCTCAACCGCCTCAATCAATACCTGGCCGACGACGGCTTCTTCCTGATCTCAATGATGCATCCCAAGCCCGACAGCATCTGGCAGGAGCTCTATCAGGATTTCGATTTCATCGACGAAAACTCGGTCACCAATCTCAAGAAAACGACTTGGACTTGCCGGATGCTGAAGCGTCGGCCCGCGACCACCTAAGCCGGATCCATTCAATTGAACCGCGAATGAACACGAAGGGACACGAATGAAAAACAGGGCTGCAGGCAGCCGGTTTTGATGCCCACCTAGAAGTGAATGATTTTCTTTCCCCGCCTTTCCCCAGCCTCTTCCGAATGGGTGTTCATTGGTGTCCATTCGTGGTTTCCTGCTGCATCGTTACGGCTAAGGGACACCACCCACTCGTCGGGTTTAGACCCGCGACCCTGCCGGCAACGCCGCGACGCCTAGATTTGCAATCTTGCCCACCCCCACCTTCGCCCCGGTTTGTGACGCAGTCTTGGCTTTACACGTATCATCGAATCCAGATGCCTTGATGCACACACATGGCAGCCGATCGCAGTATTTCCGAGCTTTTAGCCCTGCAACGCCCGCTGCGTTCGCTCGAGTTTTTTCCGCCGAAGGACGAGGCGCAACTCCAAGCCATGCACGCCGCCGCGACTTCGCTGAGGCGAATCTCGCCTGATTTTGTGTCCGTCACCTACGGTGCAGGCGGCACCACGCGCGATCGCACGGCCCGCGCGTGCGCGATGTTGCGCGATGAGTTTGGTTTCACGGTCATGCCCCACCTCACCTGCGTCGGCCACACCGCAGCGGACCTGAACAGCATCTCAGACCAGCTCTACGCCGACGGCTTCCGCAACGTCATGGCTCTGCGCGGTGATCCACCCAAGGGGGAAACGACCTTTGTCCCCTACCACGACGGCCTGCGTTACGGCAGCGATCTGGTTTCCCTTTTGCGCCAGCGGCATCCCGACCTTTGTCTCGGGGTTGGCGGTTATCCGGAGAAACATCCGGAGGCGCCGAATGCGGCCGTCGATTTGGATAACTTGAAACGCAAGATCGACGCGGGCGCCTCGTTTATCACGACCCAGCTGTTTTTCGACAACGCCGTCTATTACCGCTTCGTCGAGAAGTGCCACGCCAACGGCATCACCGTGCCGATTCTGCCGGGCATCATGCCGGTCCTGTCGCTCAAGCAGATCAAACGCTTCACCGAAATGTGCGGAACATCGTTGCCCCCGCAGTTGATCACCCGTCTCGAAGCGGCCGCCGAAATTCCCGACGTGGTGGAGATCATTGGCATCGATTGGGCCTTGGACCAGATCCGCGGGCTCCTCGCCAACGGCGCACCCGGCTACCATCTCTACATCATGAATCGCGCGAAGAGCGCGCTCGCATTGGCGGCCGGACTGGCCGCGTAGCAGAAATCAGGAACCCCTCAATTTGATCGCCCGCAGGTGCCCCAGGGCCCAAGGCGGGTCGTGGCTGATGCCAGAATGGCCGCGTCTTCGGATTGAGCAACCACGGCAAACTGGTCCGTCCGTTCAACCCCGCCCCAGCACCATTAAACCACAAACTACAAAGCCTGACCCTTTCTGATTTCTGCACCTTTCTCCTCAGGTGGAGCGGGTTGACCTCAACACGCTTTCCCCGAGCGAAGACAACGCGTTGAGGTCAACGCGTTCCACCTCAATCCCGACGCAACCCAAATCCGACGCCTTCGCGTCTTGTCCGTTGGTCCGAGGAGCGCACGCGTCTCGCGCCGGACGCGTGTGCTCCCCAGACCCTCTCCCATGTCCGCGCCGAGACCAGTGCGGCGCGTGCGTTAGCCGGTGTTTTTCAGTCCTGCGGCGATGCCATTGACGGTGAGTTCGACCACGCGCTGCGCGTCGCGGCGCGCTTTGGCGGACAGTTTGCCGCGACGCAGGCGGCGGAGCATCTCGACTTGGAGAT
>CAMTVF010000133.1:0-15890 GCA_947085115.1 uncultured Opitutaceae bacterium | reverse complement strand
GATCTCGCAGCCATGCAGTTCAAGTCCTCTGGGTGCCGTTCTCAGGAATGAACCGTCGCCACAACTCGGATCAATCACCCGGTCTCCGGCTCGCACTCCGGCCAGACGAAACATGCACTCGGCGACGATCTCAGGCGTGAAAAATTGGCCAATCATTAGGCAACGGTACAAGAGACGGTACAAGGCGCAAGTCAGAAGTAGCGCTTTGACTTTCAAAATGCGTCGTTCATCGGCTTCACCGGCACGCCCATCGAAAAGACGGACGCAAACACGCGGGCGGTTTTTGGCGATTACATCAGCATCTACGACATTCAGCGCGCCGTCGCCGACAAGGCCACGGAGTGGAAAATATTGAATGACGAATTCGGAATGTCGAACTGACTGAACTTCGGACTTCGCACTTCTGCATTCGCACTTCCCCCGGCACTGGTGGGCGATCCGAAACGCGTCGCGCTCGTGGCCGCCGATCTGGTGGCGCATTTGACTCCTTCGCCCCCGGCTCAGTCGGGCTGCGCCCAACGCTTCGCGTTGTCTGTCTCACTCAGCCCCCTTGCTGAGTTCGGCTCGAGAAGCGCGTGGAGGCGACGAGGCGAATGTCGAATGAGGAATTTCGAATGTCGAACTGACTGAACTTCGTAATTCGCACTTCTGCATTCGCACTTCGCCTGACCGGCAGCGCCGACAACGGCCCCGACTGGCAACCGCACATCCGCAGCAAGGACGCCCGCCGCAAGCTGGCGAACCGCTTCAAGGACGCCAAAGACCCGTTCCGCATCGTGATCGTGCGCGACATGTGGCTGACCGGCTTCGACGCGCCTTGCCTGCTCAAAGCCGAGGGTGAGTTCGAAGTTTATCGCCAGCGGCAGGACGCCGAATATCTCTCCGACTTCGACAAGGAAATCAAACGGCTGGAGGGAAAGCAGCAACCATGAGCCTCTGCGAATCCACCGTCGAAGACGCCGCTCTCGCATGGTTTGGGGAGCTGGGCTACTCCTTGCCTTGGGGCAGAAACCCTCACCCCGGCGTTTTCCACGGAGAAAGGGCGTCCTATAGCGACGTGATGCTGGTGCCGGTAACTGCGGGCTGAGCCCGGTTGTGTCCGGTGGTTATTGCTTCAGGTAGTCAGCCAGCCAGTCGAAGACGGTCTTGTGCCAGAGTTCGCTGTTCTGGGGCTTGTTCACCCAGTGGCCCTCGTCGGGGAACATGAGCAGCTTCGACGGCACGCCCTGGCGCTGCAACGCGGTGAAAAGCTGCATGCCCTCGCTGAGCGGCACGCGGAAATCCAGCTCGCCATGGATGATCAGATTCGGCGTCTTGAAATTCGCGGCGTAGCGGTGCGGCGACCACTGGAGTTGGTCCGGTGAGTTCCAAGGCTGACCGCTTTCCCACTCGGAAAACCACACCTCCTCGGTGGTGCCATACATCGACTCGAGGTTGTAGACGCCGCAGTGCGTGATGAGCGTCCGGAACTTGTCGGTGTGGCCCTGGAACCAGTTCATCATGTAGCCGCCGTAGCTCGCGCCGGCCGAGGCCATGCGCGTGGCGTCGATGTAGGGTTGCGCCTCGCACCAGGCGAGCGCGGCCATGAGATCGGTGAAGACCTTGCCACCCCAATCGCGGGTGATTTCGTCGGTGAATTTCTGCCCGAAGCCGGTCGAGCCGCGCGGATTCGGCAACGCAATGACGTAGCCTTGCGCGGCCCAGAGTTGTGGGTTCCAACGGTAGCTCCACCCGTCCATCCACGCGCTCTGCGGACCGCCGTGCACGAGGAACACGAGCGGGTAT
Organism: uncultured Opitutaceae bacterium; assembly: GCA_947085115.1. Classification (GTDB taxonomy): domain Bacteria; phylum Verrucomicrobiota; class Verrucomicrobiia; order Opitutales; family Opitutaceae; genus Didemnitutus. Next base: position 14,105 of record CAMTVF010000133.1, on the reverse strand, counting down.
TTCTTGGCCGGATCAAAGCCGGGTGGCTTCAACAACCACATTTGCACGTCATCACCGTTGGCACCCTTCACCGTCACCGTCTCGAGGGGAGTGAGCGCGAGTTGGCTGAGCAATGCGGCGTTGGTGCGGGTGAGCGCGCGGGGTGTCGCGCCATCGGCGGAGCCTGCGAGGTTGATGGCGCTCACCTCGGCGGGCGAAGTGGAACGGTTGTGATTAAACACAAGCACGCCGCCATCGGCCGTGATGCTGAGATCACCACTGGTGCCGCCGGCGTTGAGCGCGAGCGGCGCGCCGCCATCAAGACCGAGCGCCCAGACCGGCTCGGTGCCGGCGTGTTGCGCGAGCAGATAAACCCGGGAGCTGTCCGGGGCCCAAAGGAAGGAGTCCACCGAGGCGTCCCAGTTTTCCGTAACCACGCGGTGCTTGCCGCTTGCGAGATCGAGCAGCATCAGACGCCAGCGATCGGCCTCGCTGCCGGGCACGGCCTGGGCGCGATAGGCGAGCTGTTTGCCGTCCGGAGAAAAGCGCGGGAATCCATCGGCCGCCGGATTGGTCGTGAGCTGGCGGCGCTCCATCGTGGCGAGATCGACCAGCCAGATGTCGTGGTTGGTGCGCCACGCCTGTTCGCGCAACGGCAGCGGCGGCGCCGTGAAGGCGAGCGATTTGCCGTCGGCTGAAAACGCATACTCGTCCCCGGCGCTGAAGGTCGAGGAAGTCGGCACCGCGTCGTTCTCGCCCGGCGTCACGTTGCGCGGCGAACCCTGCGCGACGCCGTCCGCCACGTTGATGACGAAGACGTGTTGGCGCTTCCCCTCGACCCACGAATCCCAGTGGCGATAGAGCAGCGTCGTTGCGATGCGCGCCTTCACCTTGCTGTTGGCGCGGCGGTCGATCTCGGCCTTGTTCGCGGCATCCGCCTCGGTGAATGGCAACGCGGAATTCTCCGGAAACACCGCGGACACGAACGCGAGCTTGTCGCCAGTCGGCGCCCACACCGGGCCTGTGGCCCCGGTGGAGAGAGACGTGAGTTTGCTGGCTTCGCCGCCGGCCAGCGGGAGCAACCAGATTTGGTTGTCACCGTCGCGATTCGATTCGAACGCGATCCACTTGCCATCCGGCGACCAGCGCGCGCGACGCTCGTTTTTCGGCGACGAGGTGAGCCGGCGCGGTTCCCCGCCGGCGGTCGATGCAAGCCAGAGGTCGGACTGCGTGCGGTTCTCCTCTTTGAGCACTTCGGCCACCGTGTAGACCACGTGCTGGCCGTCGGGGGAAACCTGCGGATCGGAAACGCGCTGAAACTTGAACATGTCCGCCAACTCGAGCGCGCGGCGCGGCGCGGCTTCGGCGGCGGGGGCGTTCTGGGCGAACGCGCAGAGGGCGGCGGCTAGCAACAGGGTGGCACGGGCGGTGGGCAGGGCTTTCATGGGGGAGGGATTGTGCGGAGTAAGGTGGAAGAAACAGCGCGAGGGAAGCCAAAGCCGAGGCGCGGGGGGCGGGGCAAGAAAACGGGGTGCCGCAAGCGTGCCGCCCCGGGGAATGACGATTGTCCGCCGCGTCACTGGCCGAGGCGGCGGCGGTATTTGTCGTAGAGGTCGGTGTGGCGGCTGCGCAGCTCGATGCGCGCGCCGTCGATGAAGGCGATCTGGACGTTGCTGGTGAGCTCGAGCGCGTCGCCGTCGCTCACGAAGAGCGTGGCGCGCTTGCCAACGTCGAGCGAGCCGAGCTCGGCCTCAACGCCGAGGAGGCGCGCTGCGTAGAGCGTCACGGACTTCAGCGCCTCGTCGCGCGGGAGGCCGAAGCCGGAGGCGAGCGCGGCCTCGTAGGGGAGGTTGCGCTCGTTGGCGGTTTCGCTGGCGCCGTCGTTGCCCATGGCGATGCAGAACGGCACGCCGGCGGCGTGGAGCTTGCCGGGGGAGGCGAAGGGGGTGTCGTAGGCGTCGTCGCGGCGGGCGGGGAGGTTGAACGTGCCGCCGAGGATCACGCCGACGCCCGCTTCCTTGAGGCGCTGGGCGAGCATCCACGCGTCGCGTCCGCCCACGAGGGTGAAGGGGAGCTCCTCCTCGCGCGCCCAGTCGATGGCGGCGCCGATCTGGTTGAGCGCGTTGGCGTGGATGAAGAGCTTCGTCTCGCCGCGCAGCACGGGGAGCAGCGCATCGAGCCGGAGGTCGGTGTCGGCGCGTCCGGCGGCCTTCGCCCCGGCGTAGGCGCGGGCGGAGGCGAAGGTGTCGCGGATGAGCTTCAGCCGCTCGGCGATCTCGCGGCGCTGCTCGTCGGCGGCCCGCGGGTTGCGCGGGTTGCGGGAGACGTCCATCGCCGGCCAGTGGAGATGCACGGCGGTGGCGGGGCGGAGCGTCATGTCCTCCCAGGTCCAGCCGTCGAGCCGGATGAGCGCGGAGGTGCCGGCGAAGAGCGAGGGGCGGGAGCCGAAGTCGCCACCGGCGAGCGGGGTGACGTTGGCGGTGAGCACGCCGTTGAGACGGGCGACGGGGATGAGGTCGCTGTCGGGATTCACCGCGACCTGCGTGCGGGCGTTGGGGTTGATCGCACCGAGTTCGGTGGTGTCGACGGTGCCGCGCACGGACGATATCTCGGTGAGTCCGAGCTGGGAGTTGGCGGAGATGAAACCCGGGTAGACGTGCTTCCCGGACACGTCGACGACCTCGGCTCCGGCGGGGGCACGGAGGCCGGCACCGATGGCGGCGATCCGGCCGTCGGTCATGAGCAGGTCGGTCTTTTCGAGCACGGCGCCGCTGACGGTGTGGAGGGTGCCGCCGCGCAGGAGCACGGGCGTGGCAGGGCGCTTCGCAGGGACGACGGTCGACGCCGAGGCCGCAACGGCGCCGAGGGCGAGGGAGAGAAGGAGCGTGCGGGTTTTCATCGACCGATGCCTCCGATGTGGGTGCTGCAGTTGTGGACGTCCTCGCCGTTGTGGTAGATGGCGCGGTATTCGTTCGTCTCGTGGTAAAGCGCGTTCAAGAGCGCGCGGAGCGTGGGCGGGAGCGGCGGGGCGTCCCCTCCCTCCCCTTCCTCGCCGGGGGGGCGTCCGGTGCCGGCGAGGGCGCGCTGGCGGGCGGGGAGCGCCTTCTGGACGAGCGCGGTGTGCTCGGCGGAGTTGGCGGCGCGCAGGGCGGCGTCCTCGGCGCGGTCGAAGTAGCGGCGACCCTCGATCCAGGTCTGCTCGGGGCGGGCGGCGGTGGAGAGGGGGGGGGCGTCCCAGATGACGAAGTCGGCGTCCTTGCCCGGCTCGAGCGAGCCGATGCGCTCGCCGAGGCGGAGCTGGCGGGCGGGGTTGATCGTCACGAATTTAAGCGCCTCCTCGGGGGAGAGGCCGCCGTATTTGACGGCCTTCGCGGCCTCGGTGTTCAGGCGGCGCGCCATCTCGGCGTTGTCGGAGTTGAACGACGTGAGCACACCCGCGCGGTGGAGCATGGCGCCGTTGAAGGGGATTGCGTCGATCACCTCGAACTTGAACGCCCACCAATCGGCGAAGCTCGACGCGCCCGCGCCGAGCTGGGCGATCTCCGGCGCCACCTTGTAGCCTTCGAGGATGTGCTGGAACGTCGCGACGGGCAGGCGCAGTTCCTGCGCGAGGCGGATGAACATCAGCACTTCGTCCTGCCGGTAGGAATGGATGTGGATGACGCGGTCTCCGCGGGCGATCTCGGCAGCGGCCTCGAGCCGCAGGTCGCGGCGCGGCGGGAGCGCCGAGCGGCCCGCGCGGAACTCGCCCCAGGCGTGCTCGTAGTCGGCCGCGCGCTTGAAGGTATCGAGGATCGTCTCGCGCACGCCCATGCGCGTGCCGGGGTAGCGGGTGCGCACGGCGCTGCCCCCGCCGGTGTTGGCGCGCACGGGGTTCTCGCCAAGGGCAAATTTCACGCCCGGCTTTGCGCCGGCGACGAGCAGCCCGTCGGCGGGCTGGCCCCAGCGCAGCTTGATGACGGCGTTCTGCCCGCCCATCGCGTTGGCGGAGCCGTGCAGGAGATGCGACGTCGTCACGCCGCCCGCGAGCTGACGGTAGATGTTGATGTCGGTGGGATCGACGACGTCCTCCACGCGCACCTCGACGGTGACGGAGCTGCCGCCCTCGTTGACGCCGCGCTGGATCGCGATGTGTGAGTGACAGTCGACCAGACCGGGCGTGACGTGGCGTCCGGTGGCGTCGATCACGGTGGCGCCGGCGGGGGCGGCGAGGTTGGTGCCGATCTTCTCGATCCGTCCGGCGCGCACGAGCAGGTCGGTGTTGGGCAAGTTCCCCGCTGCGGCGCTGGTCCAGAGCGTGGCATTTTTCACCAGCACCCATTCCGGCTGGGCCGGGGCGCCCGCGCGGCCGAAGGCACCCGCTGGATAGTTGCCCGCGCTCGCCACCTGTTTCGCGGGTTCCTCGGGCTTGGCCTGTTTCGCGCGGCCCGGACGATCCTCCTCCGCCGGGGCCGGGCCGGTGCGCGTCGCGGTCCAGCGCAGGGCGGTGCCGTCAGGCAGGGCACCCGTGCCGATGAGTTCGCCACCGGAGGCACGACCGCTGAGGCGCACGAGCCCGCTGCCCGCGCCGAAAAGTTCCGCCGGGGCCAGCAGCACGACGCCGTCCTTCTGCGGGAAGACGGATATGTCCTTGGTGCCCGCCGTGGCGCGCACGCGGTTCGGCTTCGCGCCGCGGATCACGATCTCCTGCGGACCGGCGCCGCCCGCGACGACAAGCGACCAGGTGCCGCGCGAGTCGAACCGCTGCCAGGCGTCCTGCTCAAACGCGTCGCCGTCCACGAACACCAGCTCGATCTCCGCGTCGTCTGCGGCGAAGAGGTCCCCGCGGGCGACGACTACGTTCGCCGCCTTGCCACGTTCGAGGGTGCCGTGCGTCGCCGCCACGCCGAAAAGCTCCGCCGGCGTCGTGGTGAGCGCCGCAAGCGCCTGCTCGGGCGCGAGGCCTGCCTTCACCGCCGTGCGCACGCGCGTCCAGAATTCCGTCTCCGGTCGGCGCAGCTCGGCGGTCGTGAGTGCCACGGGCACGCCCGCAGCCGCGAGGCGACCCGCGTTCGCCGGCGCCAGCTCCCAGTGCTGCAACTGGTCGAGCGTCACCTCAGCCGCCTTCTCGGGCGTCTCGATCTCCGGCGCCTCGGGAAAATTCAGCGGCAGCACGACCGGCGTCTTCGCCACCGCGAGGCCGGGCAGCAACCGGTATTCCGTGCCGTTGCCGCGCACGGCGAGCCGCAGCTTGAACTCCCGCGCCACCTTCTGCGCACGCTCGACATCAAGCTCGTCCTGCGTCTCGACCAGCAGCAACTGCTCGCCGCGCACGACCGGCGCGAGGGCGGCCAACGCCTCGTTCGCCTCCGGGCGCTCGGTGCCGACGTTCTTGGCGAATGCCGCCTGTGCGTCCAGATGCCACTGCGCGTCGGCCAGCGTCTGCCGCAACAGCGCGATCGAGCCCATCAGCGAGGTCGGGTAGCGGACCTCGCCGCCGCCGAGAAACGAGCCGAACTCCAGCGCCGCCGCCTGCGCCACCGCGGGCCGCACAAGGCTCGCGTTGAACGGCGCGCCACTCAAGGCCACCAGCGCGCTCTGCCCCCGCAGGATGCCGCGCCCCGGCACGACGTGCGCCACCGTGAAGCCCAAACCGCGCAACCGCTCCGCCGTCCGCGCATCGGCGGCCAGCACGCTGCCCGCCGCACGCTCGGGCGTCAGGCGCGGGTTCCACGAACCGGCGCCGCCCGCCTCCTCGCGCACGACGCCACCAGCCGCAGCCGCCAACGCGGCCCCGCGGCCCTGTGCTGCGGGAGCCGCCGGCTTCCACGCCTCCGGCAGGAACGCCGTGGAGTAGCTCTCAAAAAAACCGGGGTAAACCGTCGCGCCCGCCACATCCCACACCCGCGCATCCGCCGGCACGGCGACGGCGGCACCGACGTCCGCCACCACGCCATCGCGCATCACGAGCGTGCCCTTCTCGATCACCTTGCCCGGCGCCAGCACGATGCGCGCACCGACCAGCGCATGCGTGCGCGGGCTCGCATCCCGCAGGCCCTCGATAGGCGTGGTCGAGACTCTCGGTGCGGCACCGGCGAGCGGGCCCGACGCGATCGCCGCACAGAGGAATGGCGCCAGAAAACGCAGCCTCACGGGGCCGCGGACGTTGCAAGACAAGGGGGTAAGCTTCATGGGGAGGGGTAGACGCAAACTCCCCGCCACGCTTGCGGTCCCGCCACCCGCCGACAACTGCTAATTGCGTTGCCCGCAAACGCCTCCCAAGGTCAATTTCGTCGCCGCCGCGCCGTTGATCCGCGGTCAGGGGCCCTTCAACCTATTGCGCCTGCCAAATCCCGCCCCGTCCCCCTTTTTTCCCACCCTTATGAAACGACTACTCGCCCTGTCCGCCTTCGTTGCCGGCGTCGCGTTGCACGCAGCAATGCCCGCCCCCGAAGGATTCTCCCACGTCAAGTCGCTCGGCGGCATCGACGAATACCGGCTCGACGCCAACGGCCTGCAAGTGCTCCTCATGCCCGATCACTCCGCACCGGTGCTCACCTTCATGGTCACCTACCGCGTCGGTTCGCGCAACGAAGTCACCGGCACCACCGGCGCCACGCACCTGCTCGAGCATTTGATGTTCAAGGGCACCCCGAACTTCAATCGCGAGAAGGGCAACAATGTGGACCAGCTCCTCGAGCGCACCGGAGCCCTCTACAACGCCACCACGTGGCTCGACCGCACCAACTACTACCAGACCCTCGGCAGCGAGCACCTCGCCACCGTCGTTGCGATGGAAGCGGACCGCATGCGCAATCTCTATTTAAGGGAGGAGGACCGCCGTCCGGAAATGACCGTGGTGCGCAATGAATTCGAGCGCGGGGAGAATTCGCCGTTTCAAGCGTTGATCAAGGAAATCTACCATGCCGCCTTCGTCGCCCATCCCTACCATCACTCGACGATCGGCCACCGCAGCGACATCGAGAACGTCTCGATCGAAAAACTCCGTGCGTTTTACGACACCTTCTACTGGCCCGACAACGCCACCGTGTCCGTCATCGGCGATTTCCAGCCCGCCGAGGCCCTCGCCCTGATCAGGCAACACTACGGCCCCATCCCGAAGGCGCCGAAACCAATCGAGGAAATCTACACCTCCGAACCCGAGCAACTCGGGCCGCGCCGCGTCACCATCAAGCGCGTCGGCCAGCTCGGGGTCGTCGCCGTTGGCTTCAAGAACTCCGCCGCGCTCCACCCCGACTGGGTGCCGACGCAGGTTCTCGCCGACATTCTCACGGACGGCACAAACAGCCGCCTTTACCGCGCACTCACCGACAAGGGCCTCACGACCAACGTCAGCCCCTACAACGGACCGTTCCGCGACCCGTCGCTCTGCATCATCTTCGCCGCGCTCGCGCCCGGTGCCACGCACGAACAGGCCGAAAAGGTGTTGCTGGAGGAAATCGAGCGCGTGAAGACCGACGGTGTGACGCAGGAGGAAGTCGACGCCGCCATCGCCAAGCAGCTCACGCAACTCGCGTTCGACCGCGACGGCTCCTTCGCCATCGCCGGTCAGCTCAACGAACATATCGCCATGGGTGACTGGCAGAACTTCGTGCAAATCGGCGACAAGTTCAAAGCCGTCACTCCGGCGCACGTGCAAAGCGTCGCCACCAAATACTTCAACGTCGATCAGAGCACCACCGGCTGGTTCGTGCCGATCGTCCCCGGCGCTGCCAAGGCCGCGGCCGCCAAGTGAAACCTCCACTCACCGCTCCCATGAAAACTTTCATCGCCCTTCTTTCCACCCTCCTCGCCGTCGCCACCGCCTCGGCCGGGCAGATCTCCGGCAACATCCAGCGCACCCGCATCAACGGCATCGACGTCATCGCCTACAAGACGGGCGTCAAAGATGTCGTTTATCTGCGAGGCTCCCTGCCCGCGGGGGACAACAAGGCCCCCGCCGCCAACCCGATGATCCCCACGCTCGTCGGCGGCATGCTCAGCCGCGGCACGCAATCGCATGCAAAATCCGAAATCACCGCGATGCTCGACGCCGTCGGCGCATCGATTTCGTTTTCCGTCAACTCGGCCATGGTTGAGTTCAACGCGAAGTGCCTCGCGAAAGATGTGCCGCTCGTGCTCTCGCTCCTCGCGGAGCAATTGCGCGAACCCGCGTTCACCGGGGAGGAGTTTGGCCGCTTGAAACAACAGACCCTCGGCGGTTTGAAGCGCGCCCTCGAAAGCACGGACTTCCGCGCCACCGACGAGTTCTCCCGCGCCATCTACGGCCCCGGACACCCGAATCGCAACGCCACCATCGACGAACGCATCGCCGCACTCGACGCCGCGACGCTCGATGACTTGAAGTCGTTTCACGCCGCGCATTACGGCCCCGCCCACCTCACGGTCGTCGCCGCCGGCGATATCAACGTCCCCGCGCTGCAAGCGGCATTGACCAGGAGCTTCGACGGCTGGAGCGGTGGCACGCCCCGACTCGCCGCTATCCAGAATTCGGCAACCGACACGACCAAGGAGCAAACGGTCTTCATGCCGGACAAGACTTCGGTGAACATCGTGATCGGCCAGGCCACGGGCATGCGCTACACCGATGCCGACGCGATCGCACTGCGCACGGGCACGGCCATCCTCGGCAGCGGCTTCACCGGCCGCCTCATGGCCAACGTGCGCGACAAGGAAGGTCTCACCTACGGCATCGGCGCAGGCGTCGCGAACGATACCTTCGCCGACGGCGAGTGGAAAATCACAGCGACCTTCGCACCGGCGTTGCTCGACAAGGGCATCGCCTCCGCCAAGCGCCAGTTGACCGACTGGTATGAGAACGGCGTCACAGCCAAGGAACTCGAGCACCGCAAGGACAACCTCGTCGGCGCGTTCAAGGTCGGTCTCGCGACCACCGACGGCCTGGCGCAAAATCTCCTCGCCACCGTTCACCGCGGCAAGGAACTCACCTGGCTCGAGGAGTATCCGGAGGCCGTGCGCTCGCTCTCGCTTGAGCAGGTCAACGGCGTGATCAAGAAGCACCTCAACCCCGACGAGATGTTCATGATCAAAGCCGGCACCGTCACGGAAGCGGCGCCGAAATAATACCAATCGCCCAAAGCTCATGGCCTTCGGCTGGGCGACGTCGGTTGGAACGGCGCGCCCGGCCGCCGAGGCTGCGCACTCGTCGCGGGCACGCCCTGCCTGTCGCCCCTTCTGCTCCTTTTTCCTGTGTCACGGTGGCTCAAGCGTCTTGAGGTCAAGCCGCTCCACCTGTTTCCCCGCCCGCCCGCAGCGGCGGGCGTCTTGTTTTTCGCCGCGCGGGCCGATGCTCGCGATTCCGCTTGTTAGCCAGCAACGGCGACTCCAAAAAACAAATCATGCCCGCCCTGCTCTACACTGTCCGCGCCACCTGCAAAGACGTCCAACAGCGCGGTCGCTTCCTCTCCTGGCTCTCGCCCGACCACGTGCTCGCCGTCAAGGAAGGCGGGGCCACGGCGGCGCGGATCGTGCTGCCCGATCGCGGGAGCGACACCGCGCCTGCCATCGTCGAGACGCAATATGTGTTTCCGTCACGCAAGGCCTTCGCCGCCTACGAACGCGACCACGCGCCCGCATTGCGCGCCGACGGGCTGAAACACTTCCCCCCCGAGAGCGGCATCACCTTCACGCGCCAAGTCGCCGAGATCGCCGCTGAGCTGTGAGCGCACAACGGAGACTTGTAACGAAATCCGTTACAGGTTTCCGCGTGCTGCTCGCAGAGTGCAGTTCCGGTCTAGTTCTCGTCGGAATTCTCGATGCCGGGGTCGATCCAGCCGAACTGATTGCCCACCTTTACCCGCAGGTAATATTTCCAATTCGGAGCCAAGTTGCTTCCGTCGGGATTGTTCCGCTTGCCGCGTGTAATCCAAAAATTATCGACGGAGAATTTTTTGCCCGCTTCCCCTCGATTGCGAAAGTTCAGCGTCCCATCGGGATCCTCGGCGCCCCGCTCCTGCACAAACACGATCCCGATCGCCTCATAGTCCACCCCCGGGCCCGCGGCGAATTCGAGCTTGATGGGAGACTGCGCCGGATTTCTCCGGGTGACAACGATCGTGCCATCCGCCGTGATTCCGACCTGCCCGCTGGCCCCCGCGGGGCCCTGGTTGCCCGGACCAGTTTGAAAGGTCGGAGAGGTAATGTCGCAAAACGGCGCGACCGGAGTCGGGGCGGGATTCGCCACGAAGGCCGTTACGGCAATGAGAATGATAGCGGTGTTACTCATGACTTGTCCTTTGTTTGGGGTTATGGGCTTGGGGTTTCCAAGAAACCGACGGGGCTAATCTTCCGGCCACGGCTCGAGCGGCTCGAATCCAATTTGCCGGAGGCGCTCGACGAGCGCCCGGCTCTCTGCCTTGCGGTCAAGGAGGGTGAGCACGTGTGCTGCCGGAAACAAGATCCGCCAGTGGAATGAGTTCGCGGTCCCGGGTTCCAGCAACTCAAGCGCCCGATGCCAGTGCGCCTGCGCCGCGGCATTGTCACCCGCGCGAGCCGCGAGCCTGCCCGCCGTGATCCGCGCCTGCGCGCAGTTGCTGACATACTGATCGTTCAAGTGCTGCGCGCCCACGGTGCGCTCGCCCAGCTCCACCGCGCGTTCTGCCGTCACCCTCGCCTTGGCGCGCCCCAACTCGCTTTGCACTTCCGCCTGCAGTCGACAGGTCACCGCCATGCGATCGAGCAGCCCGAGGTCTTGCGGTTCGCGAGCCAACATTTGCTCCAACCGACCCTGCAGTTCATCCACCAAATTCTCGGCCACAAAGGCATTCCCACCGGACCAACTGAGCTCGACCTCCCTGAGTTGCATCACCAGCAACCGACGCAAAAACGTCTTGTTTTGCGGATCGGCCAGCACCAACTGTTCGAACAAAGCGCGAGCCCGGCTCCGGAACTCCCTCGCCATCGCTTTCTCGCCGCTGATCGCCAAGAGTGAGGCGTGGAGCGAGAGCGCGTCCGCGAGTCGCATTTTCCATCTGGCGTTGTCCGGTTCGACCCGCCGGATCGCCTCGATCCGGGTAACGTATTCGGCAAATCGCCTGCGGGCCTCACCCAAATCCCCCCGCTGTTCGGCCACGGTGCCGAGCCACGAATGAGCATCGGCGATTTGATTCTGCAGGCTCAAATCGGTGGGCGCGGCGGCCGACAGGTTCTCGAGAATCTCCAGTTCGGCCAAAAATCCGCGTCGCGCCGCTTCAGGGTTGCCGGCATCGACCTCGATCACCGCGAGGTTGTGGTGACCATAGGCGAGCTCCTGCTGCCAGCGCGCCTTGGTCGGATCGAGCTCCACGAGCGCCGCACCCGAATCACGATAGCGCTTCAGCCAAGCCACCTGCTCTCCCTCATTGCAGTCGGCGCAGCACGAATCCGGTCCAGTATTCCGCTTGGCCGCGCTCGAAGATCGCCTCGGCGTTCCTGGGTTCCGACTGATGATCGCCTCCAGTCGCTTCAGGGCCGCCGCGAAGGCAACAATCGCCTCGTCATAACGCACTTGCTCGATCCGGATCTGACCGATCTGTGTCAGCCCTCTGGCGTGTTGCTCCAAGGTCTTGTCGGTGAGGTCGATTGCCTCAAGCGACTGGAAATAAGCCATGATTCGCGCACCCGCTTTTTCCGCAGTGGCAAGTTTTTCCGCCTTTTCCAACTTGGACTTCAAATCATCCAACAGGAAGGTCATCAGCTCTTGCCCGCCTCCTGCCGCCGTTGGGCGTCGATCCGTGCCGCGATCTCGGCGTTGCGTGAGTGCCACGCCATCGCTACCAGCCCGATCAAAACCGTCGCGGCCAGTGCGCCCACCGCCCGCCTGATTCGCAGTCGCATCAGTTCGCGTTGGCGCAATTCGTCGAAACCCACCCCCAACAAGCCCGCAATCAGGCGCATCAATGCCAGTTCCCGTCCGTCGCCCTGCGGTCGCGCGTCCGCCGCCACAATTTCCGCCGACCGGGTCGAGAGTTCACCGGACGGGTCCACCTCCGCACGCAACGCCGGAGAAAAACAATCCTCCTTCGCTCCCTCCACCTTGGGCTCCCCCTCGACGATAAACCCAAACACCCTGGTGCTCACCGTGCAGCCTCTTGAAGGCCACGATCTCGGCCTGCACCCACCGGGACTTCGCCGCCCTTGGTGAACAAATGACCACCAGCGTCTCTGACACGCGCAACGCCGCCTCGATTGTCTCACCCAGATCGCTCGCCGTCGGCATTTCGTCGCGGTCCCGAAACACTGGCGCAATGCGTGCGCCCACCTGGGCCGATCGGGGCCGCGCGCCCATGCAGCCTTCCCGGCACCCGGTAGCGCTCAAGCCGCTGCATCAGCCAACGAGCCCAATTCGCGTCGGCATGGCTGTAACTCAAAAAGACGCGATACCGTTTGGCAGCGAGGGATTCGTCGCCAGCAATAGTCGGACCGGCCACGGGATTCGGGTCCGCAGGAGAGGTCGAAGGCACGGAGGTGATCATGCGTTTCGGATTACGCAGTCGCCGGAGGGGTAATATCCGGCGGGGCGCGATTCCCAACAAAACCTAAACGAGCGGCCACCGCCAGCCCTCACTTCGCCAGCCAGTCACTTTGAGCGTTGATCGGTCAGCCGCCACTCGAGTCGGAAATAGCCCTCCGCCCGCGCCTGCGTGTTCGCCGAGACGATCGGGATGAGCAGGGCGCATTCCTTGATCTGGTTCCGGATCTTGGCAACCTAGACATCGCCACCGAACGAGCGAGCTCTGGTCGAACCACACCCCGACGCCGGCCGCGCGCAACGCGTCGGCGTCTTGGGACGCGTAGCTGAGAAAGACGGCTTTGGAGGAATCGCTCATGTCAGAGATTTGAACCCCGGTCGCCTTTGGTGCCGCCGGAGGCGGGTAAACCACAAGGGCACAGAGGTAAAATCGCAGGAAGCCCACGACAGCATTCCACAGAATCTATCAAGACTCTGCTCCGGCTCTCCGTGATCTCTGCTCTGTGGTTCATTTTGACGTTGGGCGTTTTCTCAGAGCTCATTTCTTCGTCTCCTGCTCCTTGAGCATTCGGGCCAGCGTCGCGCGCGCGACCTTGTATTCCTCCACGCAGTTGAGTTTCACCAGCAGTTTGCGGAACGCCGGGGTCTCTCGGGCCGGGTCGAAGATAGGACTGTAGTAGAACCGGCTGCGCGCGATGATCGGCAACTGGCGCAGCAACGGCAGGCCCTCCTCGAAACGACCAAGGCAGCACAGCACGTATCCGCGCAAGTAGTTGTCCGGTCCGAGCCGGGCCAAGATCGCCTCGCCCTGGCGCGCGGCCTCTTCCCCTGCTCCACTCTGCCGGAGAATCCAGAGCTCCTCGCCCATGCTCCACCAGCCGAGCGAGATCAGTTCCGGGTCAGCCAGTTGCTTCCGGGCAAGTGCCATCGCCTCGTCATGCCGGCCGAGCAATGAACGCACCAGCGCCCGCTCGCCTTGCAGCGGCAGGAAAGGTTCGCCCCGGAGCGAGGCCGCGCGGTCGAGCAGGGGCAAGGCCTCCGCAAAACGTCGGGCCCACACCAAATCCGCCCCGCGGACATAGAGGGCAACGAAGGCCAGGGGATCCAACTCGGTGGCCCGGAGCGAGGTGCCGAGGGCGAGGTCCAAGCGTCCGCGCGCGGCATGAATGCGCGACTGCCAGAGATAGAGAGATCCGTAGTTGGGATTCGCCGCCAATCCGTGCGCTGCCGCCGCCACGGCCTCGTCGAGCCGGCTGGAATCCAGCAGCGCCACGGCCAGCGCCGCGTGGGGCTCGGCCAGATTGGGATCCAGCCGCAAGGCGCGCTCTGCGTGGCCCTGCACCTCCACCAGTTGCGAACCGCGCGCTTCCAGACCTGCCATCTGTTGATACCGCCCGCGCTGGGCCGCCAACTCCGCCCAACCGGCGTGCGCCACAGCGAGGTCAGGCGCAATCGCCACTGCGGCGCGAAACGCCTCCTCGGACCGCGCGAAATTCGCCTCACTGCGCAGGGCCAGATAATGCCGCCCCTCGAGGACGAGCCGGTGGGCCTCGGGGTCCACCACCCGCTTAGCCCGTTCCGGGGTCGTAAGCTTGAGCTGCAACTGTTGCGCGATCAGCGCCGCGATCTCGTCCTGCACGGCGAAGATATCCTTCAG
>CAMTVF010000132.1:0-4761 GCA_947085115.1 uncultured Opitutaceae bacterium | reverse complement strand
GAGTTTTCGGCGGCGACGTGATCGAGGCGCCACTGCGCCTTGCGATGCAGGTCGCGGGCGACCTTCAACTGGTCGTCGGTGGCGCCGGCCTTGGCGGCGGCGCTGATGGCGTGAATCAACTCAACGGTGGCTTCCTCGGCTCGGGTGAGAAGCTTGGCGTTGCGATTCTGGATAATATGCGCGCGGTCCAAAATCTCTTTTTCTGACACGCGGTGGCAGGTCTGGCAGGAGGAGGCGACGTCGAGGAGCGGCGAGCGGACGTGGTGGTTGCTGACCTTGATCGCTCCTTCGCGCTGGTAGGGCATGTGGCAGTCGGCGCAGGAGACACCGCTGCGTGCGTGGATGCCCTCGCTCCACATTTCAAACTCAGGGTGCTGGGACTTGAGCATCCGCGCGCCGCTTTCGGCATGTTTCCAGTCCTGATGGCCGATCTCATCGTAGTGGGCTTCCATCTGCTCCACACGCAGGCCCTTGTCCCAGGGGAAGGTGACGAGCCTCTCCTTGCCCTTGAAGTAGTATTCGACATGGCACTGCGCGCAGACCAGCGAGCGCATCTCCTGGCGGGAGGCGTCGATGTTGGGCTGATATTCCTTTGCGCGGCCTTCCTTGCGCCAGCGTTCGATGCTGGGGAGGTGTGGCACGGGGTGGTCGGACTTGGCGAGGGCGCGAATGCCGTTGATGAACGCGGGGTGGCTCACGCGAAGATTCATGGTTTTGGCATCATGGCAATCAATGCAACTGACCGGGTGGGAGACGAGCTTGCGGGCGTCGGCGATGGGCATCGGACACATTTCCTCGAAGCCTTTCTGGATCTGGGCCTCACGGTGCTCGGGTCCGGCGGGCACGCCCGCCTTGATGCCGAGCTCGATGTAGGCCGGAATCACAGAGGAGTGGCAGTGGTAGCAGGCGCCGGTCTGCTTGAATTGGCTCACGCGGGCGGTCTTGTCGGTGTCCGAGAGCATGTAGGCGTGGCCGCGATCCTCGCGGTAGTCGGCGGCGAAGGGAAAGCCGGCGAAGAGGACGCGATACATCGGAAACTCTTCAAGGCGTTGGAAACCGTCGCTGCCGCCGTGGGTGGTGCGCTCGGTGTCCACCGTGCGCCGGTAGGAATCGTATTGGCGCGGGTAGTTCTTGGCCCAGATCGCGGGGTCGATGGTGTTATCATCGACTTCGACGACGCGGAAGACGTCCTTGGTCGCCTCGGCTTTGCGGGCGACTATGTTCTGGTAGAGAAACAGGACGCCAAAGGTAGCCGCAGCGAACACGGCGATGAGCCCCAGGTAGCCGATGGTCGTGAGGCCGCGAGAGTTGGTGATTCGGGAGTTTTTCATGACGAAAATCAGGGAGGATGGGAGGTTGTAATAAGGTTAGCGCACGGGGCCGTGGCCGACATCGCGGTGACAGTGCACGCAATCGAGCATCTTACGCGCATCGCCAGCGTGGGTGTTGATGCCGTCGACAATTTTCTGGTGACAGGAGACGCAATTTGCCTGGAGCACGGCGGCATTGACCGGTCGGATCATGATCGGTTCGTGATAGTCCTGCAGGGTGAAGCCCTTGGAGTGCCAGAAACCGTTTTCGGCCTTGCTGAAATATTTCGCGATGAAGCCCTTTGGCGTGTGGCAGTCGTTGCAGGTGGCGACGGCTTGATGCGAGGATTTGAGCCAGCCGTCGTAATGCTCGCGCATGACGTGACAATTAACGCAGGCCTGCGGATCGTTTGAAAAATAGGACAGCCCGTGCGCGTAGGTGAAGGTGTGGGTTCCGAGACCGGCAAAGAGGCCGATCAAACTCGCGAGGGCGAGTGCCAAAAAGCCGTGTTTGCGATTGATTCCGGAGTTCATCAGCGGTGCGTAAAAATTGCAAAAATCGCCCTAGTTGGTCAAGAATGACAGGATGTTTTCTTGATGCAGGTCAAGGTTTTGTAAGGTTTCTTATATCAGAAACTAATCAGAAGTATTATTTCTTATGATGCTGTTATTCCATCTGGTGGTGCGCCGAGAGGGAGCGAGCCGCTCCGCCGTCCCGTTTGAAGTCGCACTCCAGTTCGCCACTCACCGGATTGCTGAGCGTCCCGATGCCCTCGATTTCGACGGCGATCGTATCGCCCGGTTGCAGCCAGACCGGAGGTTTGCGGGCGAAACCCACGCCTTCGGGCGTGCCGGTGAGAATCAGGGTGCCGGCGGGAAGTGTTTTGTCGGCCGTGAGAAACTCGATGATCGCGGGCACGTCGAAGATCATGTCGGCGGTGTTTGAGTCCTGCATCACGGTGCCGTTGAGCAGCGAGCGAATCCGCAGGGCGTTGGGATTGGGAATTTCATCCGGCGTCACGAGCACGGGACCGAGCGGGCAAAAGGTATCGAAACTTTTGGCGTGGTTCCATTGGCCGCCGCCCCAGTCGCGTTGCCAGTCGCGGGCGCTGACGTCGTTGGCGCACGTGTAACCGAGGATGTAGTCGAAGGCGTCGGCGCGGGAGACGTTGCGGGCGGTGCGGCCGAGCACGATCGCCAGCTCGGCTTCATAATCCACCTTGGCGCTGGGCTGTTTCGCCGGCAGCCGGATCGGGTCACCGGGGTGTTGCACGGTGCCGGGCAGCTTCATGAACCAGACCGGACGCTCCGGTGGCGACTTGCCGCCCTCGGCGGCGTGCTTCGCGTAGTTGAGGCCGATGCAGATGATCGTGGTGGGGGCGATGGGCGCGAGCCGCTTGACAGGTTGCACCACCTGAGCGGTGACTCGCCAGTCGCCGAGGATGTCGCCGGTGATGACGCGGGCGGTGCCGTCGGGTTGGAGCGCGGCATGGGCCGGGCCATTCGAGGTGAGATGGCGGAGGAGACGCATGAAGTGATCCGCCTACGCTCTGGCGAGCTTCGGCGAGACAAGAAGTGAGAAGGAGAGTGGAAAGGGTCGCAAGTTTACGATGACAATTGAGAACGGAACACCGCAGCCAACCCAGCCTTGTCGAGGCGTTTTTCCGCGATGGCGATCATGGCGTCGTAGAGCTGGGCATCGTCATATTTGTCCACGTCAACACCGTTGGCCTTCAGGAAGAGCAGGGCAGATCCCAGCGCCGTGCGCTTGTTGCCATCAAGGAAGGGCTGGTTTTGGGCGATATGAAAGGCGTAAGAAGCGGCGATGGAGGCCAAGTCGCCTTGACCATAGTAGTAAGCCGCCTCCGGCTGCATCAGCGCGGAGTCCAGTAGCCCGGGTTCGCGCAGACCGTCGATGCCGCCATGGCGCTCAAGCGAGGCATGGTGGATGTCCATTACGACCGCACGGGAAATGAAGACTGGATCATTCATATACCAAGGGGGCGCCGTGCACGTGCACCCTTGCGCTACTGGGCCAGCTTGCGGAAAAGGTCGTGGTGCTTGTCCAAGATATCCTTGGTCAGCTTACGAGCAGTCTCGGGGTCGATATAGCGGACTTGGCCGTCCTTGCTCGTCACAGATGCGCGCGCCTCCGCTTTCACCGGCTTCTTGGCGGTGTAGGGGGCGGCGGATTCCTCGACTTTGTGCGGCTTCTTGCTCACGTCGGGACTATGCGCCGTGGGGGCGACGGTGTCAACCGGGGGAAGGTCGGGCAGCAATACAGTTGGCCCTGTCATCGCGAGCCTGGTGCAACCATCGAGGTTGGGAACCTCAGGCTCCTTTTAGCCGGATCGGCGTTTGCGCGACTTGCGGGCACCCTTGCCAGAACTCCGGTGGAGCCCGTGTTCCGCTGGATCCTCTGTCACGGCCGGGGGCGTGAGATCGAAGTTGAGTAATTCCCAGGGCTCCAGATCGAGGGCCTTGGCCAGCTTTCCCAGTGTGGACAGGCGGATGTCGCGTCTCCGGCCGGCCTCGACGTGCTGGTAATACTTGTAGGCGAGTCCCGCTTTCTCGGCGAAAGCCTCCTGGGTCAGGCCCTTGGCCTCTCGGAGTTGTCTGATTCGCGCCAGCAGGCGATTCGCCATGTCGTTTGCCACGAACGACAATAGCCGGAGTCTGAATCGCCAAACACCCATACAAAGATAGTGAAGGCTTTACACCTTCACAACGGTAGTGCGAAGTGGGGGCGTCCAATGCCGAAAAGTTCACAGCACGGCGCAGCTCCATCGCCTTCGACTGTCAGCGCAGCTCCCCTCCGTCTGCCCCTGGCTTCGGAGGATCCGCTGGCGCCGCGCTATGAGGAATTGAAGGCGCTTTTCCCGATGGCCGTGACCGACGGCCGGATGGACTTGGAGAAATTGCGGGCTCTCATGGGCGAGCACGCGGCCACCGGCCCCGAGCGCTACGGTCTGTCCTGGGCCGGCAAGAGCGACGCCCTGAAGACGCTGCGCCAGCAAACCACAGCCACCTTGCTGCCGGCGCAGTCCGAATCGGAGAAATGGGACACCACTGGTAATGTCATCATCGAGGGCGACAATCTCGAAGTTCTGAAGGTGCTCCAGCACGCCTACCACGGGAAGGTGAAACTCATCTATATCGACCCGCCCTACAACACGGGTGGTGACTTCATTTATCCCGACGACTACGCCGAGGGCCTCAACAGCTACCTCCAATTCACGCGTCAGGCCAACGAAGAAGGGGTGAAGCTGACGACCAACGTGAACACTAGCGGCCGCTATCACTCGCGCTGGCTGACGATGATGTATCCCCGACTCTTTCTCGCTCGCAATCTCCTGCGCGAGGACGGAGTAATTTTCGTCTCCATCGACGACCACGAGGTGCACAATCTGCGGCTCATGATGGATGAGATTTTTGGTGAAGAGAATTTCAT
>CAMTVF010000131.1:0-15065 GCA_947085115.1 uncultured Opitutaceae bacterium | reverse complement strand
CATCCCCAAGTAATCGTAGCTATTCACCCCGTTGTTGCCGACGAACGCGTAGAGGTTCATGCCGCCCTGTTCCTCGATGGGGTCGCGGTTGATGAACCGGCCCAGGCCGGGGCTGTAATATCTGAGGCCGTAGTAGATGAGGCCGGTCTCGGTGTCGGTGTATTTGGTGGAGAAGCGGAAGGGGTTGTTCGTTGCGGCGGCGGTGCCGGTGGCCCGGAGCGTGTTGCCGAAGGCGTCGTATTCATAGGCGGCGGCGACCGTGCCGTCGCTGCGGTTGAGCAGGGCCATGACGTTGCCGTTGCCGTCGTAAGCGGGGGAAAACCACTGCCCCACGGCGGGGTCCTGGCTCGCCAGGAGTCCGCCGCCGGCGCCGGCGCCCTGAAGCGTGCCGGACCAGTCGAGGCCCCAGATGTAGCGACGGACCAGGGCGAGGCTGTTCAGGGCGTCATACTCATGGATGAGATTCCAGCCGTGGTAGAGGCTCCTGGTGTCGGAGAGGACGCTGGTGAAGCTGCTGCCGTTCCAGCCGGCGCGGACGGTCTTCTGGACGCGGCGGCCGAGGTAATCGTTCTTGAACTCCAGCCGCCGGGCGGCGGTGTTGGGGATGGGGCCAAGAACGGTGGAGCGGGTTTGCATGGCGAGGAGCCGGTTCTCGGCGTCGCAGGTGTAATCCCAGCGGCCATCGGAGGTCAAGTTGCCGTCGGGGTCGTGGGCCATGACCTCGGGCGTCAGGGGCACGAAACTGAAGCGGGTGGCGGAGCCGCCGAGGGAACTGGCGATGGTCAGCGACTGCCAGACGGCGGTGGAGGTGTTGGTGACGCCGAAGCCCCTGAAATACCAGTCGCCGTGCCGGGTGACGCCGGTCGAGGAGCCGTTGACCGTGACGGTGGCGGCGGCGGGGGCGAGGCCGGTGACGTCGATGGTGCCGGGGACGGTGCGCAAGCAGCCGCAGCCGGCGCATTCCCCGCGGCGTTAAACGCAAGATGTCCGGCTACGCCTTGCGACGCGGCAACGTCCATTCCCCTCCCACCCATTCCCGGTGAAAATCTGCTCCTCATCAAGTGAACAGTATTGGGGCTAGAGCCGCCCTGTTTTCAAAGCGCCGGACGGCTCGCCTTGAGCCCCGGCGTTTTTTTGCGGCTCCCTATCGGCGGGTGGACAGGCGGCCGAAATTGTCAACAGACGCAGTCAATTGAGCCGAATTTCCGTTCTACAGGCGTGCGCCCGGGTCTTTGGCGCCCCGGCCCCCGAGAAAAAGGGGCTTCGCAGGCAGGAAAACAGCCCAGTGGCTTGATTTTTCGCCGAACTCGCTAAACTACTGGGCTCTTCATCTATCCGCATCAGGTCATTTTCCCCGTCCCACTTCCACCATGTCCACCACCGCACCGCAAAAATTCGAGTTCCAAGCCGAGATCAAGCAACTGCTCGATATCGTCATCCACTCGCTCTACACGGAAAAGGAAATCTTCGTGCGTGAGCTGGTCTCCAACGCTTCCGACGCTCTAGAAAAACTGCGCCACCTGCAGCTCACGGAGAAGGAAATCCATGACGAAGCGCAGGCGCTTGAAATCTCGATAACCAGCGACGAGGCGGCCAAGACCATCACGATTCAGGACTTCGGCCTGGGCATGACCCGCGCCGAGCTGATCGAGAATCTCGGCACCATCGCCCACTCCGGTTCCAAGGCCTTCCTCAAGGCGATCGGTGAAGACGGCGCCAAGAACAGCAACCTCATCGGCCAGTTCGGCGTCGGTTTCTACAGCGCGTTCATGGTCGCCCAGCGCGTTCGCGTTTACACGCACTCGTGGAAGAAAGACGAACCGGGCCTGCTCTGGACCAGCGACGGCTCCGGCAGCTACGAAATCGAAGAGGTCGAGGATCAACGCCGCGGTTGCAAAATCGTCGTCGAATTGAAGGACGATTGCGCCGATTACGCGAAGGAGTGGAAGTTGAAGGAAATCCTCACCCGCTACAGCTCCTTCGTCGGTTTCCCCATCACCCTCAACGGCAACAAGCTCGCCAACGTCCAAGCCTTGTGGCTGCGCAGCAAGGCCGAGATCAAGGAGGAGGAATACACGGAGTTCTACAAATTCCAGTCCCACGCCCACGACGAACCGCGCTACCGGTTGCATTTTTCCGCCGACGCCCCGCTCTCGATCAACGCGCTGGTCTTTGTTCCGCAGGAAAACACTGAACGCCTCGGCTTCGACCGGCTTGAGGCCTCGGTCGCGCTCTATTGCCGCAAGGTGCTCATCGATGCGCGCCCGAAGGATTTGCTGCCCGAGTGGCTGCGTTTCCTCAAGGGTGTCATCGACAGCGAAGACCTCCCTCTCAACATCTCGCGCGAGACGATGCAGGACAAGGCGCTGCTGGACAAACTGGGCAAGGTCATCACCAAGCGCTTCCTCAAGTTGCTCGAGGAGGAGGCCACGCAGCGCCTCGATGCGTTCCAGGAATTCTACGCCCAGTTCGGGGTCTTCCTGAAGGAGGGCGCCGCGCTCGACTTCACGCACAAGGACCAACTCGTCAAGTTGCTCCGCTTCGAGTCGTCGCTCAGCGAAGCGGGCAAAACCACGACGCTCGCCGACTACGTCTCGCGGATGAAGGACGGCCAAAGGGAAATCTATTACCTCGTCGCGCCGAACCGCGCCGCGATCGAGTCCGGCCCGTATCTCGAGGGTTTCAAGGCGCGCAACCTCGAGGTGCTTTATTGCTTCGAGGCGGTGGACGAATACGTCTTCAACAACGTGCGCGAGTTTGACGGGAAGAAATTCCTCTCGGCCGACCACTCCGACGTAAAACTCGACGACGCCCCGCAAGCCGGCGAAGCCCTGAGCGAGCGCGACACGAAGGAACTCGCCGCTTGGCTCAAGGAAAAGCTCGGCGCCCAGGTCTCCGACGTGAAGTCCAGCGACCGACTCGTTGGCTCCCCCGCCCTCGCCACCAGCGCCGACAAGTTCATGTCGTCGCAGATGCGCCGCATGATGAAGGCGATGAAGAAACCGGGCGAGGCCGACGAGCCGATCAAGGTGAACCTCGAGATCAATCCCCGGCATGCGGTCATCAAGAAGCTCGCCACGATGCGCACGACGGACGCCGACAAAGCCGAACTCGTCGCCGAGCAGTTGCTCGACAACGCGCTCATCGCCGCCGGCCTGCTCGAGGACCCCTCGCGCATGGTCGCTCGCCTGAACAAGCTCCTCGAGTCGGTGTAACGCGACGGCGAACGTGCCGCGCACCAATGGCGAAGATACTCGGAGCAGTCCCGGGAAAATTACCGCAGTCTTAAGGTTCGCCGTGGGGCCGGGATTCCAGTCGCGTGACGCGCGCCTGAGGGCCCTCTTACGGTTTCGCCGCACCCGCGTCGCGATTCATCTCCTCGGCGCGCTTCAGGCCGAGGAGCACCAGCTCCGGCACCACCTCGTCGAACAACTCCTCGTCGGCAAACATCCGGGCAAATCCACCGGTGCCCACCACGCGCGGCCGCGCGCCGGCGAAGGCGTCCTTCGTCAGCGCGCTGACGATCTGCCGGATGGCGCCGATGTGGCCGTGAAAGAGTCCGGCTTGGATGCTCTCCGCCGTGCTGCGGCCCAGGGCGGTTTCCGGCCGCGTGATCTCCACGCGCGGCAGCTTCGCGGTGTGGCTGGCCAGCGTCTCGGCCGAAATCCCGACTCCGGGCATGATCGCGCCGCCGAGGTAATCGCCCGCCGCCGAAACAACATCGAACGTGGTCGCCGTGCCGCAATCCACGACCACGAGGTCGCAACCGGGATGCCGGTGCGTGGCCGCGATCGCGTTGGCGATGCGGTCCGCCCCCACTTCGTGAGGATTGCGGTAGCGAACCTTGAGCCCCGTCTTCACCCCGGCCTGCAGCACGAACGGCTCGCGCTCAAAATACTTCAGGACGGCGCTGCGCAGCGAGTAGGCCGCGGCGGGCACCACCGAGCAGATCGCCACGCGCCCGACGGCGGCCGGGTCGATGCCATTCGCACGCAGCACGGCGAGGAAGAACACGCCCAGCTCGTCCGACGAGCCGAGCGGATGGGTGGACTTGCGAAACTGGCAGCACAGGCGGTCGCCGTCGAAGACGCCGCCGTGGATCTGGCTGTTGCCGATGTCGAGACAGAGGAGCATGGGATGAATTCAGGTTGAGCCTGCACCGGCGCCGGGGCCCGCCGCAAGCAGGCGTTCCAGGGTTGCCGCCAGCGCGTGCCGCGTCGGACAGGGAACGGGCCCGGCCGCGTCGCGCCGCCAGACGCTCGCGGGGAAATCCTCCGCGTCGATGCGGACGGCAAGGTCGTTGTGCACGACAAAATCCACGCCCGCGCGCGCGAACAACGGCGCCACGGCCGCAGCCGCGTCCGCCGGCGCGGCTCCGTGCGTGAGCTTGAATGCGACGAGGGCCACGCGCGGGTTGCGACTGCGCGCGCGCAGCGTGTCGAGCAACTTTGGATTCGGGCGCAAGCGCAGCACCGGCGCGGCGTCGGAAGGAATCTTGGCCGCGCCCGCCACCGGCGCCACACCGTCAATCTCCACGGCCGCGATGCTGAAGTCGCCCACGGCGGCGGCGTGGATGACGGCGTCGAACCCCTCCCCGGCGAGGATTCGCGTGAGGGCGGCGTCGAGTTCCGCAAATGTGCCGAAGGTCTCCTCGCGCAGGCCGTCGGCGGCGCGCACGGCGGTCCGCGCGCGCAGGAGCAGCACGTCGTGTCCGCACCGCGCGAAATGCCGGGCCAGGCCCGCACCGGTGGCACCGGTGCTGGTGTTGCCGAGCACGCGGACCCTGTCGATTGGCTCGACCGTGCCGCCGCTCGTGATCAAGACGCGCAGCCGTCGCGCAGGCCGGGCAACGGCGCCCTCGACTTCCAGGGCGATCCGGCCGGGTTCGATCATCCGGCCCTCGCCCTCCTCGCCGCACGCAGTCCGGCCCGATGCCACGGGCAGCACGCGCACGCCCCATTCGGAAAGCCTGTCGGCCGATGATTGCGTCGCGGGGTGCGCCCACATCGCCGGGTTCATCGCGGGGACGACAAGCCACGGCTTGGTGCGGTCATGGGCCAGGAAAAGCGCGCCGACCAGATCGTCCGCCAGGCCGGCCGCGAGGCGGTTGATCGTGCTGGCGGTCGCCGGGCAGAGCACGACGGCGTCGGCCCAGCGCGTCAGCTCGATGTGCTCGAGCGCCGCTCCGGGCGCGAACATGTCGCTGAGCACGGCGGAGCCGGTCAGGCCCTCGAGGGTCGGCGCCCCGACGAAGCGGAGCGCCGACACCGTGGCCACGACACGGACCCGGTGTCCGGCTTGCACCAGAAGTGAAATCGCGTCGCACGCCTTGGCGCAGGCGATCGACCCGGAGAGGATGAAGAGGAGATTAGAGCCGGACATTGTCGATGAGTCGCACGCCTTCGAGGCGCACCGCGCCGAGACGCACACCGTCGTGATCCTCCACGTAGTCCACCGTGAAGCCGCCCGCCCGGAGCGCAGCCGCCGCTGCGTCCGCCGAGGGCGATGACCGGAGTGCGCGCGGGAACAGGGCCGCGTGAACGCGTCCTTCGGGGGAAAGCCGGGAGTTGCGCGAACTCAGCGCGAGGCCGTCCGCGGCGCGCACCGTCGGGCACGCGATGATCTCCAGCGGCAGATGCAGGGCGTGCGCCATGCCGCGCACCAGTTGGAGTTGTTGCCAGTCCTTCTCCCCAAAATAGGCGCGGTGCGGCGCCACGAGATTGAGGAGCTTGAGGACGACCGTGAGCACGCCGTCGAAATGGCCGGGACGATGCGCCCCCTCGCCCCGCTGGCTGAGCTCCGTCTCCGTCACCCGGTATCGATAGTCGTCCGGATACATCTCAGCGGCCGACGGCGCCAGCACGGCGTCGGCGAGCCCCCCGGCCAAGGCTACATCGGCCTCCAGCGTCTGCGGGTAGCGGGCCAGGTCGTCGGGGTGGTCGAACTGCGTCGGGTTGACAAAAATGCTGAGCACCACGCGGTCATTCTCCGCCCGCGCGCGCTCCAGCAGGGCGCGATGGCCGGAATGCAGCGCCCCCATCGTCGGCACAAAGCCGACGGAGCCGGTGAAACCGGCGCCGTGCCGCACCGCGCGCCATTCCGCCAGCGTCCGGCAAACCGGGATCATGCCGGCACCTCCTCGGGCGCGGGAAATTTCGCCGCGCGCACGTCGCGCGCGAAGGCATTCACCGCGCCCAGCACCAGATCGTGGCCCGCAAGGTAACGGCGCGCGAAGCCCGGTCGGAATTCCCTGTCGAGCCCGAGCAGATCGGTGAGCACGAGCACCTGTCCGGAAGTATCCGGGCCGGCGCCGATCCCGATGGTCGGGATCGCAAGACACGCAGTGATCGCCCGCGCCACCGCCGCCGGCACACACTCGAGAACGACCGCGAACGCCCCCAGTTCCTCCAGCCGTTGCGCCTCGGACTCGAGGCGGGCGGCCGCATCCGGCGTGCGCCCCTGCACGCGATGTCCGCCCAGTTGATGCACCGCCTGCGGCGTGAGGCCGAGGTGTCCCATGACCGGGATTCCGCTGCCGACCAAGTGCGCGATGATTTCCTCCTGCCCGGCCAAGCCCTCGATCTTCACCGCCGTCGCTCCCGCCTGCATGAGTGCGCCGGCGGCTTCGGTGGCGGCGACCATGCCGCGTCGTGCGGTGAGGAACGGCATGTCGGCGACGATGAGTTTGTGTGGTGCGCCGCGCCGCGCCGCCGCCGTGTGCGCGCACATCATCTCGACCGTGGCGTTGATCGTCGAGGGGTGGCCGTGCACGACCATCGCCGCGCTGTCGCCCACGAGCAGCGCATCGACCTCGGCCTCCGCCAGCAGCCGCGCCATCAACGCATCGTAGGCCGTCACCATCACCAGCGGGCGCCCGGCCTTTCGGGCGCGGGAAAAATTCAGGATGCTCTCCATGCCGCCTCCGCAGTTTTCTCGCGGGGAAAAACCTGCGGACAGCCGGCCGGGACAGGCGGAGTGCTGTTCGCGGCGCGATGCAGCCTCGGAATCGAGGGTGGGAAACGAGGAGTCATGTCAGTGCCCGGTCGCGAGCGAGTTCGCGCCAGACATCGCGCATCAGAAAGACTATCCTGCGCCGGGCAAACAAAAAACGCCGGATGCCCCGCCGGTTCGCCGCATAACGCGTCTGATTCACCGCCCATCACGCGAGCAAGCATTTCGGCGGTAAACGGTTTGCGTCCCGCGCCACGCCCGCAATCCTTGCGGCTCCATTCCCATGAAGCTGCTACCCTGTCTTACCATTGCGCTGGCGCTGGGCGCCGGCGGCCTCTTCGCCCAAAATTCAGCCGAGCAGACACGTCTGCTTCGCTTCCCCGCCACCAACGGCTCCCGAATTGTCTTCAGCTACACCGGTCAGCTTTACACGGTCGGCATGGATGGCGGCGTGGCGCGCCGACTCACCGACGCTCCGGGTTGGGCGGTGTTCCCGCGCTTCTCGGCGGACGGCTCGCAACTCGCCTTCACCGCCCAATACGACGGCAACACCGAAGTCTACTTGATGCCTGCGGAGGGCGGCACACCGCGCCGGTTGTCCCACACCGCCACGCTGGGGCGCGATGACCTCAGCGATCGCATGGGACCCAACAACATCGTCATGGCGTGGAAGAATCGGTCGAACGAGATCGCCTTCCGTTCCCGCTGGCGCGACCCGAATGCCTTTCTCGGCCAACTCTACACCGTCGGTCTCGACGGTGAAATCCCGCAGCAATTGCCGGTGCCGCGCGGTGGCTTCATGAGTTTCTCGCCCGACGACACCAAGATGGCCTACAACCGGGTCTTCCGCGAATTCCGAACGTGGAAACGCTACCGCGGCGGCATGGCCGACGACGTGTGGATTTTCGATTTCAAGACGGGCGCATTGGAAAACATCACCAACAACCCCGCGCAGGACATCATCCCGATGTGGGCGCCGAACGGTAAGGTCTATTTCCTCTCCGATCGCGGCGGGAACATGAACCTTTACTCCTACGACCTCGCGTCGAAGAAGACTGCGCAGCACACCACCTATGCCGATTTCGACGTCAAATTCCCCTCGCTTGGCAAGGGCGGCATCGTCTTCGAGCAGGCCGGCCGGATCTGGCACTTTGACCTCAAGACCGAAAAGGCGCGCCAGGTGCCGGTCATCATCAAAGAGGATCTCGCTATCGCCCGCGGCGGCATCACGAACGTTTCGAAACTGGTCGCCGGTGTGAACCCAGCGCCCGATGGCAAGCGCGCCGTCGTGACGGCCCGCGGCGAAACGTTCACCGTGCCCGCCAAGAACGGTGCGGTGCGCAATCTCTCCAACACCCCCGGCGTGCACGAACGCGACGCCATCTGGTCCCCGGACGGTCGCTGGATTGCCTACGTGTCCGACAGCACCGGCGAGAACGAGATTTGGATGCGCCCGCAGGACGGCCGCGGCGCACCCGTGCAGATTACCCAGAACGCCGACACCTATTTCTACGCTCCGGCCTGGTCGCCCGACAGCAAGAAGCTCGCTTGGGGCGATCGCGAACAGCGCCTGCGTTTCGTCGACGTGGAATCAAAGGAGGTCACCCTGATCGAAAAAAACCCGACCGGCGAAATCACCAATTATGATTGGGCACCCGACAGCAAATGGATCGCCTACGCTTCGCCCCAACACGACAGCTACGGCAAAATCAAACTCTACGACCTCGAGCACAAGACCACGACCGACGTGACCGACGGCTGGTTTTCCGCGCGCGGCGCCACCTTCAGCGACGATGGCAAGTGGCTGCTCTTCGCCTCCGGTCGCGATTTCTCGCCAACCTACAGCCTCACCGAGTTCAACCACATCTATCGTGACTGGGAACGCGTTTACCTCGTCGCACTGGCCAAGGACACAAAGTCCCCGTTTGCACCGAAAAGCGACGAAGTCGAAATCGCCAAGGACGACGAAAAGCCGGCAGCGAAATCCGGCGACCCCAAGGAAGCCGACGCCAAGAGCGGCGAGGGCAAGCCCGCCGCAGTTGCCGACGCCGCGGCAACGGAGAAAAAAGACTCCTCCGCTGCCAGCGACAAAAAGGACGCCAAGAAGAAGGCGGTGACGGTAAAGGTGGATGTCGACGGCCTCGTGGACCGCACAATCTCTTTGCCGGTTACCGCGGCCTCATATCCCACGATCGCGATGGTCGGGGACAAGGTCTTCTATCTGCGCACCACCGGTGGATTCGGCGGCGGTCCCGGCGGCCAAGCCGGCGGCACCCTCTTCGTTTACAACCTGAAGGATCTCAAGGAAACCGAGCTCGGCACGATCAACGGTTTCGAAATCACGGCCGACCGGAAGAAGATGCTCGTCCGCCAGCAGCGCGACTACGCGATCATCGATCTCCCCAGCGCCAAGTTGGATATCAAGGAGAAGCTGAACTTCGCCAATCTGGAGATGAATCTCGATCGGGCCGCCGAATGGAACCAGATTTACAATGAGAGCTGGCGCCAGATGCGGGACTTTTTCTACGCCCCCAACATGCACGGCGTGGACTGGCCCGCGATGAAGCAACGTTACGCCACGCTCCTTCCGTCGGTGAAGCATCGCAATGATCTCACCTATGTCATCGGCGAACTCATCGGCGAATTGAACGTCGGCCACGCCTACGTCGGCGGGGGCGAACGCAATAACGAGGCCCCGCGCGTGCAGGTGGGTCTCCTCGGTGCCGAGTTCTCCCGCGACGCGCAGTCCCGCGCCTACCGCATTGACCGCATCCTGCGCGGCCAGAACTGGGGCACCGATGCCCGTTCGCCGCTCACCGAAATCGGCGTCGATGTGAAAGAGGGCGACTACATTGTCGCCGTCAACGGCCAGCCCGCCAGCGCGCTGTCTTCGCTCCACGCCGCCTTGGTCGGCACGGTCGGCAAGCAGGTCACCCTGCGCGTCAATGCGAAGCCCGCCGATGAAGGCGCGCGCGATGTGGTCGTCGTGCCGATCGCGGACGAGCAATCGCTCTATTACTACAACTGGGTGCAAAGGAACATCGACTACGTCTCCCAGAAGACGAACGGCGAGGTCGGTTACATTCACATCCCGGACATGGGGGCCGGCGGTCTCAATGAGTTTGTGAAGCACTACTATCCGCAGCTCGGCAAGAAGGCATTGATCATCGACAACCGCGGCAACGGCGGCGGCAATGTCTCGCCGCAAATCGCCGAACGCCTCAACCGCGATCTGCTCTTTGTCTCCATCGGTCGAAACGGCCAGCCCAACGCCAATCCGGCCAGCCAACACGTGGGCCCCAAAGTGCTCCTCCTGAATGAATTCTCCGCCTCCGACGGCGATATCTTCGCCTATCGCTTCCGCGCGATGGGCCTCGGCAAGATCATCGGCAAGCGCAGTTGGGGTGGCGTCGTGGGCATCCGCGGCACCCTGCCGATTGTTGACGGTGGCTCGCTCAACCGGCCTGAATTCGCCAACGGCTACAGCGCCGACGGCAAGCAGTGGATCATGGAGGGCGAGGGCGTCAGCCCTGACATCTTCGTCGACAACGACCCGTGGAAGGAGTTTCACGGTGAGGACCAGCAGCTCGATGCCGCGATTACCCATATCCTCACCGAGTTGAAGACCAACCGTCGCGAGATCCCCCCGCCCCCGCCCTACCCCGTCAAGAAATAGGTCCCACGGCCTATCGAAGCACCTCCCCTTCTTTTCGACCCCTCCGCGAAGTAATTTGCCGAGGGGTTTTTCTTGGCCCAACGTAACACCGGACATGATGCCCATCGACCCCCTCACCACTCTGCTCCGCCGCTGGAGCCATGATCCGGCCATCACTCCCGGGTTTTCCGCCGGAGTGTGGGCTCGCATCGACGCTGCTCGGCGCGATCAACGCATCGTGATTGCCTTCCGCTGGGCCCTGCCCCTCGCCGCTTCTGTCGCGCTCCTCCTCGGCATGGGCGCCGCCCGGGCTGAGGTCAAACGAGACCACACCGAACTCATGGCGGCTTATTACGTCCGCACGATCGATCCCGTGCAGATCACCGGTCACGCCGAGCATCACCCATGAAGCGCTGTGCGCTCCTGCTGGTCGTCGTCCTGGCAATCGGAGCCGCCTCCTATGCGCTCACACGCCTGCTCTGGCCCGCCCCGGCACCGAGTGAAGATCAAATGGCGTGGTTAAAACGTGAGTTCGCGCTCTCCCCGACCCAGGCGACGGCAATCGAAAAGCTGCAATACGACTACATGCCCGTCTGCTCCGATCACTGTGCGCAAATCGTCGATGCGCGCGAGCGACTTGCGGCCAAGCCGGATGATCCGCAATTAAGGGCCGACATCCTGCGGTTGGAGCGAGTGTGCTCCGACGCCACTTTGCAACATGTGCGAGAGATCGCCGCGCTGATGGATTCCGATCAGGGCCGACGCTTCCTCAAACTCGTGGAGCCCAAAATTTCCCGCCACGGGCATCAAGGTCCCTTCGACCTGAAATGAAGCCCGGCGCCGAAGCAACTGACGAAGAGTCCATGCTTGCGTTGCAACGCGGGGAGGACGTCGCGTTGAACCATTTGATGGGACGCTGGCAGTTGCCCCTGCGCAGTTTCCTCTACCGCTCCACCCACAACGAGCAGGATGCGCTAGACCTGGCGCAGGAAACGTTCGTGCGCATCTTTCAACACCGGGCCCGCTACCGGCCCGGTGCCCGGTTTTCGACGTGGATGTTTCAGATCGCACTCAATCTGGCCCGCGATCACGCGCGCCGCTTGAAGCGCCGCCCCACGACCACGCTGGACGAAGCACCGGAACCCTCGATCTCGCGAAACCCGAGCCATGAAGCAACCGACGCGGAGGCTGTCGTCGCCGTCCGCGCGGCTATCACCGGATTGCCCGAGGATCTGCGCGAAGCTGTCTTGCTCTCCACCTTTCAGGATCTTTCACACGCCGAGATCGCTGAGATCGTCGATGCCACGCCCAAGGCCGTGGAAGCAAGACTCTACCGAGCCCGGGAAAAACTGCGCGGCCTCCTCGCCAGTTACCTGCGCGACTAGCAGGACGCGGGAACCCTGATGTTCCAAATGTGATTGGACAACTCGCGGCCGCGCCCCGAGCGTGAGCGCATGGCCATAGTCACCGTCAATCCCGCCACGGGGAAGCGACTGCGCAGCTACCGCGAACTCACCCCGCGACAAGTTGATGCATTGCTCAATTGCGCCACCGAGGCGTTCACGAAGTGGCGCCGGACCTCATTCGCCACGCGAGCCAGACTGTTGCGGGCCGTCGGTCGCGAACTGCGGAAAAATCAGCGGCACTACGCGCATCTGATCACTGCCGAGATGGGCAAGCCGATCGCCCAGGCGCTCGCCGAGGTGGAAAAATGCGCGGTGAATTGCGATTTTTACGCGACCAATGCGACCAAATTTCTCGCGGACGAACGACCGGAAGGAGCGCCCGCCCAGCGCTACGTCACCTATCAACCGCTCGGCGTTGTGCTCGCCATCATGCCGTGGAACTTCCCCTTCTGGCAGGCATTCCGCGCCGCGGCACCGGCCTTGATGGCGGGAAACACGATGGTGCTCAAGCACGCCTCCAACGTCACCGGCTGCGCTCTCGCCATCCAACAAGTCCTTGAACGCGCGGGCATGCCAGCGGGCGTATTCCAAACAGCCGTCCTCGGGGGTGCGCGTGCCGAGACTCTCGTGAGCGATGAGCGCGTGGCCATGCTTGCGCTCACGGGCAGCACCGAGGTCGGTCGCAAAGTGGCGGCCCTCGCCGGCGCCGCGATGAAGCGCGGCGTCTACGAACTCGGCGGCAGCGACGCCTACGTGATTCTGGCAGATGCCGATCTCGAGCAGGCCGCCGAACTGTGCGCGGAGTCCCGACTCTACAACAGTGGACAAAGCTGCATTGCGGCCAAACGGTTCATCGTCGTGGAGAAGGTGCGGGCAAAGTTTGAGGCCTTGTTCGTCGCTCGGCTTGCGGCCCGAAAGAGCGGCGATCCGCTCGATCAAACGATCCAGCTTGGACCACTGGCGCGGGCCGAGTTGCGCGACGAGTTGCACGCGCAAGTGCGACGCAGCGTGCGCCGCGGCGCCAACCTTTTGCTCGGCGGCAAACCATCCTGCGGCGCGGGCTACTATTATCCCGCGACGGTGTTGACCGGCGTGCGACCGGGCATGCCCGCCTTCGACGAGGAGTTGTTTGGCCCGGTCGCGGCGATTGTGCCTGCGAAAAATCAGGCCGATGCGCTGCGGCTGGCCAACGCGACGCCGTTCGGGCTGGGCGCGGCGGTCTTCACGGGCAATCGGCGGCGCGGTGAAAAAATTGCGCGCGAGGAATTGCAGGCGGGCAATGCGTTCGTGAACGAGTTTGTGCGCTCCCATCCCACCCTGCCGTTTGGCGGGATCAAACTCAGCGGCCACGGTCGCGAACTGGGTTCGTGGGGCATCCGGGAATTCACCAACCCCAAGGTGATCAGCGTCAGTTGACCGGCATTTGCGGCGGGCCGCTGTCACCATCGGTCCAGCATTCCACCAGCTTGCAGCGGACCTTTGCGCAAGAAACTCGCAGGCGAAGCCGCCGGTGCAGAAAGCCCCGATTCCCATAGTTCATTTGAAATTCAGCGGCCTCGCCTTGGAAATCCCGCCGACTCCGCAAATCCCCCACGCTCCGGATGAAGTCACGATCGGTCGTGAAGTAGTCGGGAATCAGATCCAAAAGCCATAAGAACGGCCAAACGTGGAGATACAGCGTGCGGTGAAACACGTGTTGCTCAAAATCGCTGGCTACGAGGTGATGGTGCTGGCAGTAACATTCGCGAAAAGTCGGTCGCATTGGCGGATAATTCTCCGGTGTGAGGTGGACCCAGTTGGCCATCACACTGTTTCCCGGTCACTCCCGCAAGTGCGTGCATCCCTCAATCAGCCTAGGGAGATCGTCCTAGGCGGTCGGCAGCCCAATGGAACCTAACGGACCCGTTTCTCGGTGGCATCCGCCTTGTTTCGATACGAAGGATGGCGGAGAGGGAGGGATTCGAACCGCCGCCGGCCTAACAACAGATAAGCTTCGCTGTGCGTGCCTTGAGTTGTTTAGTAGTGAGTTAGAACGAGCAACAATATGCAGAAAAGTGCAGCGAAAACAAGCCAGAAACAGGGTCGCTGACAAATCCGTGGCAAATCTTTGGACAGAAATTCGCTGGTAGCATCGCGGCTGTTCAATTGAACTCTGCATCACCCGCACCGACACGGTTCGCTTTCGACCATGCGGCTAGCCGGTGTGGTTACCGAACGGGCTTTCGTCGCCTCCCTGTGCGTGTGGCCGCACCCCGACAGTCGCAGTGGCTCGCATGGGGCCACGTCTTCCTCGACGGCCCAAAGCGCGTCCTCGAATCAGGACGCTGGAAGTCCGAAAGAGCCACGGCCGCACTCGATTCGGTCGAGTATCGACGTGGTCCGGGCGGCGGCCTTCAACTCTAGCCAGTCCGAATGCGGTAAACGCAGCGCCGGGCACCGGCCAACATGTGCTCCACTCTCTCGATGGTGACACCCTCGCCAAGAACGGCATGGAAGACTTCCATCTCAGCATCGCATAGCTTGGGGCACACGCTGGCTGCGGTGCAAATCGGGCAGTGATTCTCGATCAGCAGGAACGAACCGTCACGCTGGCCCTGCACTTCAGCCATGAAGCCTTCTTTGTTGCGGATTGAAATCAGGGCTCCCAGGCGCGCTGGGAGCGGTGCGCGCGCCGGGATGCGTGCGCGGTAATCCGCGATCTGGTGTTTGGCGCTTAGGTTCACGAGGCGCTGGACGCCCTCCGGGCCGAAAGTCTGTTCGGCCGCGTTCAGCAAATTCACGGTCAAGCCCGCATGGGCATTGGGAAAATGAGACTCGGCGGCCGGCGTCAGACCCCACATTTTGGCGGGCCGCCCGATGGGGCGTTGCTCTTCGTGGTAGGTCACCAGTTTTTGAGTGCGGAGGGCGTAGAGGTGTTGGCGGACGGCCATGGCCGAGATGTCCAGTTGCGAGGCCAGGGTGGCCGAATCGCTCGGCCCCTGCTGCTTGAGCAACCGCAGGATCGCTTGCCGACTGGAGAGCATCCCTGATTTTTTGCGGATCGCACCGCGTTT
>CAMTVF010000130.1:0-6230 GCA_947085115.1 uncultured Opitutaceae bacterium | reverse complement strand
GTCAGGCTCATAACCTGAAGGTCGTTGGTTCAAATCCAACCCCTGCACCCATGAAGCCCGTGCGCTTAACCGCCACGGGCTTCGCCATTTACGGTAAGCGCGCTTCGTGCAAAACCTCCCCGCCGACAATCGTGTAGAGGCACTGGGCCTTGAGGATTTCGGTCTCGGGAATCGTCATGATATCGGCGGAAAGCACGGTAAAATCGCCCCACTTGCCGACCTCAATGCTGCCGCGCTCTTTTTCTTCGAAAGCGGCAAAGGCCGCATCGAGCGTCATCGCGCGCAAGGCCTGTTCGCGAGTCATGCGCTGGTCGAGATGCCAATCCTCGTTGGCGAACCCATCGAGCGAGCGTCGCGCGACGGCCGCGTAGAATTCAATCATCGGTTCGCCGCGCTCCACGGGAGCGTCCGAACCAGCCGCGATGACGGCGCCGGATTCCAGCAACGAGCGCCAGGCATACGCGCCCGCGAGACGCGCCTTGCCCAATCGACTCGGCGCAAAAAACAAATCCCCGATCGCATGCGAAGGCTGCATCGACGCAATCACTCCCATCGTCGCGAAGCGGGGAACATCGGTCGGATGGATGATCTGGGCGTGTTCGATCCGCCACCGCGGTTCGGCTACGGCACGCTCGTGCACCGGCACGGCCGCGAACGCCTTGGCGTAGGCGTCGAGCACGACCCGGTTGCCCCGATCGCCGATGGCATGGGTCTGAACTTGAACCCCACTCCGCAACGCGGCGATGAGGAACGGCACGAATTTCGCCTCCTCTTGCATTAACAAACCCATCGAGGCGTAGTCGGCGTAGGGCTCGAGCAACGCCGCGCCGCGGGAACCCAGCGCCCCATCCATGTAGAGCTTGACGCCCCGGCGCGTGTAGCGGCCGGCGCTCTCCCCCACGACCAAGCCGCTCGACAGCAATTTCTCGCCGCTGCCGTCCGACCCGCTCACGGCATCGAAGATGCGCAGTTTGATCTTACCCTCGGCCACGAGTCGGCGCGTCATTTCGGCGGTGGCCCAATCCTGCCCGGCGACCTGAATCGCGGTCCAGCCCAGCTTTACTTCGCGCGCGGCGCCGACGATGAGCGCGCGCTCGGTTTCTTCGTCAGTCGAAGGCGGCACCAGCCGCCACACGTAACGCTGGGCGGTATCGACAAGTATCCCCGTTGGCTCGCCGGCTTCGTCCCGCAAAATCTCGCCGCCACTCGGATTCGGAGTTGAGGCGTCAACACCCGCCAGCCGCAACGCGAGCGAGTTGGCGACCAGCGCGTGACCATCAGCCCGCACCAACAGGACGGGGTGATCGGGCGCCACGGCATCCAAGGCCTGACGCGCAGGAAAAACCGCCGGCTGCCAGTGCGTTTCAATCCAACCGCGCCCTACGATCCAAGTCTTCGGCGGAGTTTGCGCGACACGCCCGGCCAGTTTCCCCTGCAAATCCGCCACGCCGAGCGTGCCCTCCAGATCAAAGGACAACTCGCGCGAGCCGACGCCCTCGAGGTGCATATGGGCATCGTTGAGACCCGGAACGACCGTAGCCCCGCCAAGGTCGATTACCCGGCCGGCATCAACTCGCAGTTTCTCGGCGTGCGCCGCATCACCGACAAAGACAATTCGCCCGTCGCGCACCGCCACCGCCGTGGCCTGGGGACGAATCGGATCGAGCGTGTGGACATTGCCGTTGAGCAGGAGCAAATCGACCGGCTGAGCCGTCGCGGAAACCGCCAGCAAGCTGGCGCACAAGGTTGCACGAATCATGCGCCATGCATTGGCACGGCCTCTGTTCGTCAGCAATCCCGCAAAAATACCAACAGTCTGCGGGTCTTGTCCCGATTGGAGTAAACACCTTGCTTGCGCCCGCTTTTCCTTGGCTCGACGTCCTCGGATTGTCTGTTACCTTTGAACCATCAGGCGCACCTCGCGCTTGACCCCCGATCTCATGTTGAACCGCATCGCCCTTCTGATTGACGACGAAGCCTACTTTCGGCGCTTCGTTGGTGAGATCCTGCGTCGGAACCAGGTGGCGGACGTTGTCGAGGCGTCTGATGGATCGGTGGCGCTGGACCTGTTTAAGGAACGAAGGCCCGATTTCGTCCTGCTCGACATCAATATGCCGAAGATGGACGGCATCGAAACGCTGACCGCGCTTCGGCGACTCGATCCGGATACTCCGATCATCATGCTCACCTCGGTTTCAGAAGAGATGATCGTCGAAGAATGTGTCAACCTCGGCGCCTCGTTTTTCCTGCGCAAGGATCTTCCCGCACACGAACTGCTCGCAAAACTACAAGAAGTCCTCGCCGAACTCTTCAATGAGCCCAACCCCAAAGGCCAGTAAACCCGCCCCCCTCCAGATTTCCTCCCTCCATGTGCGCTACGATCTCGAGGCCACACTCGCGGAGGCGAAATCGGATTTCAGTCCCGAGACGGGCAGTCAACGCTTGCTGAAACAAAGCGAAATCTCGGCGCGCTTCCGCAAGTCCGAGCGAAACGCCACGCGCTCCGCCAAGTGAACGCCATCACCCGTTTCACGGCCTCCGTCCGACCCATTCTGCCCGGTCACGGTCCCCTGCTTGAGCAGCTGGCGCTGCAGCACGCGGATGACCCCCTCCGCCTGCTGCGCGAAATCGGGAGCCGCGCCATGCTCTCTCACGTCCGCCTCTGTCAATTGTGGGCCGAATCACTGGGCGTCACCTACGTCAATCCATTCAACATCGAGGTGCCATCAGACACCGCCATCCAGTTGCCCGTGAACGTCGCCCGCAAGGCCAACGCCCTCGTGCTCACCGCCGTCGCTGGCAGCGCCACGGTCGGCATGGCGCAGCCCGACGACCAACGCCTGATTGCCTCGCTCAGGAAAGCGCTCTCCCGCGAGATCAGCCCGGTCTTCTCCCACCCCGACGAAATCCAGGCCATCATCGACCTGCTCTTCGGCAGCGAAAACACCCTGAGTCGCTCGCTCGAGCGCACGTGCGCCGGGTGGCCCGCCTTGCCCGGTGGTCGCGAGATTGTCACGTCGAGCGACGCCGAGGAGATGGTGCACAACGAGGCGGTGCAGGAACTTTTCAACAGCCTGTTGCTGACGGCATTTCGCCGCCGGGCGTCCGACATCCATCTCGAGCCGGGTCCCGACGAAGCCCGCGTGCGCTTCCGCGTCGATGGCGACATGTGCGAAATCCTGTCCGTGCCGCGCGCCGTGCACGAAGGGCTGCTCGTCCGGCTCAAGGTGCTCTCGAAGCTCGATATCACGCAGGCGCGGATGCCACAGGACGGCGCCTTCGAAATCGAGTTCGGTGGCACGCGCCCGGCATTTCGCACCTCCACGCTGCCGAGTCTTTACGGCGAGAAAGGTGTGATCCGCTTGCTCGGTTCTCCCGTCTCCGGCGGACCGCTGCGATTGGGCACGCTTGGATTGTCGGATTCGGTGCGCTCGGCGCTGCGCCGGGTCATTCTCACTCCCAACGGCATTGTGATTGTCTGCGGTCCCACCGGCAGCGGCAAGACCACCACGCTTTACGCATGCCTGGCCGAGATCAATCGTCCCGACCTCAATCTCGTCACCATTGAGGACCCGGTGGAAATCCGTCTCCCCGGCGTGAACCAACATCAGGTGAATGCCGGGATCGGTCTCAACTTCGGTCGCGTGCTCCGCACAATCCTGCGGCAGGATCCGGACGTCATCCTTATCGGCGAAATCCGCGATCTCGAAACGGCGCGCATCGCCACCGAGGCTGCGCTGACGGGTCACCTGGTCATGACGACGCTGCACGCCAACAACTCGCTTCAGGCCGTGACACGCCTTGTCGAAATCGGCGTCGAACCCTACCTGGTGGCACCGACCACCATGGGCGTATTATCGCAACGCCTGGTGCGCCGGATTTGCACAGCGTGCAAAGAATCCTATCCGGCGACCCCCGAGGAGCTGGCGCCATTTTTCCACAATCCCGCAGCTGTCAGCGTGAATCTTTATCGCGGGCGCGGCTGCCCCCAGTGTTACGGCACGGGTTTTCACAGCCGGATCGGGTTGCACGAATTCGTCGAGGTCTCGGAAACCATGCGGGAACTGATCAATCGCCGCGCCCCTTCCGCTGAGCTGGTGGCCGAGGCCCACCGCACAGGCTACCGCACGTTACGCTACGACGGCTTGAAAAAAGCCCTGTTGGGCATGACCACTCTCTCCGAGGTCACGCACGCGACTCTGCCTGAAATGAATTCGTGATTCCCGCGCGAGTCGGTGCGGACCCGCGCCGCAACAATGCTTTCGGAAGCCACGGACAGACATGAGTCGACACCGAATCCGAGCGCCCAGCCCATTGCATGCGGTGACTGGTCCAAACCACAAAGGACTTGGTATCAGCCGACGTCGCCACGCTGAGGCCTCGGGATCTCGATCCGGATGCGTGTGCCTGCACCGAGTCCGGAGCGAATCCAGAAGCGCCCGCCAAATTGCCTGGTGACGAGAAAGGCTTTCGTGAGGCCGAATCCACCGCCCATCGTGCGGACGTCGCCCACGTTGCTCCCGCGCCGACCGAAATGGATGACCGTTTGCAGTTCGTCGGCCGGGATGCCCTTGCCCGTGTCCTGCACGGTAAACTTCAACGTGTCGGCGGTCTCCCGGAGGCCGGCGTTGATGATGCCTCCGGGGGGGGTGTATTTGCGCGCGTTGGCCAGGAGATCGCGCATGACATCCTTGAACACCGGCGGCAGCGCGATCGTCCGCCCGTCTTCCCCGTCAATCACGAAATCGACGTAGTAGTCCGACCGTTCCTGCATCGCGAGGTTGTAGATGATCCGGTAGCGGCCGCGGCTGTTCTTTACTAGCGCCGCGAAGACCTCCTGGAAGTCCGCGCGCAGTTCATCGAGGGGCACAGCAACCCACTGCTCCGGCGCTTCCGCCCGGGCGAGGATTTCACGCGCCCGCACCTCCAGCACGTTGAAGACCGAGCGGATATTCGCGAGCGACTCCCCCACTTCGGGATTCCGCACCCTCTCCGGCCGCCGCTCCAGCTCCACGGCGATCACGCGCTCGACTGCGCGTCTTGTCTCCGGAAGCGCCGCCGCATGACGCAAACCCGCGGAGGGATCGACCAGATCCGCCTTGATCCCCTCACTGAGGTCGAGCGCGGCGCGCAGCAACTCCGGGTCGTCCGCCAGCGAATACCCGAGCAAGGTCAGCTCGCCGTGCAGCACATTGAGCACGTTGAGCAGCGAATGCATGTTGAGCAACGAAGTCTGCCCGGCGGTGAGCCGCGGTATGTCCACGATTTCCACTTCAACGGCGTTCCGCAACGCGGGGGCTGCGTCTGGCGAAGCCAGCCGCGACCCCAAACCGGTTGCACCGTGGCCCGCTGGCTGGACCGGGAGGGATTGAGGATCTACGGGCATTGCGCTACGTGGGTAATCGAAGTTCCAGCTCCCTGCAAAGCAGGGGGTGAGGCAACATAGCACACCACCACCGCTCCAGCTGGGCATCTTTTGCGGGAGATATCGCTTCCGTTGTCAGCCTGCGCTCCCCCGTTTTCGCGGATGGTGGACGCTACTGGACTCGAACCAGTGACCCCCTGCGTGTGAAGCAGGTGCTCTAACCAACTGAGCTAAGCGTCCAAAACCGAGGCGCGACGGTTACGAACGACCCCACTGAAATCAATCTAGAAAACAACGCTGATACCAACGTTCCGTGAGTTTTTGACTTTGGCGCGGAAGCGCCGGCAGGTAGCGCCTTCGTCGCGCCTTGCGTTTCTTCAACCCTTCAGGGCGTTGCGCAGCGCGAGCAGCACCTGCTCCTCCGAAAACGGCTTGCGCAGGAAGGAGTCGAACCGGAGCGCGTTGCCGTCCAGCGGGTGACCGGACACGTCGTCAACGGCCGCGACCAGACCTGAACAGCCTATCACCGGCAAATCCGGCGCAAGCGCGCGCAATTCACCGAAGAGGGTCATGCCGTTCATGCGCGGCATCATCATGTCCACCACCGCCACCGCGTAATCCTTCGGGTTGAGACGAAACAGCTGAAGGGCCTGCTCGCCATCCGCAGCCGGCACCACCTTGAAGCCCCTGCGCCGCAACATCTCCCCCAGAACCACGCGTATGGGTTCCTCGTCATCGACCACGAGCACCCGCCGCCCCGCGCCCTTGAGGTCGATGCCATTGGTCGCAATCGGTTCCGTCGGCTTGGTTTCGATGCTCCTTGGCAGCAGCACCCGGAACGTCGAGCCACTGCCCTCCTGCGTCG
>CAMTVF010000129.1:0-3798 GCA_947085115.1 uncultured Opitutaceae bacterium | reverse complement strand
GTGGCCGACCAGTTGGTCGAGATCACCGGCTTGCCGAGATACATGCACTCCGCCACCGCGAGGCCAAAGCCTTCCGACCGATGCAACGAGACGAAGCAATCGCAGGCGCTCTCCAGTTCATAGACCTCCTGCCGCGACAGCGTTTCCGTGATGAGCGTCGTGCCCGGGAGACTGGCGGTGGCCGTTCGCAGGAGAGTCATATCTGCTTCGTTTCCCTTCACGTTGTGAATCTTGATGACGAGCGAAGCGCCCTGGCCGGCGAGACCGGAACGACGAAAGGCCTCAAGAACTGCCGCGGGATTCTTGCGCGCGGAATAGGAGTTCAGGTCGTAGAGGAACAGAAAAAGATATTGGTCGCGCGGGAGTTTGAATTTGGCGCGGAAATCCCCGCTCGGCCGGGCGAACGAAATGGCGTGCGGCATGACCAGCACGGGAACGGGAACCTGTTCGGCAATGGCGTCGGCGGTGAAATGGGACGGGGCCCAGATTTCGTCGCAAAGCTCGGCATATTGCACCCACGCGGCGGGAAACTCCGGCAATTCCCAGGCCCAGTAGCCGATGGTGTATTTCTCGGCGCGCAGCGCGGCCCCGTGATGATGATCGAGGTCGCCCATTCCGGGAGGATCGACGTGCACAATGTTGACCCGATGGGGATGCTCCGTCTGGAGGCGTGCCGCGAAAGCGGGATCGCCCATCGGATTCTTGCAGGGCAGCCGGAGGTCGATCAGGGCCTGCGGCACGCGCGCGGCGTCGAGGGCACGGGCCATGCAGCGCACCGACTCGCCAATGCCGAGATCGGCGCGAAAGTAGCCGATCAAGTTCGCGCCCGGTTTGAGAAAGCGCCGCGCGAACGCCACGTTCCACGGCGACGCGCGATTGGAGAAATCATACAGCACTTCGTCGTCGGCCTCGATGCGCCGGATGCGCAGCCGCCGGTTGCGCGCCTGCTTCCGCCAAGCTTGAAATGGACGAAGTCCGGTGAGGCGACCGAGCCACGCGAGAAAATTGCTGAAGCCCGCACCATGCAAAATGAACTCGATTTCGTGGCGGTGCCGTCCCGGGTCGGGGAGGGCAAAGGCGAAACGAAAGACGCCCGCCGCGAGGACACGGTGTTCGGCGACGGTGCGACCGTCGCACCGAATCGTCAGCCCGAGATCGCCCGAGGAAGTCGCATCGGCTGCATCGGCCGGAAGCAACTCGCCATGGACCATCAGTTGTTTTGGCCCCTCAAGTGGTGGAATTTGCACCCGGCCAACCTCGCGAATCCAATACGAGTCGGTCACGACGTCATCGTGAAATATTCCGGAAGACTTGGCGCGGCGGCGAAATGCCCGGGGACCAACGGATGGAGGAGTGTTGCCGGGCAAAGACGTCATGATGGGCAGTGACAAAATGGTGAAGGAGGCCTGCCCGCCGTCGAGAAGGAAAGCCCGGTCCCCGGGCGCGGATCTTCATATGGCCTTGCCCATCGGATGACGTTTCGTCCACGTAGGGAGGATGGGCCACACCTCCTCTGCGAAAGGCACGGATCAAAGCCGAATCCGGTTGGGGCGACGGAGCGGATTTTGGCGCGTGCTATGGGTTGCACTCGTTGCGGCGGTGATGTGGGTGGGTCTGAACGGCCGCTGGACTCTCGCGAGTTGGCAGGCACCGACCGAGTATGCGGGCGATGCGTTCGAGGTGTTGGCGCGGTTGCGCGCGGCCTCGGAGGGCGATGCTTGGCCGATGCGCCCGCAGGTCGTCGAACGGCTGGGTGCGCCGTTTGGGGCCTACTGGAATGCCTACCCGACTCCCGACAAGCCGTTGATGCTCGGGGTCGGTGGGTTGGCGCGGATTATCGGGCTGTTCCCGGCGACGAACTTGGCGCAGTTGTTCGCGCAAGTCAGCGCGGCTTTGATGTTCTACTGGGTCGTGCGACGCTGGCTGAGGGTCCGCTGGGAGTGGGCGGCGGTGGGGGCGTTGCTCTTTGCTTACACGCACTCGACCACGCTGCGCGGTCTCGGGCATTTCTCCTTTGTGTTTGTCTGGACGGTGCCGCTGGGGTTGCTCGCGACATGGCTGGTTGCCCGGAGTCGCCGACTGGAATGGCGGAGCGCAGGCGCGGCGGTGTGCCTCGGAGCTGCGGGCCTGCTCGGAGCGCACAATCCCTATTACCTCTATTTCTGGCTCCAATTGATGGCGTGGGCCTTGGTGGCGCAATGGTTGGGCGCACGGAGGCGGGCCAACCTAAGCATTGGCGGCACGGCAGTCATGGTGGCGCTTGCCATGTTCGCGGTCATGCACTGGGAGCAGTGGTTTTTCCAAGACGAACCCAGCGCCAAGCCGTTGTTGGTGCGCAATTATGGCGGCACAGAGCGCTACGCGCTAAAACCGATCGAATTGTTCGTTCCGCCGCCGACGCACCGGGTGGGTTCACTGGCATTCGTGGGGCAGCGCTATGATCGTTGGGCGGAGTGGCGGGGAGAGGATTTTCTGCCTTACCTTGGGATCGTCGGTATCGTGGGCTTCTTGTGGATGGGAGCGGCGGCGGCGCGCCGGCTCCTCATGGCGCGCGCGGTGCCAGGTCAGGCGCTGAGCACGGCCTGGCTGTTGATCTTTTCAACGGTGGGCGGGGTGACCAACGTGCTGGCGCTATTCACCGGCCTGCATCTTTTCCGGGCGACCAATCGGGTGGTGATTTTTCTCTCGGCGCTCGTGCTGATCTTTGTGGTGGTTCGCCTATCCCGCGCGACGGGCGCTTGGCCGGGCTGGCTGCGCGGCTTGGCGGCTGCGGCGGTGCTGGCCCTGGGGTTGTATGATCAAGTGCCGCGGTTGATGGATCCGGCCCGCCGCCAAGAGATCGAGGCCACCGTGGCAGCCGACGAGAAGTTGGCGGAGGAAATGGAGGCGGCGTTGCCGCCAGGCGCCATGATTTTTCAATTGCCGGCGCTCGGGTTTCCGGAAATCATCCCGCCGTGGCGGCTGAGTGACTACGAGCACTTCCGGCCCTACTTGATGGCGCGCGAACTGCGGTTCAACTACGGGGCGGCCAAATTCAGGGCTCGGGGTCGGTGGCAGTGGGATCTCGCGGATGCCGAGCCGGCGGTGCTGACAAATCGATTGGAAGCCTATGGATTTTCCGCCCTCTATTTGAACCGCAAGGGTTTTGAGGACGGAGCCGAGGCGCTGCTCGGGGAATTGGCGGTGCTCGGCTACGATCAGCGCATCGTCGGGGCGGACGGGCAAACCGTCGTGGTGATGCTGCGGCCGTCGGCTCAGCCGGTCTTGCCGGAGGCCCGACATCTGGTGTTTGGGCGAGGCTGGCATCGGCGGGCGGAGCGCGGTGTGCGCTGGGCCTTCGCCGACGCGGCGCTGTCCTTCTACAATCCGCAGGCGAAAACCCGGGCGTTCAGAATTGAACTGGAGTTGAGCGCACCCGAGCCGCAAACGGTCGAGCTCTTCCACGAAGGCGAACGAGTGAGCACTTTCGAGATTGGCCGCGAACCGACGTGGTGCACCGTGCCGGTGCTGCAACTGCCTGACGGGGTGAACGTGTTTGAATTGCGCTCGAATCGCACCGCCACCCGCCGTGGCGCGGGACCGAACCGTTTGCGCAGTTTTGGAATGCACGACGACAAAATCACTCCGCTCGAAGCCGGCAACGACCGCTAGTGTAGGGTTTCTCCAATGGCATCACAAAACAGATTTCGACTGGGCGAGCCGGGCCCGCTGGATTTTTGCCAGGATCGCGGCGCCCTCGGCCTTCCAGCGATACGGGGTGGGCTGGAGGTTGTGATGCGCCAGATGGACGTTGATGGC
>CAMTVF010000128.1:0-10195 GCA_947085115.1 uncultured Opitutaceae bacterium | reverse complement strand
TGAAATCCTGCAAATCGTCAGCGCTTCCTCGTTCGAGCAAATACCGTTGTCGGAACTGCTTATGAAACTTGATACAAGAGACGACCATGTTGATATTTCTAAACAACTGGAAATCAACTACTCATAACTGGACAGCCGTGTCGCGGATGGAACTGTAACCGAAGCTCAGGTCGGTGTTCCATTTATCGAGGATGTTTTCGGCCTTGATGCCGGTGACGAACATGAAGGCGTCGGTCTGGTTGCGGAAGA
This sequence comes from uncultured Opitutaceae bacterium, assembly GCA_947085115.1. Classification (GTDB taxonomy): domain Bacteria; phylum Verrucomicrobiota; class Verrucomicrobiia; order Opitutales; family Opitutaceae; genus Didemnitutus. The sequence continues at coordinate 9,946 of CAMTVF010000128.1, read as the reverse complement.
TGCGGTTGCCGAACTCCGCGAAGCGGGCGCGGGTGCCGCCGGCGATGTCCTGGTTGAACTGGTTGTGCGGATTGAACGCGCCCGCCGCCGCGATGCGCTGGGCGGCGCCGCCGACGAAGCGCGTGCCCGGGCCCGGCGTGGCGCCGACGGGAACCGCGGCACCGGCCGCGATCTGCGTCTGCACGCCGCCGAGGTTGTAGGTGAGGATCGGGTTGGCGGTGCGGGCCGGGATGACCAGTTCGATCTGGCCGGCCGTGGTGAAGTTGCCGGTCGCCGAGGGCGCGAGCTGGTTCTCGGTCTTCACATTCTGGTAGGAGAGGTCGATGTAGGCCCTGATGTTCTCCGAGCCTGAGATCTTGCGCTCACCCGAGGCGAACGCGCCCATGCGCTTGGTGCCCGGGTAGGAGATCGAAAACTCGTTGAAGTTGAAGCGCGAGCTGCGGCCGGCCGAGTAAACATAGGCGCTCGCGGGGAGGGCGCCGTTGTTGCCGGCGACCAATCCCGACTGGCCGAAGAACGACAGGCCCGCGGGGATCGCACCCGCGGACACGCCGGCGGCGAGCACCGCGGTGCGCCCGAGCTCGAGGTTGAGCGGGCTGGAATTCGTGCTCAGGAACGGCGGCACGGCCGAATAGGCGCGGTCGCGGTTGGCGATGCTGTTCTTCTTGTAGTAGTTCAGGCCGACGATGACGTTCGCATTGTCGGTGCTGGCCCCGGTCACGAGGCTGGCGGTGGTTTCGCTCGAGTCGAGGTTGGTCGTGTTGCCGTAGCCGATGGCGGCCTCGGTGCCGTCGATGCCGCGGCGCAGCTTGATGTTGATCACACCGGCGACGGCATCCGCGCCATAGAGCGCGGAGGCGCCGTCCTTGAGCACCTCGATCGTCTCGATGGCGGCGAGCGGGATGGAGTTGAGGTCAACGAACGCCGTGGTGCCGCCCGCACCGACCGGATAGGGCGCGACGCGGCGGCCATTGATGAGCACGAGGGTGGCCTCGGGCCCGAGGCCGCGCAGCGAGGCGGACGTGGCGCCGGGGGTGAAGCCGACCGCATTGTTCGAGATCGGCACCGCGTTGGCGTTCGAAATCGTGATCCTTTGGAGGAGGTCGGCGGTGTTGGTGAAGCCCGATTGCTCAATCGCCTTGCGGTCGATTTGCACGATGGGCGAAACACCGGCGTTCACCGCCGTCTCGGCCGACGGGATGTAGGAGCCGGTGACAACGAATCTTTCGAGCTTGACGGTCGTTTCTCCCGTAGGGGAAGCCGACGAGGCCGGCGCGGTTTGCGCGCTGGCTAAGGAGGCGAAACCAAGGCCTGTAAACAAGCCCAGCATCGCCCGCACGTTCATTGCGGAGGAGTTCATGGTTGGTTCAGTTTGCTGTGTTGGAGGGTATAAGCACTGGGTGGCCCAGCTGCTTCGGATTCGACAATTCAGGTTCGGTGAACCACTTCAATCCCAATTCTTTGCCCCTGTGCGCCAGTTGCGGAAATCATTGGAAACCCCACCGGGGTTCATACCCTAGTGGGATTGGAAATCCCCCCGGTTGACACGCGGCAGTTCGCGACAAGTCTAGCGAACGCATGTCCGCCCTCACCGTCCTCCTCGACTCGCTCGTCGATTACGCCGGACTCTTTCCACCGGCCCAGCTTCCGATGGCGGAAGCCGTGCGGAATCACGCGGCCTATCTTGCCAGTCCACATCGGGGGATGCTCGGTCGCTTCATCGTGCCACTCACACGCTTGCCAGAATTTGAAGATGCATTTTGCCAACTCGAACCGGGTGCCCAGAAAAATTGGGAATTGAGCGTGCTCGGCGGGGCGGACGGCGAAGCCGACCGCATCTTGATCGACGCGTTTAATTCCCACCGCCACGCTGCCCGGATTGTTTCAGTGGAAACCAAAGCTGCCCCGCCTGCGGAACTGCGCCGCGCGACCAGCGAACTGCCATCCTCACTCGAGGTCTGGGTCGAAATTCCGACTGCCGCGCACGGACTTCCCGCCATGCTTCAAGCTGTCAAAGAGGCCGGTCTCTTCGCAAAGATCCGGACGGGGGGCATCACCCCGGAGTCCATTCCTTCCGCCTCCAACGTCGCTGATTTCATGATGGCCTGCCAACGCCAGGGCATCCTCTTCAAGGCCACTGCCGGACTTCACCACCCGCTGCGCGGCAACCATCGCCTCACCTACGGGGCAGATGCTCCCTCATCGCGGCTCTTTGGCTTCCTGAACGTTTTCCTCGCCGCCGCACTGATCACGGCAGAAGGGAGTGCGAAGGTGGTTGTCGACCTTCTGGACGACAGCGACGCCGGCAACTTCTCCGTCAGTCCTGAAGCGATTGCGTGGCGCGAGCACCGGTTCACGGTTGAACAACTCGCCAAGATGCGCCGCAATTCCTGTCGATCGTTTGGCTCGTGTTCCTTCACCGAGCCAATCGAGGGACTCCAAGGCCTCCACTGGTTATGACGCTTAACACCACTCACGACGCGGCGCGCCGCAGCTGGGTTGAATCCGCCAATCTTCCCGACGCGGACTTTCCGCTGCAGAACCTGCCCTTCGGTGCGTTCAAGCTCGGTGACAACAGCGCCGTGCACCTCGGCACTGCCATCGGCGACAAGATCTTTGATCTCAACGCTGCCGCGCAACGCGGCCTCCTGCCTGAGTCCGCCACCGACGCCTGCCGCCAACCCACGCTCAATCCGTTGATGGCCGCCGGTGCACCCGTGTGGTCGGCGTTGCGTTCGCGACTGAGTGAATTGCTCGGCGCGGACACTTGCCCGGCGGGCGATTTGCGCAAAAGGGCCGAAGAATGCCTCGTGCCGGCGCGCAACGCGACGATGCTCCTCCCCGCGCACATCGGCGACTACACCGATTTCTACGCCTCGATTCATCATGCGACCAACGTCGGTTCGATGCTCCGGCCCGACAATCCGCTCCTGCCAAACTACAAGTGGATTCCCATCGGCTACCACGGCCGCGCCTCGTCGATCAGGGTGAGCGGCACGAACGTTCGCCGACCGCACGGCCAGCTCAAACCGGCCGAAGCACACGAACCCTCCTTCGGGCCCACGAAGAATCTCGACTACGAACTGGAGCTCGCCGCCTTCGTCGGCCCGGGCAACCAACTCGGCGACCGTATTCCGCTCTCCGCAGCGCCCGCCCATCTCTTCGGCGTCGTGCTGCTCAATGATTGGTCGGCCCGCGACATGCAGGTGTGGGAATATCAACCGCTCGGACCCTTCCTCGCAAAAAATTTCGCGTCCACGATTTCACCGTGGGTAGTCACGTTCGAGGCCCTCGCGCCCTTCCGGGCTCCGGCGTTTGTTCGCCCACCCGCCGATTCGACTCCGCTCCCCTACCTCGTGGAAGCAAACGATACGGCCCATGGCGGCCTCGATCTCGTGCTCGAGGTCTCGTTGCTCACCGCCAAGATGCGCCTCGAACGCCAGACGCCTCACCGCATTTCGCGCGGCAACTTCAACACGATGTATTGGACCCTCGGCCAAATGCTCGCCCACCACGCCAGCAACGGCTGCAACCTGTCGCCCGGCGACCTCATTGGCAGCGGCACCGTCTCGGGCACTTCACGCGATTCGCGCGGTTGCCTGCTCGAATACACGTGGCGCGGCACCGATCCGCTGCGTCTGCCCAACGGTGAAGAGCGCAAGTTCCTCGCCGATGGCGACGAGGTTGTTTTGCGCGGCTACGCCGAACGGCCCGGCGCCCAGCGCATCGGACTCGGTGAATGTCGCGGCACAATTCTGCCCGCAGTTTAGGCGAAGTCTCCCACCGCGCCTCACCGGCTGGTTTTCGGCAGGACGAACCGTCCCACCAACCGCCGCAGACCCTGAACGGGCCCGCCCCGCCTCCCATCCGCGAACCGAATAGCCGCGTCACTTGTTGCGTATTAAGCGCAACCAAGCGGAGGGGGCGTGGCTTTTTTGCGCTTAATACGCAACACGGCCGAAGTCGCGACGGTTGCGCGGCGGGGTTGTCCGAAGCGAACGTGGCGCCGGGGGCCGCCAGACCGGGACATTCCGCTGTCACAGCTCACCCGAGTCGCGCCTGATACTTCTGCGCTAATTCAAACGCCATGTCGGCATCGCGCGCCGTGACGGTGAAGTGCCCCATCTTTCTGCCCGGTCGCGGCTCGGCCTTGCCGTAGAGATGCAGGCGCACGTTGGGTTGCGCGAGCAGCGCTTCCCACTTGGGCTCACCCCTCGCCCACGCATCACCGAGAATGTTCACCATCACCACCGGCGAAAGCAATGTCACCGCGCCGAGCGGCAAACCGCAGATCGCGCGCACCTGTTGCTCGAACTGCGACGTCATGCAGGCATCGATCGTGTAGTGGCCGCTGTTGTGCGTCCGCGGGGCGAGTTCGTTCACCAGCACCCCGCCTGTTCCCGTCACAAACATCTCCACGCCCATCACGCCGACCAGATCGATCTTCTCCGCGATCAACCGCGGCAATTTCTCCGCCAACGCCAGCACCTCGGCCGGCACGCGCGCCGGCACGATGGCGAAATCGAGAATGTGATTGGTGTGGATGTTCTCCGAGATCGGAAACACCCGCACGGCGGCGCTGGCGGATCGCGCCACCACGGCCGAAACTTCGCATGCGAAATCCACGAACTGCTCCACCACGACGGCTTGGTTGCAAAAACGCGCCAGCGCGGCGGGCACGTCCGCATCGGTCAACACCTTGAGCTGGCCCTTTCCATCGTAACCAAAGTCCGCCGTCTTCACCACGCAGGGCACGCCCACTTCGCGGATGCCCGCCGCAATATCACCGCCCGCCGCCACCTCGGCAAAGCGCGCGTGCGGAAACTTGTTGTCCCGCAGCCAACGCTTTTCACGCGACCGATTCTGCGTCGTCTCCAGCACACCCCAATGCGGACGCAATTGCGTGATCGACTCGATCGCCTGCAGCGGTGCGGCGGGCACATTCTCGAATTCATAGGTGACGACGTCACACTCCCGCGCAAACGCCGTGAGCGCGGCGAGGTCGTCGTAGGGGGCGTTCACTTCCTTGTGCGCCACTGCCCCGGCGGGACAATTCGGCTGCGGTTCGTAAATGTGCACGCGATAACCCAGTCGAGTGGCGGCCTGCGCAAGCATGCGCCCGAGCTGGCCACCACCAAGGACTCCAATCGTCTTGCCCGGAGAAATCGTTGGTTGAGTGCTCACGGCAGCTTCGCCTTCAGGTTTTTCTTCGTTTGGTCGCGGCGAAATTTTTGCCAAGCTCGGAGCGTCCTGGCGTCGCTTTGCGCCAGAAGCGACGCGGCAAAGAGCGCCGCATTGATAGCCCCGGGTTTGCCGATGGCGAAGGTCGCGACCGGCACACCGCCCGGCATCTGCGCGATGGAGAGCAACGAATCGAGCCCCTTCAGCGACTTCGACTCCACCGGCACACCCAGCACCGGGAGCGTGGTGAGCGAGGCCACCATGCCCGGCAGGTGCGCCGCCCCACCCGCTCCGGCGATGATGGACTTCAGGCCCCGACGTTCGGCCGACTCCGCGTAGGCAACCATGAGTTTGGGCGTGCGATGTGCGCTCACGACGCGTTTTTCAAAAGGCACCCCCAGGGCGGTCAATTGCTCTGCGGCGTGCCGCATTGTCTCCCAGTCCGACGTGCTGCCCATGATGATTCCGACCAATGGCTTCATGCAGTGCAGTAAGCCGCTCAGCACGCGCAGTTCAACCTGAACTTCTGTCCAAAAAAAGAGGGCCGACTGAGCGGAACTCCTGAGCTACGGCAACGAATCGCGGCTGGGCCAATAGGAGGTCGCCACGAAATACCCCAAACACACGAACTGCGGACCTTGGAAACGGAGGCCTATGCTCATGCCATATTGGCATTTGAATTTGGACCCCGTGCGAAGGCCCCGTGTTTTTCTTGGTGATCTGAATTTACTCGCGGCGCGCCGGGCCGGCACGCCCTGCCCTTTTGACCTCTGTGTTCTCAGTGTCTCCGTGGTTCAACTGCCCTTTGGGGACTCAGAGCAGCGATGTGCCCTTCGGCACCTTGACGATTGTCGTGCCGGCCACCTTGTCGTGCCACGATTGCTTGTCGTCGTCGAAGGCGACCCAGATGAATCCGAGGCCGGCCACGCAGAACGAGAGGAAGGCGGTGAGTGCGCGGATGATGGAGACGCTCCAATCGAGCGGACGATCATCGAGGCGCACGACCTTGAGACCGCAAATGACGCCGCCGATCGTGGTGCCTTTGTGCTTCCACATCACGGCGCTGTAGGTCGCCATCGCGACGAAGAGGAAGCCGGGGCCGTTGAGGTGGATGACGCTGCCAAGGAAACCCGTGGCCAATCCGATGATAAAGAGGTCCAGCAACGAAGCCGCGGTGCGAATCCAGAAACCAGCCCGTGGCAACGTTGCGGCGGAAATGACATGCGGCATGGGTCCGCTGCCGATGGGCGCTCCGTAAACCGGCGGAGTCGCGGCGCCAAACCCGGCGTTTGCAGCACCCGGCTCGACCACCGGCGGCGGCACGATCGGAAGCGCAGCACCAAAAGCGCCTTGGGGCGGCGGCGCACCCGGCGCCGGTGCGGCTGGACGATCTCCGCGGATTGAGAGAATCAGCGCGTAAACCACCATCCCCAGCCCGAGGATGCCAAAGAGTTTCCAGAGCAAGCCGCCGAGAAACGGAACCGTGTAGAGGAGCGCTACAATCACACCGCCAAAGAGCACTTCCACTGTGGCATGGCGCATCGCACCGTCGCCGAAGAGAGCGGTGACCCGTCGGCCAAACCATGCGCAAACCGCCGCCCGCCCAAAGAGCGCGCCCAAAAACATGGCCGCAGCGAGAAACGGGATGAGCACGATGCCGATGCCGGTGATCGCGAGCAGCACAAAGAGGATCGGAGCCAACAACGCCGCCAGCAACGCCGCCAGCAGGGTTTTTCCGGGACGCTGTTCAAGCACCTCGACGCTGCGATCGATCGCGCGTGGAAAGAGCAGTGCGAGCAACAGGTAAAAGAGCAGGAATCCACCCGCCACCATCCACGTCCAACCGAGGTGTTCGCCAAACCCGAGCGGGCGGCCAAGGAACAGGCACTTCGTCACCCAGGCGCGCAACCAAGAGAAATCACCGAAGGGGCCGAAGCCGCCGATTTGCTGCACGCCACCCATCACCACGCTGGTGTCGGCGCGGGTGACTTTGCCGAGAACGGCGACGACTTCTTCGCCGACTTCCGCATTCGGTCCGAGGACAACGTTGCCGAGGACGGCTACGACGCTGCCCTTGACCTTGCCGTTTACCGTCGTGGTGCCGAAGACAGAAACGGCGACATCGCCAACGGTGCCGTTGATCGTGGTGTTGCCCATCACCGAGACGGCTGCATCGCCGACGCTGCCATTCACCGTCGTGTTGCCCATGATCGAAACCGCCGCATCCGTAACCGTGCCATCGACGGTCGAAGAGCCAAACAGAGAGACCACTTCGCGCTGGGTCTGGCCCGCCGGCACGCGATGGCTGCCAAACGGCGGACGGTCGTCGTGGCCCGTGCTTGCGCGTTGGCGTGAGCGCTTGGATTTTTCCTTGGCCTTGGGTTCCGGGGTGGCGTCGAGTTCGCGCAGCGTATCATCGGCAGGCGGCGACGCTTGGAGCGCGGCAGTTTCTTCTGCAACGGGTGCCGGCGCGATGGATTCGACAGCGGCGGCGGGCGCGGCCGGTTTTTCCGGAGCGATAGGTGCCGGAGGTGTTTCTTGCGCGGCGAGCGCCGGCAAAATTGCTAAGGCGAGCGCAAGCCAGAGATGGGAAAAGAGAGAGGAGCGAGGCTTGTTCATAGTAAGAGTGATCAATTGGTGCGATAGAGGGTGCGGTAGGCAGCGGCACCGAGACCGAAGAGGGCCGCATACGTGGCGGCCGCGAAGGCGAGGCCGCCGTAGAGCCAGAGCGGAGGGATGTTGCCGATGAGGAAGCTGACATAGTCGGCGACCCACGCGGCGGCGTGGTAAAGTTTCACAAAGACTCCGAGACGCTCGGCAGCGCTGGTGGCGACTGCGGCGACATCCGCTCCGGAGAAGAACGCGTAGCAGGCGGCGACCACCGAGCCTGAGAAAATCGTCATCACGGCAGCAAACACGGCGCGCACGGGCGTCGGCCAATAGCTCCAGCTCTTGTGCCACCAAGCAATTGCGGCGCGCTGTTCGATCGCAGCCAGCACCCGGTGTTCGAGGGTGAGCGGAGCGCGGCGCGGCGGCAGATCGCGCAGCTGGCGGTGGATGAATTGTTCGAGCTCTTTTTCGTTCTTGGGTTTCATGATGGCTCCCTAGAGGGCGAATTGTTCGTGAGTGGAACCGCTGCGGGCAAGCACCTTGGCAAGGGCTTCGCGACCGCGAAGGATGTCGGTTTTGATCTTGGAGAGCGAAACGCCCAGTTTCCCCGCGATCTCGTCGTAAGGCATTTCTTCGAAGTGAAAGAGAACGAGCGGCACGCGCTGGTGATCGGGTAATTCGTCGAGGGCGCGCTCGACCCAGGCACGACGTTCGCCGGAATCCACTTCGTTGAAAAACGTATCGGGTGCGGCAAACTCGACCTCCTTCTCGCCTTCGTCACTGCGGTGCACGAGATCAGAGAAGAAACTCCAGCGCTTCTTGTAGCGCTGAAGGTGGTTGATCGAGAGATTGGTCGCCACCGTCTTGAGCCAGCCGCCGGCCGTCGGACTGCCTTGGAGCTTGTCCCAATGTTCATGCGCCTTGAGGAACACGTCCTGCGAGATGTCCTCCGCTTGCGCATCGTTTCGCACGATGCGCACGGCGGTGGAATAGACCATGTCCTGATAGTTTCGCATGAAGGTGGTGAAGTCGGTGGGGTTCGTCATCCCCTTGGTGTTCGGTTGCACTGTTGTTCCGTCATTCACGCCAAATACACCGCCCGCAGGTGTGGAGTTGCAGAAACATTTTCTGACGCATTTTGCTGTCCACGAACAGTTAAATTGCGTCGACCGCCCGTGCCTCGTTCGGCTCCGGTGGTCGGAATCAAGATACTGCGTTTTGTCGCAAAGTCGCAGTTGTCCAAAGGATTAACCCCCTCCCCGATCCGCAGGTGCGCGACTCTCGATCGCCCAGCGGGCGGCGGACAATGCGTGAACCTCGGTGCTGTCGAAGATGGGTTCGTTAAAATCGTCCGGTCGCAGCAACAACGCGAGTTCGGACGAACCGAGCACGATGGCCTGGGCACCGCGCGCGCGCAATTGAGCGCCAAGGCGGAGCAAGGTCTCCCGTGACGATTCTCGCACAATGCCCCGGCAGACTTCCCCATAAATGATCCGGTCAAGCGCCTCAAAGTCAGCCTCGTCCGGTCTCAGAGTTATGATCGGTCGGCGCGGGCGACCGGACTCCGGTTGGGTTGCGGGCCGTTCCAACAGAAAATCGTGCTCCAAGGTGAAACGCGTCCCGAGCAACCCCACCCGGCTGACGCGGGCTTTGCGCACCTCCTTGAGCACGGCGTCGCCGATGTGCAGCAGCGGCACGTCCACCGCCGCTTCCACATGTTCCGCGACATAATGCATCAGGTTCGAACAGATCACGATCCCCTCGGCACCTGCCTTCTCGAGCGTGCGCGCGGCCTCGGCGAGCATGGCTCCGGCGTCGTTCCACCGGTTATCTTTGACCAACGTATCGAGCGCTTGGAATTCGATGCTATTGATCAGCATCCGGGCGGAATAAAGGCTGCCGTAGCGGTTCCGCACCGTTTCGTTGATCAACCGGTAGTAACGCGCAGTCGACTCCCAGCCGATGCCGCCAATGAGGCCGAGACATTTCATCCTAAAAAGCGCAGTTGAACCACAGAGCACAGAGGTAATTCCGGCAGAAGGATCGAAAAACCGCTTCATCTGGCAGGTGAAATTCCATTGGCTCGATTTGCTCCGTCAAATTTCTGGCTCTGTGTGCTTTGTGTCTCTGTGGTTCAAATCCAACTGAGGGATTT
>CAMTVF010000127.1:0-6635 GCA_947085115.1 uncultured Opitutaceae bacterium | reverse complement strand
GTTCAACCCCATCGTAATCCTCGAGCGTCTCCCGTTGGCCGCCTGTTGGTGTTGCACTTCCTCACCCACAGGCTCTGACGATGCCCCGGGACGGAAAATTTTCCAGTCAGCTCTCATTGCGGAGAACCACATACCTTCACGGATACTCACGGATAAAATTCACGGCCGCGGTCCACACTCGTCTGTGGACATCCGTGGGGCCGGCGCTCAATGGATTGGCCGTGGAATGCCGATCTCATTGCGGCGCGTGTTGCATCGCGCCATCGATCACCTCACCGATTCCCGGCATGCCGCACGGCAAGCCGGCGGGAATTCCCTGCGTGCAACGGTTGCCCGACTACCGCTGCGCGCTCTTCGGCAAACCGGAGCGCCCGGCGTTTTGCGCGAGCCTGCGACCGACGGAAGAGATGTGTGGTGATTCGCGCGAGGAGGCGTTGATGACGCTCGCGGCATGGGAGCGTGCGACCCAATAAAAAACCCGCGCGGTGGTGGCGATGGCAGCATCGTTGCAGGACGATCATGCATTGCCCACCAGGCTCAGCCAAGCGTCCACCTTCACCTGCGAGGGCTTGCAGGTGAAGGTGGCGCGGTCAAATCGAGGTCAGCGATTACGCAATGTCGAAGCGATCAAGGTTCATCACCTTGTTCCAGGCGGCGACAAAGTCGTGGATGAACTTCTTCTGCGCATCCGCGCTGCCGTAGACTTCAGCCAGGGCGCGGAGCCGCGAGTCGGAACCGAAGACCAGATCGACCCGCGTGCCGGTCCACTTGACTTTGCCCGTCTTGCGATCGCGGCCTTCAAAAACATCGGCTTCCTGCGAGACCGGCTTCCACTCCGTGCCCATGTCGAGCAGGTTCACGAAGAAGTCGTTGGTCAGCGCCTCCGGCTGCTGGGTGAATACACCGTGCTGCGCGCCGCCGACGTTGGTCCCTAGGACGCGCAGGCCGCCCACGAGCACTGTCATTTCGGGCGCGGTCAGGGTCAGCAACTGGGCCTTGTCGAGCAGCAACGTCTCAGCCGGGACGCGGCATCTGCCCTTTTGGTAGTTGCGGAAGCCGTCGGCGATGGGCTCGAGCACGGAGAAGGACTCCGCATCGGTCTGCTTTTGGGAGGCGTCCATGCGACCCGGCTTGAACGGCACCTTCACGGTGTGGCCGGTCTTCTTCGCGGCCTGCTCAATGCCGACGCAGCCGGCCAGGACGATCAGGTCGGCCAACGAGACCTTCTTGCCTGCTTTTGCCGTCTTGTTGAACGCGCTTTGGATACCGCCGAGTGTCTTCAGCACCTTCGCCAGCTGTTTCGGCTGGTTGACGGCCCAATCCTTTTGTGGGGCGAGGCGGATACGGGCGCCGTTCGCGCCGCCGCGCATGTCGGAGCCACGGAACGTTGACGCCGACGCCCAGGCGGTGGAAACCAGTTGGGAGACCGACAGGCGCGAAGCCAGGATCTTGCCCTTCAGGGCGGCAATGTCCTTCACGCCAATCAATTTGTGGTTCACTGCGGGGATGGGATCCTGCCAGGTGAGTTCTACTTTCGGAACCTCCGGTCCGAGATAACGCGCGCGCGGGCCCATATCGCGGTGCGTGAGCTTGAACCACGCGCGGGCGAAGGCGTCGGCGAATTGATCCGGATTCTCCAGGAAACGCCGCGATATCTTTTCGTAGGCCGGGTCGAACCGCAGGGCGAGGTCGGTGGTCAGCATGGCCGGCGCGATGCGCTTGGTCTTGTCGTGCGCATGCGGCACGGTGCCTGCGCCGGCGCCATGCTTCGGCGTCCACTGCTGCGCCCCGGCCGGGCTCTTCGTGAGTTCCCATTCGTAGCTGAACAGGTTCCAGAAAAAGTTGTTGCTCCACTTCGTGGGCGAGCTGGTCCAGGTGACTTCCAGGCCGCTGGTGATTGTGTCGCCGCCCTTGCCGGTGCCGAAGCTGTTCTTCCAACCCAGGCCCTGCGCTTCGAGTCCGGCCGCCTCGGGCTCAGCTCCCACATGGGAGGCCGGAGCAGCGCCGTGGGTCTTGCCGAAGGTGTGGCCGCCGGCGATGAGCGCCACCGTCTCCTCGTCGTTCATCGCCATGCGGGCGAAGGTTTCACGGATGTCCTTGGCCGCCGCGAGCGGATCAGGGTTGCCGTTCGGGCCTTCGGGGTTGACGTAGATCAGCCCCATCTGCACGGCCGCGAGCGGATTCTCGAGATTGCGGTCGCCGGAGTGGCGTTTGTCATCCAGCCACTGTTTCTCCGCGCCCCAATAGACGTCCTGATCCGGCTCCCAGACGTCCTCGCGGCCGCCGCCGAAACCGAACGTCTTGAACCCCATCGTTTCCAAGGCGACGTTGCCTGCGAGGATCATCAGGTCGGCCCAGGAAATTTTCCGGCCATACTTCTGCTTGATCGGCCAGAGCAGGCGGCGCGCCTTGTCCAGGCTGACGTTGTCCGGCCAACTGTTGAGCGGAGAGAAACGCTGTTGGCCCCGGCCGCCGCCGCCGCGGCCGTCACCGGTGCGGTAGGTGCCGGCGCTGTGCCATGCCATGCGGATGAACAAGGGTCCGTAGTGGCCGAAGTCGGCCGGCCACCAGTCCTGCGAGTCGGTCATCAGCGTCGCGAGGTCTTTCTTCAAAGCCGCGAGATCGAGGCTCTTGAACTCCTTCGCGTAGTTGAAGTCCGCGTCCATGGGATTGGACTTGGAGGAATGCTGGTGCAGAAGCTCGAGCTTCAACTGGTTTGGCCACCAGTCGCGGTTCGACGTGCCGGTCGGGATGGCGGCACCATGGTTGAACGGGCATTTGGCTTCGGTTGACATAGGTTTTTTTTCCATGGGTAGGTTGATCAGGGAGAAAGTGGGTTATTATCCTAATTTTTGCAGTTCAATTTGACCACAGATTAGCCGATTACACGGATACAGAAACTGGCATGAGGATGTCGCGATCAAAGCCTTTCACCCGCGAGGTGAAAGCCAATAAGCCTAGATTCAGCAGTAGGAATTGAACCACCGAGTCACAGGGAAGGCAGCTTATGATGGCAAGGCGGGATGGCGATGACTCACCTCCTTGGTGAAATGGGTTTCCCTCCAAATCTCTTGGGATTTCCTCTGTGTTCTCCGTGCCCCCCGTGGTTCAACTGCTCCATTTGGTCGTGCACCGTCAGGCTTGGTTATTTGTCGCCCCAATCACCAAACTCCCACTCACGTTTGATTACGGCATGACCGTTCGAGAGAAGCTGATTGTTGAGATAAACCTCGCCCTCCGGTTGCGCCCAATACGCGTCCGCCAGATAGCGGTCGTATTTGTCCGGCTTCGTGGTGCAGATCGTCACGGCGGTGTCCGTCGGCACGAGTGACTCCGTGAAACGCTTCGCCGCCTTGCCCCCGGGCGTGCCCATCTCCGGACAGTCCAGATCGCGCAGGCGCAGCTTCTGTTTCACCCAGCGGCCCGGCTCCAGATAGACTTTCACCCACAGCGTGTCGCCGTCCACGACCTTGAGGATCTCCGCGAGATACGTGAAGAGATCGGCCTTGGTCGCATTTTCTGGGGAACTGATCCGGCCCGTCGCATCGAGCCGCACAAAATTTCCCGCGCGAAACGAAGTCTCCGCCGGCAAATCCCGGTAGGTTGCAAACCCCAGGTCCACCACGAGGCCGCCGCCCGCCTCGATGACGCGACACACCCCCGGCGTGCCGCGCTTGGGCGTGAGGAGCTTGAGCAGTGCGCCATCCGCCAATTCCAAGGTGCCGGCCTGGACGGCCGTGGCGGCGGTTTTGGCGGCCAGAGCCCGGACCTGCATCTCCAATTGCGGCGAAGTCCAACCCAGGTTGATGGCCTCAGTCGTCAGCGTCTTGCGCTGGGTGGCGTCAGCGACCTGACAGAGCAGCCGGTAATGATTCCAGCTCAATTGTGCGCGATCCCGCACAATTGGAAAACAGCGGGCAAACTGGGCGCACTCGTAAAGGGCGCGTTTGCTGATCTTCAGATCCGTCGCCAGCCGGACAAAGACCTGCGCCCCGTAATCGGCCCGCGCTTTGTTCAGCAGGATGTGTTCGTTGATGAGCCGTCCGGTTTCCCAGTAGGTGCGGACCCAGGCGCTGTCGATGCTCCGCCGCCCGGTCAGCAGCACCGCCTCCAACCCGCGCCGCAATGCGGCGTAAGTTGTGGGAGCGGGCAGATTTTTCGACACAAGCACAGCCATGGAAAGTGGCGGCCCGTGAGTCGGAAGGTAGGAACCCGGAGCCTTGAGCCAAGCGCGAAGTGCCGGCGACCAGGGCCGGCCCGCCCGGAGGGCAGCACCGGCCGTTGATTGGGTCCCCATTCAGCAGGAAGCCTGTTTCCGTGGCGGGATCGCCCGCTTCTGCCTCCGCAGCGGGAGACGCTGATTCACATCCAGCCCTGACGCAGGCAATAAGCGCCAACGCGGGGGATGCCGCCCGCTTGCCCGCCCCACGCCGTTTGCCGAAACCGGGCATGCAGTTGACTACAGCGACGGTCCGCCTATGCTTTAATCCTCAAAACGCGTCTCTATCCCATGAATGAAAAGCTGACAGGCAATCATATCGTCATACTGAAGAGTCAGATGGTATTGGCTGCACAAGAGATCGAACCTCTTGCGGACGATGTGCTGGTTCGCTTTCGTGGCACTGAAATTCGCGTGCGGGTCGAAGAGATCGTAAAGATATACGCAACGGGTAAGATCAACCAGTTTCCTATCGACCCAGGGGTCCTCTCCACCTTGGCAACTCTTGAAAAAGGAATTGCGGACTACGAGGCCGCTGGCGGCGAGCAGGGGCGTTACACACTTTGCGGGGCGTCGGCCTTAGCGCTGACCATCATTCCGAACAGGTCCACTAACGACGTTGACATTGTTACTGCTCAACCTCTCGACGAATTCCTATCCGGCAAGGAGGAGTTTCATTGGGACATGGAGGTGGAGTTCATGGACGAGGGATTGCTGCGATTGATGGGGGACTGGGGCACTCGCACATCTTCGGCCAAGGGCCCCATGGGACGGGAGTTTCGCATCATGCACCCGCTGGACACCATGATGCAGAAAATGCTTCGCTGGGACACCGAGCGATTCGAGGCCAAGGACATGCCGGACATAGACGCCATCATAGAGGCGCTCCATCCCAGTTCGGAAACTCTGCGCGGTATGCTGTGCGAGAATCCGTTTCGGTATGCCAAGGCGTCTGGCCCGCTCGCAATTGCCACTGACGCGATCGAGTCCAATACGAGGCTTTTCCTTTCCCGGCACCTGCCAAGCGTTTCCTACGAGTCCATTCTGGTCGAAGCCAGCCAGAAGTTTGCAAAGAAAATGGAGCGCGCCAATCTTTCACTAACTCCGCTCAACGATGTCGATCTGCGAACAAAAATCACACCTGTCGATATGGGCATGGGATGATCCCCATCTCCCCTTACAGTCCATCAAGGCCAAATGGGTGTCCGGCGAACTCATGCCGGCAGACTGGATTGAAGCCGTCCGCCATAATCGCGAACATAATCCAGACATTCGTATTCAGGAGGAATGCCGGGTCCTCATGTGCGCAGCGGACCCCAGCAGGATCACGAGTGGCGGAGCGAGTGTTTTAAGACGGCGGGCCAACGCCGCCAAGATTCGCCGATTGGTCGTCCGGTTATTGTAACCACTTTCAGTCGGTGGCGTATCCAAAATCAAAAAAAGAATGGACTGAGCTCTTTCCGGACGAACAGAGCTGTCTCGTCTACCTTGAGAACCTTCGATGGGGAGAGGGATTTGTTTGTCCCGGTTGCGGCGGGGACGCTGCATGGCAACTCAGGGCAGGCGTGCGCCAATGCAAGGAATGCAATCGTAGAGTAACGGTTACAGCAGGAACACTGCTCCACCGAACCAAGAAGCCGATTAGAGATTGGATGGAAGCCGCATGGCACGTCTGTAACCAGAAATACGGAGGCAATGCTCTCGGACTCCAGAGGACGCTGTCCCACGGCAGCTACCACACCAGTTGGGAGTGGCTTCATCGCATGAGGCATGCCATGGTCACGCCAGGACGGCGCCTTCTGGATGGAGAGGTGGAGGTCGATGAAACCTTCATTGGAGGCATCAAGCCTGGCAAGCGAGGCCGGGGCGCGAGCGGCAAAACGCTGGTTCTGGTTGCGGCAGAAATACGCGGAAGAGCGATTGGCCGGTCGGGGGGATTGGCCGCATTCGCCTGAAGGTGATACCGGACGCCACGTCCGACACTTTGCTCGGCACGGTGGAGAATCTGGTTGAGCATGGCAGCAATGTTGTGACCGACGGGCTCAGCAGCTACGCAGGATTGGCGAGGCGAGGCTACGATCACACCGTTTCAAGGCACACCCCTGACGTAGGGAAGAACCTCCTGCCTCACGCCCACCGTGTCGCTTCCCTGCTAAAGCGCTGGTTGTTAGGCACACACCAAGGCTCTGTTGCCCCGGACCGTCTTCAGTCGTATCTCGACGAATATGTATTTCGGTTTAACCGGCGCACATCGAGACACTGCGGATTACTGGCACGGATGGGATTCGGATCCTGACGGCGCGTTAGGGACAACGCGCCCCACCTCGATCACATCTTCAAATTTGAGGCGGTGGATGAGTTCGTGGTGTTTCAGGCGGTCGGTCTTGAGCGGGGCGATTTGATTTTGCAGCTCGGC
>CAMTVF010000126.1:0-11202 GCA_947085115.1 uncultured Opitutaceae bacterium | reverse complement strand
GCATCAACTCAGACCAGGCAAATCCACCATGAAAAAGCTAATCCTATCCGCGCTGGCGTTTGTCGCTGCCGCCAGTCTCCGAGCGGAGAACGCCGCTCCTTCGTATTCGCTCACCTCGGACTTCACGTTCGTCTCGGAATATGTTTTCCGCGGCGTCAAACAGCAGAGCGCGTCGTTCCAGCCATCCGTTAATTTCGAGGCCGGCGCCTTTTCGGCCGGCTTGTGGACGGCGCAGGCGGTCGAGCAGCGCACGGGCAGCTGGGCGCAGGGCAACGAGATTGATCTCTTCGCCGGCTACGCGTTCGCGCTGTCGGGCGACCATGAATTGGCGCTCGGTGTCACCTCCTACCTCTATCCGTCCGCCCGCCCTTCGCTCGGCGAGCCGGACAGCACGTGGGAGTTGAGCGGGGGGGTGTCGGGGCCGGTGGGCCCGCTCACGGGCAGCGCAACTTGGTTTCACGACTTCGAACTGGATGCGAACGCCTTCGAATTCAGCCTGGCCTACACGGTGCCGTTGCCGGCCAGGGACGTGGCGTTGGATATCAGTGCCGTCTACGGCTTCAACGACATCGCGGACGCGAACGGTGGCCTGCACGGCACCGGCGGCGTCGACTACCGCTACCATGGCCTTGATGCGACACTGGTCTGGAAACTCACGGCTGCGGCCGCGCTGAAGCTGGGCGTGCACTACGCCGACGTGGCAAAACACCCCGGCGCGCCCGGAGCCAATGTGTGGATCTCAGTCGGTGTCACCACCGGCTTTTAAGCGCCGGAACGCAGGGTGGAACGCGACCGGCCGCGCCTGCGGGCGGGTCGGCGGCCATCCCGATCTCGCCTTGCCCCGGCGCGCCATATGCGTCTGGATCACCCCATGAATCCCGCCCAGGCCAAGTGTTCGACCAAGGGCGAATAACACGCCGGGCAAAAGAAAGTTCCCATCATGAACCGAATCATCCCACCCCGGAACGCACTCGAAGAATATCGTTCGGTCCGATGCGAAGTGCGCAAACGTTACGATGACGAGATCAAGCGAGCCGGCATTTGGCGAAAATTCACCATCTGGAGGAAGATCGAAAGCGAAGTTCAAGCGGAGCTTAAGCGGAGGTATCCGCCGGGAGCGCTTTACGCTCAATGGCATTGACGAAGAAAGGCCCAACCTGAAGTGAATCAGGTGGCGAGGGAGCGAGCGGGCTGCGGACTCCACCCCGGATGGCCGGGCAGCCGTGTTTGAGGACGCAGCCCGAAAACGCGGTCGTGGACGGACGGACCGCACTGTCGCTTCCGCTCCGACCCACAGGTAAGGAGCATGCGCAATCTTTTCCGGCCGCCTGTATATTTTGTGTGTTTGGTGTGTTTCGCGGGGCCTCTTGTTGCATGGTGATGACACTGATACCCCCGGAGTTTCCCAGAACTTGCTGGCAGTGCGGGGCGAATGCGGTTCGTTGGTTCTTTACCGAATGAAACCCCGCAAGGTCGCACTTCTTACCGCTGGCGGACTCGCGCCATGCCTGAGCGCGGCGGTGGGGGAGTTGATCTCGCAATACACCGACATCTCGCCCGACACAGAGATCATCTGTTATCGCTCGGGCTACAAGGGCCTGTTGCTTGGCGATTCCATTGCCATCACCCCGGACATGCGGGCGCAGGCGGGTGTGCTGCGGCGCTACGGTGGCAGCCCGATCGGCAACAGTCGCGTGCGGCTGACCAACGTCGACGACTGCGTGAAGCGCGGCCTGGTGAAAGCCGACCAGGATCCGCAAGCGGTGGCGGCCCGGCAGTTGAAGAAAGACAAAGTCGACGTGCTCCACACGATCGGCGGGGATGATACCAACATCGCAGCGGCTGACCTCGCGACGTATCTCAAGAAGCATGGCTACAACCTCACCGTCATCGGTCTGCCCAAGACCATCGACAACGATATCATCCCGCTCCGCCAAAGTCTGGGCGCGTGGACCGCCGCTGAGCAGGGGGCGAAATTCTTTCAGAATGTCGTGAGCGAACACGGCGCGAGTTCGCGCATGCTCGTGGTGCACGAGGTGATGGGCCGCCATTCGGGCTGGCTGACGGCCGCGACGACCCGGGACTACTTTCGTTTTGTTGACAATGGCCTGTTCATTCCCGGCCTTGGTCACCACGAGGAGCGCTGGAGTGTGCATGGCGTCTACCTGCCGGAAATGGAACTCGATCTCGCCGCAGAGGGCGATCGGCTCCGCCGCAAGATGGATCAGCTTGGTAACATCAACCTGTTTGTCAGCGAGGGTGCGTGCGTCGACTCGGTCATTGCCGAGATGACCGCCCGCGGTGAGCCGGTTGAGCGCGATCCATTCGGTCACATAAAGCTCGACAAGATCAACGTCGGCGCCTGGTTCGGCAAACGCTTCGCCGCGCTGGTTGGCGCGGAGAAAGTTCTGGTGCAAAAGAGCGGCTATTTCGCCCGTTCAGCACCGGCCAACGAGGCTGATCTCGTTTTGATCGGACGCTGCGTTGAACATGCAATCGAATGTGCCTTGCGGGGCGAGTCCGGGTTGATCGGCGAGGACGAGGAAGCCAGTGGTCGGTTGCGCCCGATCGAGTTCAGCCGGGTGAAGGGCGGCAAGGAATTTGATCTGCGCACGCGCTGGTTTAAGGAAATCATGGTGCGGACGGGCCAGAAAGCGGCCCGGAGGAAGAAAGCGACGCCGGCCGATTGAATCCTTCGCGGGGCGGGAGTGGTTCACCCAACCGGTCGGCGGGAATATTGGCAGGATGATTTTTCATTCGCGGCGAAAAAAAGCGGAGGATTTGAAACACGAGGGTTGCACTGACGTCTTATGCGCAAACACGCTCTGCCATGCCGTTCAAACCCACCTCCGTCCGCCTCGCGATTCTCCTCGTGGGAGCGGCCTTTGTTTGCAACCTGTCGCAGGCGGCCACTTGGGTGCTCGCGAATGGAGACCGGCTCCGCGGCGTTTTGATTGAGGAGACCGAAATGGAGTTTGTCATCAAGCACGCCGTGCTCGGCCGACTGACATTGGCGCGCTCCGAGGCCCGGCTCGTTCCGGTCGCTGAAGGATTGCCCGGCGTCGGCACCGTGTCTGGAACCGAAGCGGGGGGGGCCGCCGGGGCGGAGAAGCCGCCAGTCCTTTTCAAGCCGGTGAAAAAGTGGAAGCGGCAGATTGAACTCGGCTATTCACGACAGGACGCCCTGCGCGACAAAGAGGATTTTTACGCCCGGATGGAGCTGGAGACGCGTTTTGAGTCCCACAGTTTGCGGGCCAGCGGCCGGGCGATTCACTCAAAAGCCGACAAGCAGCGTGTCGCAGAACGGGAAGAGGCGGATTTCCGCTGGCGGCGCGATTTTGGGCGCAAGTATTTCGTGCAGTCTCTCACCACTTACGCCTCCGATGATGTGCGCAAGATTGACCTTAGTCTGGAGCAGCAATTCGGTGGCGGCTTTCGGGTGATCAGCGCGCCAGTTCAACAAATGAACGTGGGGGTTGGCGCTGTGGTCCGGCACCTTGAACGCGGGGACGAAGAGACCAACGATGTGGTGCTGGGTTCGATTTTTCAGGACTATACCCTGCAATGGGGTAATCGATTTAAACTCACGCAAGAGGCCACGATCTTCGTAGCCGATCGCGGCAACATTTCCGGGCGGGGTGGCGTTGCTCCCGTGCTGGGTGCGCCGCAGGACGGCAATTACCGCCTCAAGTTCAATTCATCGCTCCAGTCGAAAATGACGGACCAGGTTTCCCTCAATCTGCGCTACGAATACGATTTTGACCGATCTATCATTGACGTCGCTTTGCGGTCCGACTCCCGCCTCACCACCTCGGTTGGTTACACTTGGTAAGGCGGCTCCTGCTCCGCACGGGGCGGCGGGTATTCATCTCATCCTTCGTCATTGCCGCGACACGATTCGCCCGCTAATCATCAAAGTCTACCCACCATGCGGTCGTTTCTTCTCTTTGTTTTGGTTGCCCTGCCGGCGTTCGCCCAACCGGTGGCGCCATCCTTGCAGAATTTGATCACGAACTCCCCGTTTGCGGCGAGTGGCCCGACCTATGCGTCGGCTGCCGTCAACGCCCCGCTGGAATTTCGCGGCACTTTTGTGGCAAGCGGTGAGCGGTTTTTCAGCATTCTCGATACCGCCACGCGTCGCGCGGAGTGGGTCGGGCTGAACGAAGCCGGCCAACTCTTCACCGTGAAACGTTACGATGCGGCCAACGAGGCGATCTCAGTCGAATTCCAAGGCCGCAGTCTCGAATTAAAACTCCACAGTGCCCGGGTCGCCTCGCTGCCGGTCTCCGCACCCCCGCCAGTCGTCAACAATGCCCAGTCGGCGGGCCGACCCGCCGCAGTCGGTGCCCCCACCGGCACCGAGGCACAGCGCCTCGCGCAAGTCGCCGAGGAAATCCGCCGTCGGCGGGCCCTCCGGCAACAAGCGAGCCAGCCCGGCCAATTGCAGAATCCTCCCGCTCCACCTTCCCGCTAACATGAACTCACGCTCGGCCTTCACCCTCCTCGAAATCCTCGTCACGCTGGCCATCATCGGTTTGCTGGCGGGTCTTGCGATCACCAACAGCGACAGGATTTTCGGCCAAAGCCAGGAAGCGGTGGCTCGGATCTTCGTGCGCGACTCGCTCAAGACCTCCCTCACCCGCTATCGCATCGACCTTGGCGACTACCCCGCGACCGCCGAGGGGCTCAACGCACTGCTGGTCGCCCCCGCCAACAAAGCCGATCGGTGGCGTGGTCCTTATGCCGACGTGACCGGAGGCAAACTTCCGGCCGATCCTTGGGGCGAGGCTTATCGCTTCCGTTATCCCGGCACCAAGAACAAGGGCGGTTACGACCTCTACTCGGTCGGCCCGGACAAGACCGACGGGACCGACGACGATATCGGCAATTGGTAACGCGCCGACTGCGGTCCGTCGCCCCGTGATAATGTCATGATGCACGCGACTGAATTTTCCAGTGCGATGGCAACCACCAACGGACGCGCAATTGTCTCCGCGCCGCAATCGGGTTCAGCGCGCCGGCCCGCCGGTTTCACCCTGGTGGAGGTGCTGTTGGTCTTGGCTCTGCTCGCCTTGTTTGCCGCGGTGTTCATTCCCGGTGTGAACTCCATCCTGCGGGAAATCGATTCGCGAGGCCCCGAGCAATTGCTCTCGGAATCCATTCTGGCCGCGCGCAATGAGGCGTTGGAATCGGGCCGCATCGTCGAACTGCGTTATGATGACCAAACCCGTCAACTCGTGTGGGGTGCGACCGCGACGCGTGCTGACGCCCTGCCACTGGGTGCGAGCTGCGACCTGCTGCCCGTTGCAACCGGTGGGAATATTCTGCTCGGCGGAGTATTGGAAGAAGCCGCGGAACCGCTGCGCCGCGTGCGCTTTTTTCCCGACGGCACGTGTGATGCGTTTCGCGTGCGCTTGAAAGCCCTGGGCGAGGCGCCGCGGCTTTATCTCATCGATCCGTGGACTTGTGCCGCCAGTCCGGTGGGCACCAAAGACTGAGATGAGAACCCGTTCCATCGTCGCGTTTACGTTGATCGAAGTGCTGATCAGCCTCGCGATTGTCGGGATTGCGGCCGTGGCGCTTGGCGCCGCTTATGCCAATACGCTCGGGGCCCACGCCGCCGTGGCCCAACGGGCCGCCAACGGCACGATGCTGGAGCACCTCAGTGCGGTGGTGCTTAACGAACCCGACCGCGAAAAAGTCGAGACCGGCGGCGACCTGACGCTGCCGGAGAATCGCCGTCTGCGCTGGGAAGCGTTGATCGAGGAGGCCGCCGTGCCGGACCTGTTCAAGGTCACGATCAAGGGCCGCGTGGAGGGAGGCACAGCCGGCAGCGTCGAGGAGTTCGCGCAAACGCTGATGCTGCTCCGACCGACCTGGTCCGACCCGCAGCGAAGGGAGCAATTGGGCACGGAGTGGCGGGCGAGCCGGCCGGAGGAAACGAAGCGATGAGAACTGCGCGCGCCTTTACCCTGATCGAGATGCTCGTCGCCGCGGCGCTGCTCGGTCTGTTGCTGCTGACGTTGAACTATTTCATCTTCTCCATGGCCGAAATCTGGGGTCATGGGGCGGAACGAAGGCTCTTCGACCAGCATGTGCGCGCCGTGACGCGCGAGGTGGAGGGGATGTTGCGCAAGGCATCGCTCCCGCCCGCCCCGACCGAGGCACCGTTGTTTGCGCGTGAGATTCGTCTCGATGACGGGCGGCGGACGACTGTGCTGAGTTTCGAGCAGCCGGAGGGTTCGCCCCGGCTGCCGTGGCGAGCGGTGCCGCTGCCCGATGTGGTGTGTTCGCTTGTGGTGCAGGAGGGCAAGGGGCTCATGCTTTACTGGCACTCACGACTGGAGGAAGACTTCGACGATTCGGCGCCGCGCGCGTGGGCCATGTCACCTTTCGGAACCTCGCTGACCTACGAATACAACGAGGCGGACGGAGCGACTTGGCGCACCTACGACCAGCTGCAGCGCAACGCCGCCGGCCAATCGACCTTGCCCGCACGACTGCGACTGGGCTTCACCCACGGCACGATGAAAACCGAGACGGTGGTGATGCTGCCGCCGATTCCCGGTCCGTTGCCCCATTTCTGATGCACGGCGCACCGACCAGTTTGAGACGGAACCGGGGCGCGGTGATCGTGCTGGTGCTCGTCACGGTGCTGCTAGCGTCGTTCCTGCTCGCGGCATTTCTGCGCCGCAGCGGCACGGAGCTGCTGGCGGACGTGCGTGCTGCCGAGATGAAGCAATTGCGCGCCGAGGCGTATTCCGCCCTGGAGACCACGCTTGCCATTCTCGCCGACCAGCGTGCGGTGGCCGGGGCTTTGCACAGTCCGCTGGAACCATGGAGTGACGCGTTGGCCGACAGCGGCTACGTGCCCGGCAACGGCCGCGTCGTGGAAGTGCTGTTTGAAGACGAGTCGGGGAAGCTCCCCTTGGCCACCGCAACCGAGACGGAACTGCAGACGTTGATGGAGTTTGCCGGCATCGAGCGCAATGAAGCCGAGCGACAGGCGGCAGCGCTGCACGCGTGGATGCGTGAAGGGGGCGACGAAACGAGGTCGAACTTCAATGCGCCCGACTATAGTCGGAACGACCCCGCGTATCGAATTGCGAAACGCCCCTTGCGTTCGTGGGGGGAACTCGCGGCCGTGGCGATGGATCGACCGGTGTTTTTTGACGAGGGCGGCCGACCCACGCCGGAGTTTGCCGCCTTCGTGCGGGAAGTTTCCTTACATCCCTTTCAAAAGGTGAACCTCAACTCCGCGCAGGCGGGCGTGCTGACCGCACTCGGCTTGGGCTCTGCGGAGGTGGGAGCATTGGAGAATCACCGCGTGCGTCCCAAGTCGCCGGGTGATCTCGGGGTCTTTCGCACCATGACAGAGGCGGGCACTGTTATGGGCGCGACCGTCGCCTCCGACCGCTTCGGCACGTCGATCGAGGTGTTGCGGATCATGATCACGGCGCGGCAGGGTGGCGTGGCCTACCGGCTCGCGGTCGTGATCAGCACGGGCACGGGCGCTCTCGCGCCCCGGGCCTCCGCGCCGCCGCCC
Organism: uncultured Opitutaceae bacterium; assembly: GCA_947085115.1. GTDB lineage: Bacteria > Verrucomicrobiota > Verrucomicrobiia > Opitutales > Opitutaceae > Didemnitutus. The sequence goes on along the minus strand of CAMTVF010000126.1, from coordinate 3,656 downwards.
CAGTCGTCCGGTGGACCGACCATGGCGCCGGCCCCCGAGCGTAAAATGTTGAACTATCCCTTTGCCGTGTTGGAGATTCGGGAAGACGCTGAACCATTCACACCGCTTTCGAGACCTGACCTCTGATCATGCCTGCTTCCACTCCAACTGAGGAAAAGTCACCGCGTTCGCACGACGCGGCGGTGCTGTTGCCGTCGGAGGCTTTCTTTGTGCGGCGGATCGCGCTCGATCCCTCGGTCGAGGCGGCTGGTCAGGTGGAGATCGCGCTGGAAACCACGGCACCCTTTGCGGTCTCGCAGTTATATTTCGGCTATTTCAAATCAACCGATGGATCGCACGCGCTGGTTTTCGCAACGCACCGCCGGCGTTTCGCTGAAGAAAGTTGGGATGGTGCCGCTGCCGTGTTGCCGACGTTCTCCGCGCTGTTGGGCGATGCACCGAGCACGCCGCGCATTCGGGTGTGGGACGATGGCGCGTCGCTGGCGGTTGCCGGTTGGGATGGCAAAGGAAACTTGCCGGTGGTGGTGCTGGCCCGCCCCATCGACGGGGCGGAAGGGCGTGCTGAATTGGTAGCCGAAGTGCAGCGGCGACTCGGGACCACCGCGCCGATTGAGGATTTTTCGGGTCCGGCCGTCATCACCATGCACAAGTCCGGCGACCTGCAACTGACCGCCGGCGCCGGCGGGGGTGGGCGCAAGGTGGAGATCCGGCTGGCAGAGGCCGTCGTCGAGACGATGGATGTGCGGGACAAGGAGGTCCTTGCTGCCCATCGGAAAACGCGCCGCCGCGACAGCCGGCTCTGGCTCGCCTTGCAACTCGCCGTGGGCGGACTCGTGGTCGCCGGTCTGCTCGAGCTTTGCCTGATTGCCGGCGGCGTGCTGCTGAAACAACAACGCGAGCTGCAGGCGCAAATCGCCCCGGAGGTGACGCGCATTCAAACAGCGCAGTCGCTCGGCACGCGCATTGAAGAACTTTCCCAACGCCGGCTGCGTCCCTTTGAAATGCTGGCCGTCTTGAATTCCGTCCGTCCGGCCGGGGTGGTCTTCACGCGCAGTGTGACGACGGGGCAGGGCGGCATCGACATCGAGGCCCTGACGGCAAATGCGGACAGCGTGGGTGTTTTCGAAACCGCGCTGCGCAACCTGCCGATGATCGAGACCTTGGAGGTGCGTGACCTGCGTTTGCGCGAAGGCATGACGACCTTCCAACTCGCCGCCACATTCAAGGCCGGCTCGTTGACGAGCGTCACCGGAAGCGGAGGTGCCCCGTGAAGACCTATTTTTTAACCCGCACCCTGCGCGAAAAGGCCCTGCTGCTGACTTTCGCGGGCATCGCCTCCGTCGTCTGGCTGTGGGCTGGGCTGGGCCGCACGGTGACGCTGGTGCAGGAGTGGCGTTCGATTGCCGCGGCCGGTGGGGAGCAACAGCTCTGGCTCACGAATCGCGCCGACATCGAGGCGAAGGCCGCGAAGGCCACCGTGCAACTCGATCCGGCCCGCACGCTCAACGGCACGCGCCTGGTCGGAGAAATGAACACGTTGGCCAGTCTCGCCGGTCTCTCTCTGGAGGTGTCCGGCCAGCGCACTGAGCGCACGACGCAATTTGCCTTTCACACCGCGCAAGTGACCTTCCGCCGGGCGGACTTTGGTGCGTTGTTGAAGTTTTACGAGGAACTGTCCAGGCGTTCGCCCTACGTGGGCCTGGAACAGGTGTCGCTTGCGGTGGACCGTGGTGCCCCGGGTTCCATCAACGCCACCTTCCGCGTCGTGGCGGCGGAACTGCAGCGGTGAGTTCGGATCGGAGCAGTCGGCCGGGGATGGAGCCGCCGCACCAGACGATTTTCCGGTCCTGTCAAGATTTTGCCCCTTGCTGACCTGCGCCCCCGAAAATCCAGAACTCAAGGGACGTTTATTAATTGTCGGACGCCGTGGAAGGGGTGTTTCCCAGCAACTCACCAACGGCGTCGGTGATGTCCATCCAGTCGAACGGCTTCGGCAGGAGGATCGCACGCCCGAGCGAGGCAATCAACCGGCTGCGTTGCAGGTCGGCGCGGCCGGTGATGAAGACGGCGGGCAGGCCTGCGCCGCCGGGCCGGCTCCGCAGGAGGAGCAACAGTTCAATCCCGTCCACATCCGGCAGGTCGATGTCGAGAATGGTCGCAGCCCACCGGCGTTCCGATGCGAGCGCCAGCGCGGAGCGGCCATCACCCGCAGTGTCCACCCCCCAGCCGATTTGCCGGAGGATGAAAGCAACCATCTCGAGGACTTCAGGATTGTCGTCAACGACAAGGAGCCGCTGCACCGACGGGCCGGGCAAAGGGTCGGAGGAATTCATCGCGCACGCCTCCGGTGGTCGCGCCAATGGTGATCGGCGCGGCCCGCGCCCGCAGCGTCAGGAGGGACGAGCAGTTGCGCCAGTTGTTCGCGCACTTCAAGGAAAGCCCGCCGCGCGGCGGCACCGCGCTGCAGGGCGTGCAAGCGCGTGCAGATGCCGATCAAAACCCAAAGCAGTCGCTCGGCATGGGCGCGCCTCGACAAATTACGCTTCCGTGCCCCCGTCCGGCCCAGGCGGTGGTTCGCTTTCATTGCTGTTGCCCACAGTTTGTATGCTCCTATGTTTTGTCAACCATTTCGCCGGAAATGGTGGGCGCGTTGACAAATGGCATCGTCGCATCCATGAAGCTGGCCGGATGCAATACACCCTGCTTTTCCATCAGTTGCGGGAGCATAAAGGGCTCAGCCACGACGCCTTGGCTCGACTGGCACGGTGTCATCGCAACACGGTGATGAACGTGGAAAGCGGGCGAAAGGTGAGGTTCGAGACGATCGCGCGGCTCGTTACGAAGATGGGCTATGCGCCCGACTCGCCCGAAATGGCGAGCCTCGCGTTGCTGTGGCTGGAATCGGTCAGCGGGATCGATCTGGCCGATCCCGCGAGCCTCGGGGCGGCCCGGCAGAAAATCGCCGCCTACTCCCGCTCCACCCAGCGCGCCGCCGCCGCCCTTGCGGGCACCGTGCGCCGCGCCGGCCTTGATGAGGGCGAGATACGTTTGCTCGGGTTCGCCGCCAGTCGGCCGGAAATTCTGTCCATCCTCCGCGCGATTTGCGATCTCGTGCCCAACGAAGCGGTCGGCGACGAGCGGGAACCACGGGTGGCTGCGGAGGACTGAGAGCCAGAAAAATACAAGGTTTCAGTCTTTGGATCCAACGCCAGCAACGCGCGCCCCGGTCCATCGAAACAATGCGGACGATCCTGTCGGAGATTCGCTCTCCCACGCCTTGCCCTGTTATTCGGGGTCGATAAGTGTTCATGCTATTTACCCCTCAGATCGCCTTTTGCTGGGTAGGGCGCGGTTTCCGCAACGCGCCGTCTGGTTCATAACGTCGCGTTGGGGCGGGCTGGGCCGCACGGTGACGCTGGTGCAGGAGTGGCGTTCGATTGCCATCTGAAATCCGTGGTCAAAATAACTTCGTCATCTGTGCTCTCTGGGACTCTGTGGTTCAACTCCTCCGGTCTATTACAGCGGATTAGCCCATCTTCCGCAGTTCGGATCTGAAAGTCACTTTTTTCGGCGGTTTTTCGCGAGGGCTTCACTCTGAGGTGAGCCGCGACAGGGCTTGTAGTGGAGAACAGCCCGTTGTTTTGCGTCGCGGCAGG
>CAMTVF010000125.1:0-6750 GCA_947085115.1 uncultured Opitutaceae bacterium | reverse complement strand
ATGGGAAAAAATTCTTGCGCGAGCCCGCCCGCGCCGTAGGTTCGCCCTTCTGTTTTTTGCGTCCCTATCGTCTAGCCTGGTCCAGGACACTACCCTTTCACGGTAAGAACCGGGGTTCGAATCCCCGTGGGGACGCCATCTCCCATATATCGCTAGAAATAAGTTGCGAATGACGGGGTTAGTGTCGCAAAACGACACTAACTTCGTCCGCGGAATTCCGCCTATTATTTCGGCAGGGCCCGGGCCGTTTGCGGAGCGACAGGTAAGTTGGCCGGTTTGGACACGATATGCGTCGTTTCCAGATTGGCCATGGGATACGTCGCGGCCCGTCGCGGCGGCAGTGGGTTGCGGGATTTTTGTTGGGCGGCGAAAATCGGTGCTGCGGTTTTGGGGACATTGTTCGAGTCCCAAGGGGCCCACCCTAGTCGGTCCCGGGTGGCGGCCACCAGCGGTTGCTCAGCTTCGCCTTGGTCATGGCTTGGGTGTAGGCGTTGCGCGGCCCGCTGCCGCCACTATGGCGTCTTTGGCGCTGTGGGCTGCCGCAAAGCAGGCGGCTGCTTCGCCCTCGGTGACGGCATGGCGGGTGCCATGGACGAGGTCATTTCGCACGTCTGCCACCTGCCGGCGCCATGCGGTGTAGTCGGCGGTGACACCGAAGTCGAATCCAGTGGCCTCCTTGAGGAGCACCCAAGCGACGTAGTTGGCCTTATGATGCTGGCCCTCTTTCGTGCGGAGCTTAGCCTCGATCCGGTCGGGAGGCAGCCCGCGCAGGGCAAATTGCCTTCGGACAAAGGCCTTGAGCCAGCTCTCGAATAGGATGGCGGCCTCAATGACGGCCCCGCGGTAGTCTCGTTCACGGTATAGCTGGTGAGTCCTCAGCTCCAACTCCCGGAACAAGGCTGGCGCGTCGACCTGCTGCAGCCGGCCCCGGAGCTGCGCATCCAGCGTCTCAATTTCCTCCGGACTGCGACCGCGCAAGGGGCCGTGCCCAGTCGCGTAGGCCATATCATCGAGGACCTTACCGGCCTGTAGATATCGGATGGTGAAATGACCAAGGTCCGCCGCAGACACTCGGCGAATGAGAGGCTGGTTGGCTAGATCCCGGTAGTGTTCGAGCAGGCGGTTCACCGCGGCTGTCGCCAGTTCCACTACCTCGTTTTGCTCCAGCCCGGCCACCCCCGGGGAGGCCTCAAGATTATAGCGCACCTGAACGTCGCTGGTCGAATAGCGGCCAAAGGGGTCGCCACCTTCAAGCTCTAAGGCGCTGGCTATGGCAACGCCCTCTGTGCGCATCCGGCGAATGAGCTGGATCCCCGCCGGCGGTTCGCCCGCGACGTAGATTTCCGGGCGGATTGAGGCAAATTGGCCATCCACAATCGTGTCCGGCGCGTGGACCGGGAACGGCAGCGAGACCAAAATCACGATGTCTGTTGTTCCCGCTGGTGGCTTCATTACAAACCTAGGAGGCGGCCCCGACCACAGCCCTAACTTTGGCAAAGAACTGGGGATCGCAACTGTGTTGCTGAACCAGCCACTTCACAAATGCGGGGCTGTATTGGCTCGGCGACCCTTTGACGGTGCCGCGATAGAAATACTCGGGGCGTTTCTGGACGCCGTGGACTCGGACCGCGCACTGGATATCGTGTTGGTTGATATGTATCCCGGGCACCGCAGCCTTTAGGCTCTGAATCACCTCTTTCTGACGCAACGGGTGCGTTTTACTGGGATCCTTCGGCACTTCGACTATCTGGACGGCTACGGCGCCGCTACCAGGTGTCCCTTGAGAAAGGATTATGTCTGCATCGCCTGCCTTCTTGGTTAGGGCGAGACGGTATTCAATGCCCACAGAGAACTGGGCGGGCCGCTGGAGTTTATCGAACTCACTCTTCACCCTGGCACAGTAGCTGGCCAAGTAATCAGCTGCCTCTCTGCCCAGTTGCCTACGTAGGTGCTTCCCCGTCATATTGGCCTGAAGTGGATCGAGATCGTAGACTATGCTCATCATGCCCACATGTACCCGGTCAGATAGCGAGACACCGAACCAGGAATTGAGGCGTCGGTGGTAGTTGATTACGCAAGCCTGGAAAAGCCCCAGCACGTCCGCTGGCACACCACGCATCACTAGGTGGACGGACTCATCCCGCAGGTCGGCGATGCACTCGATGTTGCGACGCTCTGGATCTGTCTTGTCTGGTATGACGCGCTCCAGGCATTCGCGCAGTGAGAGGGACATCCGCCGCTCGTTGCGCTTCTGCTTGGGACGATAGATGGCGTCGTGATTGTTGCTGGCATCGTCCAGTATCTTGGCTTTGAGCAGTAATTCCCACGCGTTGCAGATCAGATAGCAGAAGGTCTCGACGCGATACTGGATGGACAGACGATTGATGGTCTCCAAGGCCAAGATGTATCCCTCGACGCTCTTGTCGACCAAGCGGCCCTTCAGCCCGGGGTTGCCTCGGTGACCCTTCATTGATCATGCCTCCGGCGTGGAGGGCGTTTCCTCGCCCCAGATGCGGGCGAGGGTGGCTTGGATCTTTTGCTCGAAACGGGTGATCAGTTCGCGGTTGGCGGCCACCAGCGCTTGCTCGGCTTCGATCTCGGCCACTATAGCTTGCTGCGTAGGGAGCGGTGGGAGCGGAATTTCGAGATTCCGGATGAATCCAAGTGGGATGAACTTTTGCGTCGAACCGCTGGCCTGGCGCTGAAAACGATCCTGCATGGCAGCGGAGTCGAGCACGTCTTTGAGAAACCGATTATCGACTTGGCAGCCTTTGGGAAACTTGATCAAGGCGACGTTCTTCACCGCGTATTCGCGGGACGCGTCGGCGACAACCGGATTTTCGATGGTGCCGATCATCGGCATCAAAAGGTCTCCCCCATCGACCTTCGACCGTTTGTTGATCGCATCAAGGTCCTCGCGGCTGATGAGATTCACCTCGGTGAAGTCGATGAAACCATCTTTCAGGTTCTTCGACGTGATCAGTGGGGTTGAAGTGGAGCATGCGGAAAGAGAACTGCTGTTCGCTTTGTTGGTAAGTCTCCTTAAAGCGGCAGCGGCCGAGCTCTTTAAATCACTGCTCTGAACCCGTGCTCAAGGAAGCTCCGAGCGGCAATTGAGACACTGGACCGGACTACAGAATAGTAGATGCCGGCAATTCCCCAAATTTCACGTTCCCCGTTTGGTCCGAAACGGGGAACGTCCTCTGACCGATCGAATCCTGCGCGCCCAGAATCAGTCCAAGTGAGGACTGTATTCTGGGACCAGAATTTTTATCGCGAGCTTCAGTTGGTTGGGCTCCAAGACCCCGACTTTTGATTCCACCTCGTCCCAGCTGCGTTTGATCCACTCGCCGTTGCGCTGCGTGTTCTCGCTCACAAGCAGCATGATCCGCGGGTGCGCGGTAGCGTGCAGGTTTTCGGAAGTGTGCTGCAATTCCTCAAAGAGCTTTTCGCCCGGACGCAGGCCGATGATCTTGATTTCGATATCCTCGTCCGGCTTGAGCCCGGAGAATTCGATCAGTTGGCGGGCGAGATCGATAATTTTGACCGGCTTGCCCATATCGAGGACGAAGATTTCCCCGCCCTTGCCCAGCACCGCCGTCTTGAGCACGAGTCCCACGGACTCGGGAATCGTCATGAAATAACGGGTGACCTCCGGGTGTGTAACTGTAATCGGGCCGCCATCGGCAATCTGTTTTCTGAAAATCGGAATGACGCTGCCCGAGGAGCCCAAGACGTTGCCGAAGCGCACCGCGATGAACCGGGTCTTGTTGCCGGCCCGGCGCTGGAGCGATTGAAGATGCATTTCGGCCAGTCGCTTGCTTGCCCCCATGGCGCTCGTCGGGTTGATCGCCTTGTCCGTCGAGATCAAGATGAAGGATTCCACTCCCAATTCGCTGGCGAGTTCCGCCAGTTGGCGGGTGCCGGTGGTGTTGTTCTTCACCGCTTCGCCCGGCTGCCGCTCCATCATGTAGACGTGCTTGTGCGCGGCCGCGTGGAAAATGATCTGCGGCGAAAACCGCTCGATGATGCTGCGCATCCGGGGCGCATCGAGGATGTCCGCGACGAGCGGGACGATCATATTCTTGAAGCCTCCCTCGTTCAGTTCACTCTCGATGGTGAAGAGACTGCCTTCTGCCTGCTCAACCATCAGCAAGCGCTGCGGATCACACCCGGCAATCTGGCGGCATATCTCACTTCCGATACTCCCCCCCGCGCCCGTCACCAGCACGATTTTGTCGCGCACCAAGACGGCAATATCCTCGGTCTTTAGATCCACGCTGGCCCGGCCAAGCAGATCCTCAACTTGGACCGGCCGGATCTTCGTCACTTGCACCCGGCCCGTGGCGAGTTCCGACATTGACGGAATGATATCAACGTGCAGTCCCTCGGCAGCAAGCAGCTTGTAGATTTCCTGAACGCGTTTGACTGGTGCGGAAGGCATCGCGAGCACCGCCGCATCAACCCTGTATTCCTTGCGCCATCTGGCGATTTCCTCCGGGGCACCGAGCACCGGCACGCCATGGATGTGATGCCCATGTTTGTGCCGGTCATCATCGAGAAAAAAAACCGGTTTCAAACACAACGACGGCCGGGCCTGCGCTTCCCGCACAAACTGCGCTCCAGCATCACCGGCGCCAAGCACAGCAATCCGACGGGCCGGTTTCGCGTCACCATTGCGCGTGCCAGCCGCAAACCGCTCGCGATAGATGCGAAAGCCGAGGCGCATGAAACTCAGGGCGCCGACGGAGAGCACAAAGTCCGTCAAGACCACGCCACGCGGCGAGAGCAACCCGGGCGTCAAACCCATACGCAGCAGGTAGGTGGCAAAATTGGCCGTGGCCATCGCTGCGGCAATGCGCAGCAAATCGGGCACACTGAAATACGTCAACAGACTCCCAAACTGGCGAAACAGCAAAAGGCACAACAGTTTGATCGGTAGGTTTACCCCGATCGACATCAGCCGCTCTTCCTGAAACTGGGCCGGCACCAAAAAATCGAAACGGAGCTCATAGGCGATGTAGCGGCAACCGGCGAGCAGGGCACTATAGAACAATACCAGCGCCGCCATGCGGATCGCCTGCTCTCCAGGGGCGGGGGCAGAACTCGTGGGTGCCAGTCTAGTTGTCACGTGGAATGGTTGGACGCGTGGGCTGAAATTCGGGCATGGTCGCGTCGCCAGGGGCGGAGATGCCCTTCCGGGTAACGACTTGCCAGAGGGTGCGGAAAAGAATGCGCAAATCGAGCCCGAAGCTGTGGTGGTCCACATACCAGACGTCGAAGGCAAACTTCTCTTCCCACGTCAGCGCATTGCGACCGTTGACCTGGGCCCATCCAGTCAGTCCTGGCGAAACCTCATGGCGGCGCCGGTGTTCGGGCGAATAACGCGGAAGGTATTGCACCAAGAGCGGTCGCGGCCCTACGAGGCTCATCTCGCCCTTCAGCACATTGATCAGTTCGGGCAACTCATCCAGCGAAGTCGAACGCAGCCACAGGCCGAAGGGGGTAAGGCGTGAGGCGTCAGGCCTGAGCCGCCCGGTGGCGTCACGCGCATCGGTCATCGTGCGAAACTTGATAAGCTCGAAAATGGCCTCGCGGTGGCCCGGCCGTTTCTGCCGGAAGAAAACCGGCGAACCCAACCTGATCCGCACCAACAGGGCCAGGGCCGCCAGCAGCGGCAGCCAGAGGGGGGCGGTCAGGACAACCGCGACCAGATCGAATACCCGTTTGATAAAAAATCCACTCATCGCTGAAACCACGAAAACACGGGCATGGACACCAATCTGCTCATTTGTGTCTTTTAGTGTCCATTAGTGGTTAAAACTCCGTCTTACCGCTTCCGCCACTCTTTCGAGATCAGTGGTTGTCAGGTTCGAGCCCGACGGCAAGCAGAGCCCGTGATCAAACAGTCGCTCGGAGACAGATCCGCGATAGACGGCACAGCCTTTGAAAATCGGCTGCAAGTGCATCGGCTTCCACACCGGCCGGGCTTCGATGTTCGCGGCGGCCAGTGCGAGCCGCACCTGCTCGCGATCTGTGCCCGCCACCTCAGGATCAATCGTCACGCAGGTCAGCCAGCGCGTGCAGCGGCCGTGGTCCGCCTCGGGCATGAATTTCAACCCCGGCAGATCACCCAACGCCTCCTGGTAGAACGCACAATTCGCCCTCCGCGCGTCAACCCGCTGCTCAAGCACGCGCAACTGCCCGCGACCGATCGCCGCCAACACGTTGCTCATGCGGTAATTAAATCCGACCTCCGAGTGCTGGTAATGCGGCGCGGCATCGCGCGCCTGCGTCGCCCAAAAGCGCGCCTTGTCGATCAAGGCCTGGTTGTTCGAGGTCAGCATCCCCCCGCCCGAGGTCGTGATGATCTTGTTGCCGTTGAACGAATGCACGCCGCACAGACCCACGCTGCCGGGTGCGACGCCTCGCGGAAGCTGTGTGCTGGGAGCTGCGGGCTTTGAGCTTTGGGATCGGCTGTCTTCCAACTTCTGGCTCCTGGCTCCTGGCTCCTGGCTCCTGGCCCCCCAATACAGCGCTCCGAGCGCCTCCGCTGCGTCCTCGATCAGCGGAATTTCATGCTTCGCACAAATCGCCGCAATCGGGTCGATGTCGGCGCACTGACCGTAGAGGTGAACCAAAATCACCGCCTTGGGTTTCCTGCCTTTCTTGATCCGGTCCTCCACCGCCTCGGCCAGCAAGGCCGGCGCCATGTTCCAGGAAATGTCGTCGCAATCCACAAACACCGGT
>CAMTVF010000124.1:0-3020 GCA_947085115.1 uncultured Opitutaceae bacterium | reverse complement strand
CCGGACCACCGCGACCAACCGCTGGCTCGGCGAAGCCCTGCACATGGGCGGCCTGCATGAGGTCAGCCGCCTCGTCAGCGCCCGGCACCGCCAGTCCGCCGCGGTGCGCGCAAAGAAACCGAGATGAACCACAAACTACTACCTGACCCTCTTCGGCCGTCTCTCTTCGGCCGTCGTCTCTTCGGCCGTCTGCCGGCTGAGCGCATCGAGCGGCTCGCCGCGCAACAGGCGCAGCACGACTTCCGCTTTGCGTTTCGCGCGCCAGCGCAGCGGCGGCGGTTCTTCTCGGCAATGGGATTGGTCATGTCAGGATTCATTGGCTTTCGGGTTCACTATCCCGTGTCCAAGGAAATCGGTGGCGATATACCTTTAGCCGCCTTTCATGCTACCTGACCCTCTCCGCCTTCGCCGCCTTCCGTCCGAGTTGCAGAGGCGCTTGCAGGAGCAGGACGGGTTGCGCGCCGGCCTGCGCCGCCGTGGCGGCACCGAGGCGCGCATCGCGATCTTCACGCACGCCTTCACCGGCAGCCCCTGTCTGGCGAAAGGCTTCAAGGCCCGCGAGCTTGCGGTGAGCTGGGCGGTGCTCGCGCACAACCTGTGGGTGCTCGCGCGGCTCAAGCTCACGCAAGAGCGGCGAGCCGCCGAAGCGGCCTGAAGCGCGTCCCGCGCGGATTCGGATCAGGAAAATCTCCCGCCGGACACGGCGGAGTAGAAGCGCATTGTCAGTAACTTCAGGGAAATCCGCGCAGCCCCGTCCGTTCGCAGCTCTGAGAGCCCCCGCCGCCGAAAAATCAGCAAATCAGGCCGCCCAGCCAGGCATCCCCCCCATTTGGTTTTTCAGCCGTCTTCAAAATCCCGGTTTTCGGGACAGGCTCTAGCTTATTCTGCAGCCCCTCAGCGTTGACTGGGCTTGACTGGGTTTGGAGGGTCAGACTCATTTGTGGCCGTCAAACCGTCCGAGAGTCTTGGCAAATTCCGGCTCCCCCAAAACCCCCAACGAAGCCTCAATGCACATGAAATCCATGCAGAAATTCCTGCTAGCCAGTGCCCTCGGTCTGTTGGTTTCGATCTCCCCGATTGCGTTCGGTCAGATCGTCTCCTCCGGCATGACGGGTATTATTACAAGTCCGGACGGGCAACCTGTCTCTGGTGCCACCCTTACTGCGGTGCATACCCCGACGAACGCTTCGTTCACCGCCACCACCCGCCCGGACGGACGATATCAGTTCCGCGGACTTCCCGTTGGCGGGCCGTTCAGCGTGACTGCCCGCGCGACGGGTTATGACCCGACGACTGTCGGCGGAATCGAGACGCAGCTGGGTGAAATCATCGACGTCAACGTGACGATCAAGTCCGACGTCATCGTGTTGGAGGAGTTTGTCGCGACCGGCCGGCGAACAGACCTCGACTCGTCTGCATCCGGATCCGGGAATATCCTGACGGCAGAGCACTTGGCGGCAAAGCCGACGTCTGAACGTTCGCTGGCTGACATGATCAGCGCGACGCCGTTTGTGACCCTCCGCTCGACATTCGGTGATCGCGAAGCGTCGCAGATCACAGCAGTCGGGCAGAACAACCGTCACAATTCGATTCAAATCGACGGTGCGCGCATCAACGATCAGTTCGGCCTGAATGCAACGGGCCTCTTCTCGTTCTTCAATCCGCTCTCTCTCGACACGATCGAGCAGCTTTCTGTCCATATATCCCCGTATGACGTCCGCCAGGCTGGCTTCACTGGAGCCTCGGTAAACGCCGTCACCAAGAGCGGCACGAATACGTTCAAGGGGACCGTTTACACCTATTTCCGCGGCAACGAGCTTTTCGGAATGCAGCTTCAGGGGCCCAACGCTCGTGACCTCGTGCTTAGCGGCACTCGGATTATCCCGAAACTCGATCGGATGACTTGGGGCGCGACTTTCGGCGGCCCGATCATCAAGGACAAACTGTTCTTCTTCCTGTCATACGAGGACTTCGAAAGCACCAGCACAGGACGCGATCCGCGATTTGCACCGGCCAACGAGGCGCAGATCCTCACCCGCCTTGCCGCCTATGCTTCCACCGCCGGCAAGACCATCAACTGGGGCAACCCGGTAACCGGCCAAACCTCAAACACGGTGCGCGACGAAAAGATCATCGGCAAGATCGACTGGCATATCAACAGCGATCATCGCCTGTCGGTCCGCTACACAAGCACCGAGGGGGAGGTTCCGCAGTTTGGCACCTTTGCGTCCGCCACAGGCAATATCGCGGGAGTAGCGGGTGGCATCATCGCCACACCGGATGGGCACTTCTTCTCCCAGCAGCGCAAGGAGGAGGCTTATGCGGCGCAACTCTTCAGCCAGTGGACTCCTGACTTCAAGACCGAGGTCAAGTATTCGACCACGAAACAGGGTCAGCTCACGCCCCTGAACACTGTCGGTCCGGTGGTTTACATCACGGGCGTTTCCGGCACAGACCTCTTGAACAACACGTCAGTGACCACCGGCTCCTATATGGCAGGCACCGAGCAGTTCCGCCACGGCAACGTCATAAGCGTGGAGCCCCAGCAGATGAGCATCACAGGGGATTACTTCTTGGGGAATTTTGTCATCTCCGGTGGTGTCGAACGCGAACAGACGGACTTCTACAATCTGTTCCGTCAGGGGTCTTACGGTCTCGTCGCGTTTCGCAATATGACTGATTTCCTCAATGACACAAATGTGGTTATCCAGAGGAACGTATTCGACCCGACAAAGCGCATGATCGCCGACATTTCGGACTTTGCCACCAACGGCATCTTCCTGCAGGCCAAATGGGAGCCGACCCGTCGCCTCTCCACTACGCTGGGTGTTCGGTATGAATTTGCCGAATCGGATGCGACTCCTACGTTCAACGCGCCCTTGTTCGCGGCTACCGGCTTCAGGAACACCGGCACGCCTGACGGATCAAGTTCCGTCTCGCCCCGTTTCGGGTTCAACTTGGCTCTGAACGATGCAAGGACGACCCAACTCCGCGGCGGTTACGGACATTTCCTTGGCCGT
>CAMTVF010000123.1:0-11832 GCA_947085115.1 uncultured Opitutaceae bacterium | reverse complement strand
TTCTTATGGCGGTTAGACTTCAGGCGCTTGCGGCGCTTGTGCTTCGACATTTTTAGACGGCGCTTTTTCTTAAGATTACCCATGGGAAAGTGTGGTGAACCGGTGACCGTGCGGCGTTATTTTCGGGCTGTAAAGCATTTTCCCCGAAATCCCAAATCGGCTCCTACCATGCCTCCCAAGCCCCGACATTGGTCACATAAACCGCAACCTCCACGGCCTCACCGGGGAAGAACGGTTTCAGGCACTGGCGGTAGGCTTCCAACTGGGGGGCATATTCGCCCCGCAATCGCTCCATTAACTCCGCCACCGCCTCCCCCGCCGTGCGCAGATTCGTTTTCCAATCCACCACCAAGAGCCGCCCGGCCGTTGCATCGTGGGCAACCAAATCAATGACGCCGTCAACCCACGCTGCTTGGCCCATGGGGGCGACAATACTCACTTCCGCAAGAATTCGCCAACGCCCGCTGCGCAGCTCGCGCCAGGCTTCCGAATTCTTGAGCAACTCGACCTCCGCCCGCGCGCGCGACGCGAACCCACCGGTCTGCGCGACTGCGAGGGCTTGTCCGAGATGATCGGCGATCTCTGCATCGGTCCCGCCCCAAGGCAGAAATTCCACGGTTTCATGCCACCATTTACCATAATCGAGGGGATCGACTAGATTCAGCCACGGGACCGGCTCGTCCGCCGCACTTTCATGGCGAACTGCCCGCACGGCATCCGGCCGGTGCGATAGTTGATGCGGCAAAACGCGACGCGGGAATATCACGCCGCCAAAACTGACTTTTTCTCGAATCAACTCCGGGAGGGGCGGGATCGCCGTGTCAGGCATGCGAATCGCGAGAACCCCCTCCTCCAAGCGTGGCAATCCGCCGAACTCGGCCGCCCAAAGTTCGAGAAAACTTCCTTTGCCCGGCATCACAAAATCCGCACTCCACGGCAGCACCAGGGTTTGGCGCGCCCGAGTGAGCGTCACATAAAGCAAGCGCACCAGCTCACGCAGCCGCTCCCGTTCCCGCGCCTCCTTCGTTTCATCAGGCAAACTATCGCTGTCGAAAAACACCCTCGATCCACCGCTCGCATCCGCCATCAAGCGCAGTCCCGTTTCCTCGCGCTTGCCTATCGTTCGCCACAAACCGACCGGAATGACGACCGGCCACTCCAATCCCTTCGCCGAATGCGACGTCAACAAGTTGATCGCATCCTCGCTGGGCTTTCCGGCTGGCCTCCCCTCTTCCAACTGCGTCAGCAACTCCGCCAGCCACCCACGTGGACCGCTGCCCTCCAGCCCCAGCCCCGAGGCATGCGCCAACAATCGCTCGAGTTCGACATTGAGCGCGCCGCTCGGATCCACGAGGCGCGCCTTGCTCGCAAGCTGGCAGGCGCTGACGAGGTCGTGCGCGAAGCTTTCTAGCGTCCGGCCTTCGTCGTCCACTTGCTCGACGAAGCGTTGCAATACCTCCAGCGCGCCACGCAGGGGTTCGGCATACAGCTCAGGTTCATCCCAGACAAACTTGCGGTCATGACGGCTGAGTTCGCTCGCGATCTGCGCGTCGCTGATCGCGAAGACCTCCCGCAGCACGCCCACCCACTCGAACGTGTTTTGCGGATCGCACACCGCCGCCAGCAAGCCGGTCAGCCACGCGAAGACCGGATTGTCCCCGTTGCGATTCTTCCGCATCTGCAGCGACGTCTTCAGTCCCGCGGCCTCCAGCTCCTTGCGCGCGGTGAGCAGCCAATCATTCCGCGGCGCGAGGACACACACCTCGCCCCAATGTCGGGCACCGACTCCGGCCGGTCCGAGCTGCCGCAGAAGCGCCGCCACTTGCTTCACCTCCGCCGCCAGCCGCGCCTCAACCTTGGGCTTCTCTCCCGCCGACGTCAGGGGCAGCACCACACACTGACCTGCGGTATTTTTCGGCCCCGGCTCCAACCGTCCATAGCTCACTTGCAACAACGGCCCCGCCACGCCCTCCGCCGGCGGCATGCCCAGACTATGCGTGCGATCGGCACTGAACGCCGCCGGCATGGTGGCGTTCAGCAATTCAATCACGCGGTGCGGCATGCGAAACGTAACGTCAAACGTCAGCAATTCACCCCCCTCGCCTTGGGCGAACGCATCGAGATGCTTCTGGAAATTGCGAATGTCAGCACGCGAACCGTAGATCGCCTGCTGACCGTCGCCCACCATGCAGAAGTGTCCCGGACGCGGACCCGGGCCGTTGCCCGATGGCCAGGAATCCAGCGACGCACCCGGAGGCCGTGCAATCTCGACCAATACCGCGAACTGCTGCGGATCGGTATCCTGGGCTTCATCGAGAATGATGCGCCAACCCTCGATGCGGATCCGCTCCAGGGTTTTCTCGTCGTGCAAGACGGCCACCGCCGATTCCACTTGGTCGGCGTAAGTCTGAACGCCGCGCTCGAAGCGCCACTCGCGATAGCGCAGCGCCAATTCCGCCGCGAGGACCGCCCCCGCCTCCGCCAGCCAGTCCTTGACCGGCGCAAAAAACGCCGCGAAGAGCGGGCCGATCTTGGCGGCCGTGCCCTGAGGTCTTGGCAACGGGAGGTAGCCCCGCTCCTCGCGGAAGCGCCGCAACCACGTCTGTGCGGTCGCCTGATTGCGGGCCAGACTCTCGGCGCCCTTCCCCTTCGATTGCGCGGCGAGAATCGCCTCCAGCGCCCCGGCCGATGGATCCGGAGGCATCGCCGACGGCGACGTCGCAACCAGCTCCCGTGCTTTTTCGTGCGCGAGCTTGCGGGCGAGATCAAAAACGGAATCGAGCGGCGCGTGGCGCAGAAAAGCATCCACCTGCTTTGCCCCGAGCGCCGAAAACTGCATCGCGTCCTGCTCCAAGAATTCCTCCCACAGCGTCTCATCCTCTTCCGCAACGACCGTGGGGTTCAGATTGAGCCCGAGCGTTTGCCCATGGCGTTGCGCGAGCAGGAGACAGAAGCTGTGAATCGTGCCGAAGAACGCGCGCTCCAGGTGATCGAGGGGTGCCAGCCCGGCGTGCTTCTCCTCGCTCAATCGCTGCATCAACACGGCGCGGGCCTTCTGGCCGATCTGCGCCGCCGCTTTCTTCGTAAACGTAACGACGGCGGTCTTCTTGAGCAACTCGGCCCCATTGGGAGCCAGCGCCAATTCCGCCAACCGGTGCGAGATCGCCGTCGTCTTGCCCGAGCCCGCGTTGGCACTCACGGCAAAGTTGACGTGCAATTCGCGGCGAAACCGGTCGCGCTCAGCCTGGTCGCTTGGTGAACTATTCATCCCCGGTCTCCTCGTCGTTCACTCCTTCCCCATCAAACGAAAGGGCGAATTTCGCTTTCAACACCGCGTGCCGAACCGGAGCACACGCCAGCGGCCATTCATAACCGTGCGAAAAATCGGTCCGGTCCGTCGTCAACGCCCCGTAGCGGCCCGTCTCGAGATGGCGAGCCAGTTGCGCCAACCCGCTGAGCGCGACCGGCAATTCATCGAATCCCACGCCGGCAGGCGGCAGCGCATCCGGTTTCACCATCCACACACGACCTTCCCTTGCACCGAGCGACTCAACCGCCGCAAGGTAAACCCCCAGCTGCAACGACGCGCCGCGCCCCATCGCCCCGGCTGAAAGTTTCGCATCCGCGCCGGTCTTGAAATCGACAATGTCCACCGCTGCACCGTTCCACTCGGGCCGGTCGGAGAGCACGAGATCCATCTGGCCCGCGATTCCGAGCCGCGTGCCGCCGGGTTCGAGCGCAATCGTCGTGCCCGCGGGCAACCGAAGCTCTGTCGCGACAAATGGCCGCATGGCCAGGGTGAAAACTTTCTCCAGCAGAATCGAGCCCATCTCGGCCAGCTCCGCATGAAATGAATCCCAATAGCGATCGCGCGGCCAGCGCGCGCGCAGTTCTTCCAAGGAGCGCGCCAGTTGCTCCCGCGCGCTCGGCGCCTGGGGCATCTGCATGAAATCCCCTCGTGCCGGATCCCCGCGCAGCGCGTCGGCCAGCAAGCGGTGCGCGATTTGACCGAGGGATTTCTTGCGAGCCCGCACCAGCGGCGCCCATTCCACGCGCCGCGTTTTCAGCACCGCGCCGAACCACAATTCCACAGGATCGCGCATCCCTCGCTCGATCAAACCGGCGGCGAGCTGCGCCGGCCGGGTGCCTGCGGGATCGCCGCAGAAAAAATAATCATTAAACGGCAAAGTTCGATCACGTCGGTTTTGCCAGATGGCAAGCCACGCCGTGCAATCACTCGAATCAACCGGCGGCGCATCCCCGGCCACGGTGCGGGCGCGGTGCGAGAAATCCTCCTCCAGACTTCTGCCGTTCACCTCCGTCTCGCGCACGGCAAGCAGCACCCTTTCCAGCCACGCATTGGGTGCGCACTTCAATTCCGGCTCCTCCTCATCGAACAGGGCGGCGGCGAAAATCACCTCGCCGCTGGTGTTCGCCGCGATGCTCGCATAACTCCTTTTCTCCAGATCGGCGCGGTCCTCGCTCGTCGGCACACCGAGCGAAAATCGCCCGCGCTGGTTGAGTTTCATACGCTGTTCATCCGTGAGCCAACAGCTCGATTCGGTGCGCTGCGGCCAGATGCCCGCGTTGCTCTCGACAAAGATCACGTGCGACCACGCCAGGGCCGCGGCACGATTGCGACTCGTGATGGTAACCGGCGCGAACAGACCCCGGCCGGGAGGATCGACCGCCGCAGATTTCTCGATCAGAAACTCGGCCAGCGTGGCAAATATCACCTTGGCCGGCAGGACGCGTTGATCGCGTTCAGCATAGAGCCGCAACGGATGCCATGATTCGGGCAACTCGAGGTGAAACTTACTCCCGACCTCCGCGAACAATTCGAGCGCCGTTTCCAATGTAAGTTCGTTCGGCCACGCCGGCAGCAAAAGCGCGACCATGCGCGCAACCTCTTCCCAGTCCTCATGGGTCGAAGCGGCCAACCGGGCGTTCACCGCTGCCACCGAGTGCGTCTGCAATTCGTCGAACAAGCGTTCGCACACTGCGCGCGCCCGGCCGAGATCCAGATTCGTATGATCAAGTGTCCGCAAAAGCGGCCACAAGCCGAGCAGCTCCTCGATTCGGGCTCCGCGCTCGTAAAAGCGAAGGAGCGCATTTTGCAATTGCGCGTCAACGACCGGCGGGGCGGCGGTATCGAGCAGGTCGTTAAACGGCAGACCGCGTGCAGTCAGCAGTCGAAGCAGGCGCAGGTGGGCGGGATCGGAACGGGGAAAAACCACCGCGACGTTCGCCGCACCCCCGGCGAGGAGTCGGGCGACTTCGTCCACTACCAGTTCCATTTCATCGGCGCGCGTTTGACCGACGATCACGCGCGCAGCAATCAGGGCGCCAGCAACCGGCTCTCGCCAGACGCGGGCCACCGCCGCGCCGGCCGGCTCGATCTCCAGTGGTGGAGCGATGACGGGTTCGACGCCAAGTAACGATGCCCAGACTTCGATCCAGTGTTCGTCGTTGGCCCGGCATCCGCGCAACTCGGGCTCGGGTAAAATGACGGTCACTGCTCCGGCGCGCCGAGCGAGTGCGGCCAAGGGAAAAAACTCCGGCCAGTTTTCAGCCGTAAATCCGTAGATCAACAACCGGCCGCCGAGTCGCGGTGCCTCGGGCTGCACCGTCCGCAGGGCCGTGCTGATGTTTTTCACCGGCGCCAATTCGTAGCCGAGCGCGGCGACTCTTTCCGTGAGTTCGCCAAAAATATCCCGCAGCGCCCCGAGAGGAAAATCAGCCGCAGTGAAGCCCGCCTGCAGGAGTTGATCGAAATCCGCGAGCGCGCGTTCCGGATCGCTTTGCAGGCTTTTCCAAAGCCCCCAGGCGGGGTCGGTGGATTGCAGCGGTGCCAGGCGCTCGGCGATGAGCGCTCGTAGATTCAGCCGCAGCAATTCCCGCCCGAGGGCGGGTTTGCGGGACTCGGTCAGGTGGGCCAGTTTGGACCAAGCCAGCCCCGGCGTGAGGAACTCGACGCCCAAGAGCGCCACGCTTTCCCGCACACAGCGCAACTTGAGCGCATGGGCCTGACCTCGTGTCGGCACCAGCACATGGTCCCGCTGCAACGCGGTCCGGTCCGACAGCCACGGGCGGACCAGGTCGCGCCAAGCGGCGTCCCAATCGTGCACCACGTGCAAATTGCAGCTTTGAGCCATGCGAACGTCATCAACGACAACTCACTGCATGGCAGCAACCCGCTTCTTCAATCGCCGGCGGCCATCCTGCGCAATTTTCTCCGGGCAACGCCCAACCCCAGAATTTGTTTTCCTTGGCTCCAAAGAAAAACCCCGCGGCCTGATCGGCGCACGGGGTGGGAATTTGCGTGAGCGAATCCGCTTACTTTTTCGCGGCGAAAATGTGCTTCGCGACCTGCGATTTGTGGTGCGAGGCGGTGTTGCGGTGAATGACGTTGCTTTTCACGGCCCGATCAAGAGCGGAGCTGTAGGAGATCGAAGCGGCGCGCGCCTTCTCGGCGTCTTCGGCCTTCGCAGCGGCGGCGACCGTCTTGGCGAGGGTCTTCAACCGGGTCTTGATGGTCTTGTTCCGCGCCGCGTTACGGAGGGATTTGCGCGCTGCTTTGATTGCTGACTTGGTATTGGCCATGACGTTGTGAGATTAGGAAGGGCCGAAACACCCAAAATCGCCCAGGTGAGTCAAGCGCTATCTCCCCGGGGCGCGAAATGACGAGCTTCCTGAGATTGATTGCGCGGTTCTGGTGGATGCGGTATGCACTAGATCCTCGATTCAAAATGAACACGCAAACCCGCCTTATCGTGTTGCTTGGCCTGCTTTTGGCTGGATTTGGCGCGGCAATTCTTGCGATGCGTGGCGCACATTTGCGTGAAGCCGACCGGATGTGGGCCGACCTGAAGAAAGATCGGGGTGTTCTGCTCGATAGCTTGGTGGAATTAACGGGAGAATCCCTGCAAAATTTTGCGGGGGACTACTCCTATTGGGACGAGTTGGTCGACTTTGTGCAGACCGGCGATCCCGACTGGGCGAAGGCAAACATCGAAGTGAGCCTCGTGACCTTTCACGCCCACGGGGCCTGGGTGTTGCGACCCGACGCTTCGCAGGTCTACGGCGCCACTCGGGAAACCGACCCCGCATTGGTTGCCCTACCGGTCCCTCGAGAACTTCTTGCGGAGAAACTTAAGGCGACGCCCTTCGCTCATTTCTATGCGCGCACGGCGGCCGGTCTGCTGGAATTTCGCACCGCGCCGATTCAACCGACCGCCGACGTCAATCGCGTCTCGCCCGCCCTCGGTTGGTTTATCGTGGCACGTCTTTGGAGCGAAGCGCGACTGGAGCCCCTTAAGCGCGTCTTGGAAAGCGAGATCAGCCTCGTCGAATTTGGACCGCTGACGATGCCGCCAGCTGGGTCTTCCAGCATCGTTCTTCGGCGCGACCTTTGCGATTTGCGCGGCAACGTCGCCATGGTGCTGCAGGTCAGGTATAGTTCGACGCCGCTCGCACTCCTCTTGCGCCACCATCAATCAGACATGCTGATCTTTGCGAGTTTCGGGGCGGTGATGTTATTGGGGATCGTCATTGGGGTCGGGCAATGGGTGATCCGACCGCTACGGCGACTGGAACAAAGTCTGGCTGCCAATTCCCCCGAGCCGCTCGCACCGCTCCTGCGTGCACCCGATGAATTTGGCCGGCTCGCTAAACTTGTTGGCAACTCCTTCGAGCATCGCCGCCAATTGGAACTCGAAGTGGACGAACGACGGCGGGTCGAGCTGGCGCTGCGACAAAGCCAGGAGGAATCGCGCGGTGTTTCCAACCTGAAGAGTCGCCTCGCGCGCGATCTGCATGATGGAGTCATTCAATCAATTTACGCCGCGGGGCTGGGTTTGGAGGGCGTGCGTGGCGCGTTGCGCAGTGATCCCGAATTGGCGGAGCGTCGTCTCGACGCAGCCCAATCCAGCCTGAACCAAACCATTCGCGAAGTAAGAAGCTTCATCCAAGGCCTTGATCCCAATGAGACGGAGCGGACCGACTTCGGGCAAACTGTGCAGGCCCTCGTGAGCACCATGCAGGCGCTTTACCCCGCGAATATCCAACTCCAAATTGACTCGGCCCCTCATGGACTCACTGCCCGCGAGGAAGTGCATGCCCTGCAAATCTTGCGCGAGAGCGTGAGCAACGCACACCGCCATGGCGGGGCCACCAAAATCCAGATCCGCTTTCGCGCGACTCCTTCCGCCGCAAAGCTCGATATTTCCGACAACGGGTGCGGGTTTGATCTCGTTGCAGCCCGCAATTGCGGCGGCTCCGGCCTCGCCAATCTGGCGGTCCGCGCCGCGGAGATCGGCGCGCAGCTCGAGATCGAATCGGCGCCAGGAAAAGGGACTCGTATCAGCCTGCGATTTGCCCAACGTTCCGACCCCGCATGACGGCCCAATCCACCAAGCCAATAACGCTGCTGCTCGTCGATGATAGTGAGCTCGTGCGCACCGGCCTGACAACCCTGCTCGGCTCTCCAGCAGAGACCAACCCGTTTCACGTGGCAGGGCAGTCCGCCACGGTCGCTGCGGCGGTGGCCGATTGCTTGCGGCTGCAACCGGATGTGGTGCTGCTCGACATTCGCCTGCCCGATGGCACGGGCTTTGAGGTCTGCCGGCAGATTCTTGCCCGGCTGCCCGAGACCCGCGTGCTCATTCTCACCTCGGTGATCGACGACAATCTCGTCTATGAAGCCATGAGCAGTGGTGCGCACGGCTATCTGCTCAAGGAGATCAATGTCCAAGCCCTGACGCAGGCGATCATCGATGTCGCCGCCGGAAAGTTCATCCTCGATCCGGCGGTCACCACCCGCGTGCTTAATTTGGTAAGAAACCGCCCGACCCAAAGCGAGCAAGACAAGCTGGCCCATCTTTCCGCACAGGAACTTCGCGTGCTTTCGCTCGTCGCCGAAGGCAAGACCAACAAGGAGATCGGTGCCCAGATGGGCCTGAGCGGAAAGACCGTTAAGAATTACTTGAGCAACGTCTTCGAAAAATTGCGGATCAACCGCCGCGCTCAGGCCGCCGTGCTCTACACGGAGAGCCGGAGCGCCAGTCGGGCCCAACCGGCCCTATCGTAATAGGGCCGTTAAAGGGAGGCGAGCGCCTGTTGTTTCCCGCCGAACGTGTCGCTATGTTAACGGGGTGAACTGTCCTGCATCCCAAAACCGCGCGACGCTCCCTCGCAAACGAGGCGCCGGCTTCACCATTTTGGAGGTGACCATGGCGACCGCCGTGATGGCTCTGGGAATCTCCACCACGATCATCGCCATGCAACGGGGCTTCGAATTCCTCGATGTCGCCCGCGGCACCACTTTGTCCTCCCAGATTCTCCAGAGCGAAATCGAGCGCGTCCGGATGATGAGCTGGGCCAGCGTGACCGACTCCTCGACGATGATGGGCACCCGCACTGTGGATCTCGCGACGATGTTCTCCTCCGATCCGGCGCTGGCCTCGAGGTTCACCCTCACGCGCACGGTCACCGCCGACGCCACGCGGCCCGCCGACGTCGTCAACATCCGGCTTTCGGTCGCGTGGAAAACCTACACCGGCCGCCCCCAAACGCGGAGTTTTCAGACCAAATACATCAAAAACGGACTTTATGACTACTACTACACCCTCGCCAATCCCAGCCCTTGATCTGCGGCGCGGATTCACGCTGGTCGAGGTGTTGATCAGCGCGGGCATCAGTGCGTTCGTCCTCACCGCCGTGCTGATGGCTTTTCTTTTCCTCGGCCGCAGCGGCGCGAACATCCAAAACTATAACGACATGGAGGGACAGGCGCGCCGGGCGCTGGAGTTCTTCGCCCAGGACACGCGCCAGGCGAGCGCCATCACTTGGAACAGCGCGACATCGGTCACGCTCAACGTCGACGGCGTCCTCGTCACCTACCAGTTCCTGTCGGGCTCCTTCTCGCGGCAGGTCGGTGGCGGCGCGTTCACCCCGCTCGTCACCGGTGTCATCAGCTTTTCCTTCAAGGCCTACAGCATCACGGGCACTGAACTCAGTCTCACCGATCTGGCCGCCGCCGGCCGTTCGACCAAACAACTGCAGATTTCCCTGCGGGCATCGCGCACCTCGCGCACCGTCGCCAGCGCGACCAACACCGTGCTCTCCGCGCGCTTCATTCTGCGCAACAAGCGCGTCACCACGTAAAAACCGATCACCATGCGTGTATCATCCAAATCTCCCGGCTCCGAACGCGGTTCACTTCTGATCGTCGCCCTGCTTTTTGCCGCGATCATCGGCATCTCCATCGCCAGTTACCTGAATGTCAGCCGCAGCAGTCTCACCGTTGCCAACCGCGCGCTTTACTCCAATGCCGCGATGAACCTCGCCGAAAACGGCCTCGAGGAGGCGATGTATTCCATCAACCGGCTCGTCGCGAACCCCGGTTATTCGTGGACGGGCGACGGCTGGACCGCCCAAGGCGTCACGGACATGCGTCGCAGTTGGTCGACCTCGGACTTCGACCAAAACGCCACCGGCCGGGTTCGCGTCTACGTTTACAACTTCAACAGCGTGTCGGCCCCCCGAATCGTCGCCCGCGCTTCCGTCACCCTTGGAGGTGCGGCCAGCGCCGACGTCGAGAAATGGGTCGAGATTCGCCTCGGGCGCGCCTCCAAGTTCGCCAACGGACTCGTCGCGAAGGACTCCATACGCTTCAGCGGCAACAACGCCTCGGTCGATAGCTGGAATTCCACCCACAACAACGACGGCACTCTGCGCGGCACACCGGTTCCTTATAGTGCGGCGGTCAGAAAAGACAACGGCAGCGTAGGCAGCATTTCCGTCGCGGTGGACGCCGTTCTGGTGCAAAACGCCGACATCTGGGGCTACGCCTCAACCGGAGGTGCACTCCCTTCCGTCGGCAGTCAGGGTCTGGTCGGGCCCTTCGGCACGCCAATAGGAACCATGAACATGAGTCGGGTCTCGACCGACTTCTCAGCCAATTTCGATGCGGTCGTCGCCCCGGCCACCACGAATTACTCACTCGGCGGAATCACCAACGATCTGAACATTCCGCGCGCTGGCGACGTTCCGGCGGCGGACGGTTTCTATTACTACGAAGCCACCCAAATCAACTTCAACAACAGGACGTTCGCCGTCCGGCGGCGCGTGGGTGACACCGTTTCGCCGAAGGTCATCCTCAAGCTCACCAACACCGCGACCAGCATCGATATTGGTGGCGGCTCAGGTGCGCTGAATATTGAAAGTGGATCATCCCTGCAAATCTACGCCGCGGGCGACATCAAGATCGCCGGCAACGGCGTCATGAACGGCGGCACCACGGCCGCCACGGCCAATCTGCCGATCAACCTCCAAATCTGGGGCACCAAGACCACCGGGGTGCAGGACATTCAAATCGCCGGCAATGGCGTGCTCAGCGCCATCGTCTACGCCCCGCAGGGCTCGGTGAAAATCAATGGCAACGGCGACGTGTGCGGCTCGATTGTCGCAAATGACATCACCGCCGTTGGCAACGCGGCCTTTCACTACGACGAATCGCTCGCAAACATGGGCGCTGGCAGCCCGTTTCGCGTCACGCGTTGGGATGAGCTGACTTCGGCTGTCAGTCGGGCTCCTTACATCCCCGTGCTGAGCTTCTAAGCCCGGCCGCGATCAATTCGCCGGTAAATGGAGCAGGGCGCGCCACTCTTCGCAGCGCGCCCCGCATGGTTGAAAAAACTAGTTTCGTCGCCGTAAGCCGGATTCTGTGCCCCGACGAATCGGGGTGACCTTCATTTCTCTCAGGGCCGCACGAGGCGACCCAGTCCGCCGTAGCCCGCTTGCGCGGGGGGAAGGCGGATGCGGCATACCCGC
>CAMTVF010000122.1:0-27411 GCA_947085115.1 uncultured Opitutaceae bacterium | reverse complement strand
GGGAGGCATGGTGTAACTGTGTAACCGAGCGGGATGCTGTCAAGTGTAGCGGTGTGACATTGCGATCACCAGGGGATGTGCGTTCCGGAGCGGGTTTCCACAAACCGCACCCTGCAAGGCGGAAGCCGTCATGGCTGCCTGGCCATCTCCGCGTCGCCGCGCTGCGCCGCCCCTCCGGTGCTCAGCTCTGCCCGCAGTGCCGGCAGCGCTTCGCCCCATCACTTCCAATAAGGAAGCAACCGGTTGAATGGTGGATGTGGTTGACCGCATGGGATGCGGGTGGCGGCCGTGGGGGCCCGCCCGGCGGGTCAACCGCCGGGCTTGAGAAACGTTTTCGCTATCGGGAGCAAAGCGCGAGCCTTACTGTGCCAGGCTTGCAGTGCGCTGAGACGCTGGCGCAGCACTTCGGTGTCGGCCGAGCCATTTGGGCCAGGGAGCATGGCGTCTGGGAGGCTGCTGTCTCCATTCGCCTCGGCGGAAGCGGGGGAATCGAAGGAGGCGCCACAAGGGTCGGTTTCAGGTTTTCCCACGGCGGGGAAACGAAAAAGATGTCATGCTTTAACTTTCAATTCCCTGGCACCATTGGGTCCGGACACTTCCGCCACGCTGCCCAGCCGTGCGTTCAGCGCCCGCAACCGGAGCGCGAGGGTTTGCTCCGCCATCTTCGCGCGATGCGCTTCGTCCGCCCGCCGAGTTTCATCACCTGTTGCTGCTGGTCTCATTGATTCTTGGTTCTTATCTTTTAGCTAAATCCACTGTCTGTCTTCTGGGCTTGTGCGTCATTCGGACGCACAACCCTGGAATCCCTGTTGTTCACCATCGTTGCGGTCAACTCATCCACGGGCCAGATCCGCTGCAACCAGCCTGCCGGTATACTCAAATATCTCCGTGGCCTGCCTGAGGATTTCCCTCGCGCGTTCCGGAGGAGGCGCGGACGCATCACCGGGATAGCGAAATTCGGTGGCCAGGGGCGTCAAGTCACGGGCGTGCTCTGAGTAGGCGCTGAAGCCCGGTTCCTGCGGACGGCAGAGGTGCAACAGTGCCTCAAGGTCATGCGTCTTGGGGAAAACAATATCGTGACAAGTGAGCCAGGCTTTCAGGACCTTCTCCGCCACCTGCTGACAGTGATACACTCCCGCCGCATACAGACGGTTTTCCTCGGCGATCAGCAAACGGGCCACACGTAAATCGTCCTCCGCCTTCGCCAGCCATCCCAAAACCAAGCGCCTTTTGGCTTCATCCATGCAGCAGGATTCCTTCGCGTAAAACGGTGCTGGCCAGTGAACAGACCACCCGTTGCTCGGCCTCCCATTCCTGTCGGGTCAGCACCACAATGTCCTTGGGGGCGGGGATATCCCCCACCAGCCGGCGCGCCGCGACATTCCGCGTATAGCGCGTGTGGGACGACTCCGGAACGACCACCAGAAAATCCATGTCGCTGTCCGGCCCGGCCTCGCCCCGGGCATGGGAGCCAAAAAGATAAATGGCGTCAGGACGCAGTGCCTGCGCGAGGCGCCGGGCAATCACCCGCGCCGCTTCGGGCAGTGTCGCCAGCTGAACTGGAGAGGCTGAAATCACGTGGTGATCAATTTAGTATGCTGCACGCCGCACTCTGCAAGGCGGAAGCAGTGGGCATGGAGCGGTGAGCGGTGAGCTGTGAGCTAAGAGCTATGAGCTATGAGCTATGAGCTATGAGCTGAGAGCTATGAGCTAGGGTCTTGAGCGGGTGCCCCACCGGCAACGAATAGCACAAAGCTGAAATCGGCGGGCCGTGGACGGCGGTCAGAGGTCAGAAAGCGGAGAGGACCGGTGCCTACGAGCCGTCCGTGCTTTTTGCCGGGGTCATTTATTCACCCCGTCGACAGCGGAAATCCGGCCGAACTTAATTGCAGTTCCAAAGATTGTCTCGGGCCGGGAAGTTTCGTCTGAACGATATCCCACACAATCTGATCATCCACGCTAGCGTAACCGTGAATCAGCCGGTTGCGCAGCCCGACGATTTGCGGAATCTCCGGAATCAGTCGCACAAGGGTATCATCTATCGCGGCGGCCCGCCCCAAGCTTCTCCTACAATCTCAAACTGTCGTTCGACTGCAGACCGAAGCAGCGCACTCGCGGAAAATTCCGTGAAGTTTACCGCGGAGGTAAAAGTCTCAATGGCCACGCAAGCGGTGTGGGCATCGAGCAGGCGTTTGGCTGCTTCAATCTCCATAGACGGCCGCACGATCAGGGTCGATTTGCCGGATAAAAAGAGGATTTCGCAACGATCGTTCCGTCAACAGGTCAACCGGCCGCCCAAGCAGGTGTTCAAGGCTTTCGGCCAGGCCCAAATAGCGGTCGGCATAGCCCGGTTTCCCGGGTTCTGAGAAGCGCACAATGAAATCTACGTCGCTGGCCTGCGCATCGAAATCGGCGCGGCTGGCTGAACCAAACACCTCCAGACGCTCAACGCCGAAGCGGCGACACACTTCGGCCAGTTGCTGCCGATGGGTTTGAAGCACAGAGTTCACAACGCTACTAACTAACCGTGAGGGCCAAGCAGGTCAAGCAATGGAGGGGGCCGGAATGGCGTGGAACTACGCTGAGGGCAGCGCCGAGCCCGGAGATGGAGGACGGAGGATCTCCGTGCAATGGCACTGCGCCGCCCCAAGATGCCCAGTTCGCGCTTGAGGTGAGCTTCGCCCCGTCGCTTCCCCGGGGGGAGGCAACTGTGACAGTTGTTGATGGGTTGGGCCGCATGGGATGCGGGGCGGCGAACGCCGCGATAACTAACGCGGAGAGAGTTTCAGAAAGGCCTTGGCCACGGGGAGGAGCTGGCGGGCTTTGCTGTGCCACGCTTGGAGAGACTTCAGACGTTCACGCAACACTTCGGCGTCGGCCGATCGGCTGGCGGGGAGCGCCTTCTGCAATGTAGTTAGGCGGGAGCTGCCGGCGTCGAGCTGCTTGTTCAAGCGATTCTCGAGGAAACGGGCGATGAGTTTGCGCATCTCCAAGTCCGGCGTGAAGAGCTCGGCGCGGTCGGTTTCGCCCGAAACCTCCTTGATCGCCCCCACTTCGCGCAGGACGCGGAGGCCTTGGCTGACCGAGCCTTTGCTGATGTCCAGCCGTGACTCGATTTCGGCGAAGGAAAGGGGCTGGGGCGAAGCGAAGATGATGCCGTATATTGCCGCCACGGATTTTGGCACGCCGAGGAGGTCGGCGGCTTCGACGAAGAAGTCGACCATCTGGGATTCGAACGCCACCAAGTGCTCCGGCCGATCACCGGGCAAGACCAGTCGGCTCAGGGTCGCGGACTCGGGGGGATGTGCTCCTTTGCTCACCATTGATGAAACCGAAACAGAGCCCACGCGTAATTTCAATTCAAATTGAACTATACCTAAAAATTGCCCGGCTCGTTGGCTAGGCGGCAGGTTCAGGCGAACCCGGCTGCGGCGGTCAGGTTACACCGAGTTGGGTTTGAGGCTGAAATATCTCTCCGCCTCTTCCTTGGAGGCCTTGCGGTAGTATTCGGAGCGGAGGAGTCGTTCGGTGGTGCCGGATTCATCGGAAATGTTGGCGTAACTGACTCCGGTCAGGGCAAGGCGATAAGAAATGTAGGAGCGGCGGGCCATGGCGTAGACTTTTTTCTCTCCGATAATCAGTCCCTGACGGCCGGCCGCCGCGGCCGCGGGAGTGGCATAGCGGGACGCCATGACGGTCGCCCGAGTGATCCGGAATTTTTCCCAGTGGTTGAGGGGATAGAACGGGATGTCGCGGGCTTTCATCCAACGGAGCCAGGCGAGGGCGGCGGGGAGGAGCGTGATGGTCCGGCGGTTGGAGGCGTAGGCGAAGGGAGCGCGGGTGAGGTCGATGAGGCCGCGGGTGAGGTCGATGACTTGCCAGGGGTCGGGTTGCTTTTGGAGACGTTGGAGTTCGCAGTCGCGGAGGCCGGCGAAAAGGGAGACGGCCCAGAAGCCGATTTCGTCGGTGGTCTTGGTGAGGCGGAGGATGTGGGCGGCTTCTTCGGGAGTGTAGATGAGACGGGCGGCGGCTTTGGAGCGGGGACGGGAGACGCCGGAAGAGAGGGGATTTTCGAGGAGGTAACGGGAACGGGTCAGCCAGTTGAAGAAGGCGGAGAGCGAGCCCCAGTGGGCGAGGCGGGAGGTGGAATTCGTCCAGCGGGCGAGGTAGTCGGAGAGTTCCTGGGGCGTGAGGGTTGCGGGGCGGCGGTCACCGAACTGGCGGGCAAAATTGTTGAGCCGGAGATTGTAGGCGTGGACCGTGGTGGGGGCGAGTTTCTCGCAGCGTTTCGCGAGGAGAAATTCGTCGACACAGCGGCGGAGGATGGGCGCGGTCAGGGCGGCATGATTGCAGACGGAATGCCAGCGGAGGGCGTCGGTGATGGAATCGATGCCGTGGAGCCGGGCGAACCAGAGGGCGCTCTCGGCCTCTTGGCGCTGGGCGGGAGTCAGCCAGGCGTGTTCGACGGAACCGTCGGCGGGAAGATCGAGCTCGGGCGGAGCGGAAGGTGGCGGTTGTTGGGCGAGACGGAGGAGAAAGTCGGAGCCAAATTCGTGCTGGAGTCCGGGCAGTTCCCGGCGAACGAGCGCGTCGAGTTCGGGCGCGGTGGGCTCGGTGCCGGTGGCATGCGTGATGGCGCGGCGAAAGGACGCGCGGAGGACGCGAGAGAGTCGTTCCTGGGCGAGGAAGTCGGGGGTAGGTTCAGACATGGGATGGGGCGACGGAGGCGGGAGTGAGACGGAAGTAGGCGCGGGCGTCGGCGGGGGTCACGGCGCGGCGGTAGTATTTCTTGATCATGCGTTCGCTGTTGCCGGCGAACAGGGCGGTTTCAGCGTAGCTGGCGCGGGGCAAAGCGAGGCGATGGGAAATATAGGAACGGCGGCCCAGGTTGAACGCGCCGATGACGCCGGGGCCGCGGAATTCGCGGAGGATGGCGCGGCGGACGAGGCCGATCTGGGGTGCAGTGCGGTAGGGCGGATAGAAGCGGCCGCGTTGTTTTTTGAGAACTTGCAGCCAAGTGCGCAGGAGCGGACTGATGCGGAGGGTGCGCCGGGCCGTCTTGCTGTGACCGGCGGGGATTTCGATGACGTGGTCGGCGAGGCGGACGAGGGACCACGGGGAGGCGTAGGTTTGGAGGCGCTTGATTTCCGTGGTGCGCATCCCGGCGAAGAGGGAGAGAATCCAGAACCCGAGCTGGTCGGAATGCCGGACACGGCGAAGTAATTCCCGCGCTTCGGCATGAGTGAAGAAGGTGCCGCTGCCGCCGGTGCGAGGCGGCTTCGTGAGCAATGCGATGGGATTGGTGTGGGCGTATTTTTTGAGAACCAGCCATTCGAAGAAAGTGGACAAGCGCGTGAACCAGCCGAACCGTGTCACTGGGTGCTTCCAAGGTCGGAGAAAATCCAAAATATCTTGCGGCGTCAGCGCGGAGGGCTGGCGATCGCCAAATGGGACGGCCAGCCGGTGCAGGGCGGAGCGATATTCATTCATGGTGTCGGAACCACAGTGCGCATTTTTCTTCGACCACAGAAATTCCTCGGCACAGGCGCGCAGCGGAGGAGCCTGCCGGAGCGGACGGCCTTCGCCCGCATACCAAGCCAGAACGGAGAGCAGCGGAATGCCTTGCGTGGCGGCGACCCGGGCGGCGTGGGCCGCGGCGGGAAGATCAGGATCGGCACCCGCATCACACTGCGAGGAGGAGGGTAATTGTCGTTGCCGGTCGGTGTTCACAGCTGATCGGGGGTGAGCGCGAAGTAGGCCTCGGCGTCCCGGCGCGTCACGTGCCGGGCGTAGTGCTTGCGGATCATCGCTTCGGAATTTCCCACTTCGTTGGAGAGTTCGACGTAGCTGGCTTGGGCGGAGGCGAGCCGATAGGAAATATAGGACCGGCGGGAAATGTTGCGCGCCCAAACCGGGGACCGCCAATCGGGGTGCGCGGCCCGGTATTGCGCCGTGAGCGCCGCACACCGGGCCGCCATGACCTCGTTGCGGAGCCGGCGGCATTTGGCGAAGTGGGCCGGAGGAAAAAACGGCAGGTGGCGGTCGCGGACCCATTCGAGCCACGGTTTGAGCACGGGCAGGATCGGCACCCGGCGAGCGTAGACTTTCGCCACTTCCTGCGGCAGGTCGATCACGTGGGAGCGCAGGCGGACGAGATTCCACCGGTGGGGGCTGGCGTGCAGGCGGCGGATTTCCTCTGTGCGCAAACCTGCAAAAAGACTGAGAACCCAAAAACCAATTTGATCGGTGTGCCGCGCCGCCCGCAGGATGGACTTTGTTTCCGCGGGCGTCAGGACGAGCGCGGAGCCCGGGGGCGCCTTTGGTTTGGACAACGCTTGGCGGAGGGGATTCTCGGCGACATGGCGCATCCGCAGACACCAGGCATAAAATGTGTTCAACGTCTGCCACCAGTCGAGGCGGGTCCGCGGGTGCTCGCCTCCATTCACCATGAAACGACCGAGTTCGTGCGGTGAAACCTCCGCGGGGCGGCGTTCCGGAAACGCGGCGGCGAACCGTTCCAGTTTGGAGCGATAGCCTTGGAGCGTCATCGGAGAGCACCCCTCCCCTCGCTTGACGCAAAGGAACTCATCGACGCATTGCGCCAGAGCGGGAGCGGACTCCAAATTGGCGCCGTGACCATGATACCAGCGCACGGCGTCAACCAGTGAGTCAATCCCCTGCGTCCGCGCGTAACCGACCACGGCCTCGGCTTCGGATAGCTCGTGAGCGTTCAACCACGTGCCCGCGATGGCCTCGCCGACGGGCCGAGCCGGAACCGGTGGAGCAACGGGGACACTCCCCTCGCCCACGGCGTCCGGGGCAAACCCACTCCGGAACCGGCGGGACAACCGTGCGAACTCCTGGCGGACCTGCACGTCGACTTCGGCTTCCGTGGGCTCGCGGCCAAAGGAGTGAAACAGAGTGCGGCGGAGCATGGCCCGCAGGGTGTCGTCGATGCGGGCTTGAGCCAAAAACGAGGGCACCTGCATCGGGGGCTTTTCCGTCACGGGCGGAGGGCCGCTCCTTGGTAGAATTTCCTTTTCACTGCCCTCGGGGGATAGTCGCATAATCGTGGGTGAAGTCCACCCGCATTGGAGTGGTCTTTCGGATACTGTCAACGGGTGATTTCCACCCATGAAGAATACCACCAATTCACCGGAGCGTAACATTGTCGGCCGCCGGCTGCGCCAGCTCCGGTTGGCTCGGACCCCCGCCGTAACCTTGGAGGATCTCGCGGGACGGTTAGCCGCCCGTGGCGTGCGGCTCGATCGTTCGGCGATCGGCCGCATCGAAAACCAGAATCGCTACGTGTTGGATTACGAACTCAAGGCCCTCGCGGCCGCTCTCCGCGTGACGGTCGGGGATTTTTTCTCCTAAACTCGCCCGTTCCCCCTTTCACCCGCAACGGGGAACCAGCACGGGCCACCGGCCCCATCCTATTTCCGCCGGGCAAGACGTGATCTTTTCACTCGGCATTCGCGTTCCGTCGCGCGGTATAGGCTCCCATCCACGAATCCCAACGGTCACTGGCGCCCTTGGTCGGCAGCTTGAGTTGGCTCGGTAGCATCTGGTGTCGTCGCAGGACCCAGTAGGTTTCAGCCAGTGGTCGCGCGAGAATCGGAATCTGTCCTCCAAGGTGCCGAATCTTTGCCGGGGTAAGGCGCAACTCGATCACCATCCGTTCCGGCGTCATTACAAACGCCCCGCCCTTGAGTCGGCCCTCCCGGCGCAAGGATTTTTCGAATGGAGCAAAATCGCTCTTGAAAGAGTTCATGATCGTTAGGTGGCGCCAAGTTTCAGTTGTGCGTTCCGACGCCGGGATTCGATAAGATTGGCTCTACCGTCAAATCATTTATGGACGTCGAATCGCGAAGCCTAGAGTTCGTTGATCGAAAGCACGGCGGGATCAAACTACTGTAACCGTAGTAGGTAAGTGTAGTTGCGACGTTTTCATCCCCGACACAGTGCGTGCATTGCGATGAATCTCATCCGCCCCTGCGGCTGATCAATCACGAGACACTCGGCAGTCGAGGCGGACTTCGTCCGCCTCGACTGCCGCTTTCTGTCTCCGAAGCGCACGTCGAATATCCCTTTGGGGCTCTCCCATCGGCCGGCGGGCGACTTCAATCTATGGTCACAATCAGTCGCAAAGAAAACGTGGATCTCAATCCAACAGGGCGGGACGCATCTCCAACTGAACAGAATCTCATCTCAGCAAGTCAAACACCCCCTGCCAGTCATTGGGTCTCTCAGAAATTCTGCGTGCGTGATGCCAATATCGGTAACCGGGAGACCGGTGCGACAGCGGCATCCGCAATCAATAGTCTGCCGGACCTAGAAACACGGATCAAAATGCACCAGAAGGCACTCTTGTCACTCAGACAGGCTCAATCCGAATTTGGGTTCTCAAGGGCGTCTTTTTGGCGATTTCGGAAACGCCACCGAATCTGCCTACTTCCGGGCCGACGGGTGAGCGCTGAAGACATTCTTTCCTCATTCGATGCCGAACGCGCCGGCAGGCGCCGCAATGTGACTTCTGACGTGACCGCCTGAAACGGAGCCAGGGCTGGTGTTAGTCTGGGCAACCTGAAAGGACCCTAGACCATGAAAGGCAAACGTCACACGACCGAGGACAAGATCCGCATTTTGCGGGCCGCCGATGGCGGCAAGAACATCGTGGAGATCTGCAAGGAGAAGAATATCTCGGAGCAGACCTTCCACCGTTGGAAGCGGCAGTTCGGGATGATGGAGATCCCGGAGGCCCGCCGGCTCAAGGAGATGGAGAAGGAGAACACCGAGCTCAAAAAGATGCTGGCCGGATGGGTGTCCAAAGATTGAGTCAGAGAGTGGCGTAGGAATGGGTCAGGGCAGGCAAGAGGGCGACGAGGGGAAGCGGATTGAAGAAGTGGGCCCGGATCCAGCGGTATAATTTCACGCTCGTCTGCGTGCCGCGCTGGTGGGTCTGCACGAGTTGCGGCAGCGTGGTGCCACGCGCTTTCGCCAGGGCTTGTTGGTCGGCGAGGCGGCGGGCGCGACGTTTCACCTCGGCCTCGTTGCGGACGTGGTGCGCGTGCGCGAGGTGGCGTTCGAAGAGTTGGATCAGATTGTGGGCGAGGCAAAGAAAGTGCGCCTGCATTTGTTTCGCGGTGGCGGTGCTGGCCCACGCGCGCTGGGCCCCGAGTTTGTTTTTGAGTTCGTCGAAGACTTTTTCCAGATCCCAGCGGCGCAGATACAGGAAGGCGATCACCCCGGGCGGCAGCGTCAGCTCGCTGGTGAGGAACTCGTAGGTCTCCCCGGTGGCGGGGTGCGTGTAGCGGATGCGTCGCAGGACAATGCCTTGGCTGGTCTCGACGATTTCATCGGCGGTGAGGCCGGAGGCATTGGGGTCCTGGGGATCGAGGGGGAGCGGGCGGACCACCCTCAGGTCCATCTTTTCTTTGGTCAGGGAGATGAAATAGATGCCGCCGCTTTGCTTCCATTTCTTCCATTGGGCATAGTCGATCGCGGCGCAGTCGTAGGCGTAGATCACTTTGCGGCCGGCCGGGGCGTGCTGGCGCAGGGTCTCAAGCGTGAGCCGCTTGAGCGCGTGCATGTCGTGTTCTTTTTTGCCCTGGGCGTGCGTGAGGTGGTGGAGCGCCTGCGTGCGCAGGTTAAGGGCGAAGAAGTGGCCGACCGCCGGTCGCGCGTTTGCTCGCGTCGATCGGCGCGTCATGCACGGCGGCCCCGTGCCAGTGGCCGTCGGCGGCGTAGAGGTCAAAATCCCGGAGGCATTCCAGAGACGAGAAGGGATCGTCGATCAGCAGTCGGGCGACGTGGGCGCTGGCTTGCTGGCAGAGCGCCAGACGGCGTTTGCTTTTGAGCGTCTCGAAAAAATGGCCGCGCCCGGGACACTGCGCCCGCTGCGCGCCGATTTGCTGGAGGAACGCGCGCCCGCTGACCTGGTCATGCAGCGCCCGCATCGTGCCCAGGGCTAACCAAGCGTCGTCCGGCAACGAGGGGCAGTGCCGGAAGGCGGCGCAATTCGCGGCCAGATCGGCGAGCGGACTCAGGAGGGTGGATTGAACCGAGGAGGAAGAAGGAGCCATAATGGGGCCAAAAAAAATTATCCCCAGACCAGCAAGCCTGAAATAGCAGCAGCCGTAGAAACTATTTTAACGCCGTTTCACTCCTCGTCCCACGGCGCAAGACCCCCGGAAAACGCCCTTCGCCTCAGGCCGTATTCGGGCGGAAACGTGGCGCGTAGCGTTGTTTGGCTGACCTAATCTTGGACACCCATCGCTGGCCGACTCGCTGTTGAAGAACCGCGTGTTGGAGATCGTGAACGCAAAAAAATGGTAAGCCCGGGACACAGGAAACAGATGGCCACCCTCGTCGTGCTCGACGGGGTGTGCTCCGGGCGGGCGGCGTGTCGGTATCTGGGCCTGGGCCGTTCAACCTATCGCTATCTGGCCCGGCCGCCTTGCCCGCAGCGGGAGCGGTTGGTCGTGCGCACGCCTGAACTCTCGGCCCTGCATCCGCGTTACGGTTATCGGCGGATCGTGGCCTTGTTGCGGCAGGAAGGCTGGGCCACGAGTCGCAAGCAGGTGCAGCGACTGCGGCGCGCCGAGGGCCTGCGGGTGCCGCCCTCGCGCCGCCGCCGGTCGCGGCGGGGCCTCTCGACCGGCCTGCCCACGCCGGCGACCCATCGCGGTCATGTGTGGACGTGGGACTTCGTCGCTGACGCCACGGTGCATGGGGGCACCTTGCGCATGCTCACGGTGCTCGATGAGCACACGAAGGAGGTCCATGTCCTGCGCCCGGAGCGGCGCATCGGCTCGGCCGGCGTCATCGCCCTGGTGAAGACAGCCATCGGCGTCCACGGCGCCCCGGAGTTTATCCGCTCCGACAACGGCGCGGAGTTTAGCGCGCATGACCTCCAGCGTTGGCTGGCCGATCAGCACATCAAGACGATCTATATCACCCCGGCCAGTCCCTGGGAAAATGGTTTTGTGGAAAGCTTCCACAGCCGCTTCCGCGACGAGTGCCTCAACCGCGAACAGCTCTGGACCCTGACCGAGGCCCGCGTGGTCATCGAAGACTTCCGCCAGGACTACAACTCGGCCCGGCCCCACAGTTCACTCGGTTATCAGTCTCCCCAGACCCCAGCGCTTCGCCGCCCTCGCTCCTTCAATCCCTCGCTCCGGTCGGCCTCCGGCCTCCCTCCGCGAGGGATTGCTAAACCCACCTCTTTCCGTCACATCAACCAACCATCCGGACTAACGCTGCCTCTGGCTCCAATCCCGCGTCCCCGTCACGTCTTCCGCTATCCCATACAAGGTCTCTTGAGGTCATCGCGGCCTTGGAGAGAGCCAAAGACTGGAACACCATTGCGCATCGCGCTGACGCAAAATTTCTCAAAGCTCGCGCCAAGATTCTCAAGGCCGAAATCAACTGTCGCGCACTTGACATGCGACTATCGGAAATGGACGCGATCGCGACCCTCGAGCAAATACGCAAAGCCGAGGTTGCCCTGCCCCAAGACCCGGACCGAACCCCGCCATGACGCATGATGTGAGCGAAATTTCCCGCCTCTTCCGTAACTACTCTGGAACACTTGCTTGTCGATCTCGCGAATGAACTTCTCCTTTGGACATTCTGAGCAAGAACGCATCGAGGTGGATGTGATCGGTTACGAGCGCTCTCCAGTCGGAGAATATCACGACGACAATTGGTTGACCGCTAAAATCCGTGTCAGGGCCGGCGGGTTTCGCGGCAACGTAGACGCCTCGATTATCACTGCTGAGTTGGTCGATTTTCTTTCTCAGCTCCGCCCGCTCCACGATACTTTGCGGGGCACTGCGGAGTTTTCGACCATGGAGGATCAGTTGAAACTGCGACTGACCGGGGATGGCAAGGGCCACATTGAGTTAACCGGCGAGATCGCAGATCAGCCCGGTATTGGAAACAAACTGACCTTTCAGTTACGCTTCGACCAAACCCAGCTAGGCGCAGCAGTTCGTGAGCTTCAGCTCGTCACTTCAGCTTTCCCAGTCCGTGCAGCCTAATCAACTCAGCCACGATATTGAGGCTGAAGTGTAGCCCGAAGGAACACGCGCAACAGCGCGCCGCGCGCACTTATCGGACGCGGCCCGATCCCTTGGCCAAGTTGTGGCCGGAGGTGCTGCGTTATTTGGAAGAGACCCCGGA
This sequence comes from uncultured Opitutaceae bacterium, assembly GCA_947085115.1. Classification (GTDB taxonomy): domain Bacteria; phylum Verrucomicrobiota; class Verrucomicrobiia; order Opitutales; family Opitutaceae; genus Didemnitutus. The sequence continues at coordinate 15,225 of CAMTVF010000122.1, read as the reverse complement.
GCTGGCCCGCGAGGCGACGGCGCTGCTGACGCACTTGATGACGACGAAGCCCGAACTGACCGCCGGCGTGTCGTTGCGGACGTTGCAGGAACGCCTGCAAGGCTGGCGCGCGAAGCACGGTCCCCCGAAGGAAGTTTTCTTTCCCCAGATCCGGGAGCCGGCCGAGAGCGTCCAATTCGATTGGTTCAACGCGAACGAGCTCGGGGTGACCATCGCGGGCCAGCCGTTCGGGCATTTGCTCGGGCACGCCGTTTTTCCCTACAGCAATTGGGAATGGGTGCTGCCGTGCCAGTCCGAGTCGTCGCTGTCGCTGCGCAGCGGTCTCCAGGCGGCGCCGTGGACGATCGGCGGCGTGCCGGAAAAGCTCCAGATGGATCACAGCTCGACCGCCACGCACACCCTGCGCCGCGACAGCGGCGAGCGGGAGTTCAACGCCGATTACCTCGCCTTCTGCCGGCATCTGCACCTCACGCCGTGTTCCATCAACGTCGCCCGGCCGAACGAAAACGGCGACGTCGAAGGCGCGCACGGCCACCTCAAGCGCCGGCTCCGGAACCATCTGCTTTTGCGCGGCTCGCGGGATTTCGTGGACGAGCCGGCGTATGTCGTTTTTCTCGCCGCCGTCTGCACCGCCGCCAACGCCCTGCGCGCCGCCAAGGTCGCCGCCGAACGGGCCCGGTTGCGTCCGCTCCCGGCGCAACGCTATCCGGAAAGCGAGTGCCGGGCCGTGCGCGTTTCGAGTTTCTCCACCGTGCGCGTGCGCCACAGTTCCTGCTCGGTGCCGGCCCGCTTGACCGGTTTGATCGTGCACGCGCATGTCAGCGAGCGCGAGGTGCGCATTTGCCACGAGCGCGAGGAGGTCGCCCGCTTTCCGCGGGCCCTCGGCCAGCAGGCCCGGATCGATTTCCGGCACATCATCACCTGGCTCGCCCGCAAGCCCGGCGCTTTCCGCAGCTACGTGCATCGCGAGGAACTCTTCCCCGGTCTCGTCCATCGCCAGGCTTACGACCGGCTGCGCGCGTTGCAGGAGCCCACCGCGGACGCCCGTTATCTGCAACTGCTCCTGCTCGCCGCCGAGACCGGGGAAGCCCAAGTCACCGCCGCCCTCGGCGATTTGCTGCGCACGGCCGCGGCGCCGCTCGCGGCCACCCTGCGCCAACACCTTCAGTCCGCGGCGCCGCCCGCCAGCGTCGCCCCGTTCATCCCCGGCCTCGCCGCCTACGATCAACTCCTCACGGTCCTGGAGGCGAGCGCATGAGCTCCGACGCCCTGCCACTCTTCCTGCGCTCCCTCGGTCTGTTCACGATGGTGCGCGAACACGAAGCGGCGATCGCCCGCGCCGAGACCGACAACTGGGGCCACCGGCGTTTCCTGCGCCATCTGGCCGAGACCGAGGCCAACGCGCGGCTCGCCCGCCGCGTCGAACGCCTGCTCAGGGAATCGGGCCTGCCGGCCAACGAGACCCTCGCCGCCCTCGACCCGGCGAAGTTTTCCGCGCAGCCCCGGCGCCTGCTCCCCACCTTGCGCTCCGGCGAGTTCGTGCGCCGCGGCGATTCACTCTGCGCGTTCGGCCTGCCGGGCACCGGCAAGTCCGCCTTTGTCTGTGCGCTCTGCCGCGATCTCCTCGAGCAACAGCAACTCAAGGTCCTCTTTCAGCCCGCGTTCAAGCTCGTCACCCGGCTCCTCCTCGCCAAGCGCGAGCTGCAACTGCCCGCGGTCCTCACCAAACTCAACCGGTTCGACGTCATCATCGTCGACGACATTTCCTGCATCACCCAGACCATCGAGGAGAACGACGTGCTCTTCGCCTTTTTCGCCGAGCGCCACGAACGGCAAAAAAGCGTCATCGTCACCTCCAACCCCGTCTATTCCCAGTGGGGCCAGATCTTCAAAAATTCCATGACCGCCGCCGCCATCATCGACCGGCTCATCCATCGCGGCACCCAACTCGGGTTTGAGGGCGAGTCGTTCCGCGCCCGCGCCGCGAAGCAACGCCAGCGGCCGGCCTAAAAATCAACCGCCAGGGGTTGCGCGGGCACCACCGCCAGCAATTCCTGGCGCCGGTTTTCCACCCCACAATAGCGGGCCCGCATCCGCCCGTGCTGCGCGCGCAACCGCGCCACCGGCGCGCCGCGCGCCGCCCGCTCGTTCATGGCCGCGGAGTGCGCCGCCAGTTCGTTCCAGGGTTTTTCCCGCCGTGTCACCACGCGCGCCAACTCCCCGCGCTTGTCCAGCCTCGCAACTCAACCCCGGCCACTTCCCCGATCATTATCCCGCAGACGTAAGTTCAAAGGTGGAGGAAGGGGCTGAACCGGCACCTCTCTCATAGAGAGGCGCCTGCCCCTTCCTCCACACCTCCTTCCCGGCGCCGCGTTGCGGCGCCAAGCACTCCGTCATCCAAGGCTGGAATCTAATCCGCGCGAATGTAGGAATCTAGTTCGCGCTGGACAAGTCCACCCCTGCGTCCTCGATGCCATGCGTTGGGGACCTGGTGGACCCCAAATCGGGTGGCCGCAACCGCAGCAACCGGTGCCTTCTGGGCATTGGTTTCTGAGGATAGGATAAGCCTCAAGGCACCTCGAAAGAGGTGCCTTTTTTTGCGGTTTCAGCGCGAAAAAGAAGGTGCATCAAGCCTGTCATTTGTGTGGTCCCGGTTCATATACACGACCGACGACTCATATGGCCAAAAAAGTTCAATCTCCGCCACCTCCCGACAAAGATGAGCCATCAGCTTCGTCGCTCTTGAACTTCCTCGGCACGGGGAAAGTGCTGATGGATCTCATCGAGAAGCGGACTCCCGAATTAACCCGAGGATTGATGGTGGAATGGGGCGTGAAGAAGTTGAAAGCCCAGGGCGTGGCCGTCACCGCCCCGCTCGCCGCGCGGTTACAGCGGTGGATACGAGCGGGCGGCAAGGGTGAGTTTCGCGCCAAAAACGCCAACGGACAGAGGGTCGTCCTGAAAGCCCAATTTACTGCGGCTGAGGAACGCAGCATCGGCAAGAAGTTGGAGCGCCTGGTGACACGGCTGTATGAAAGCGGCGCCAAGACATCGGTGAAGACGGCGCACAAAGCGCTTCGACCCATCTACGACAAGACTTGGCCCGCACAGAGCAGGCATCTCAAGAAGGTCCGACTGGGCTTCGAACAACGCCTGCATGGCCGATATGGCGTGGGATTGGAGCTCTACGCGATGCAACTCACGCTGTCCTACGAGTTGGGCGATTCGATCAACCGGGTCGTCCGTGAAAAGTGGCCAACCTGCGAGATGGCGCAGTGGGTCGACGCGCTCTCCCGGCTCCATGCGCGCGCCTGCCAAATAGGATATGAAATCGAAGCGTTGCTCCGCGCAGGGTTCCCCGACGGAGCGATGGCCCGCTGGCGGAGCCTCCATGAAGTGTCGGTAATGTTTGAGTTCATCAGCCGAAACGGAGCTGACACTGCTGTCCGCTACCTCGCCCACGACGCGATCGAATCGTGGAACGCCGCCCGCGGCTACAACGAGATGGCGAAGCGACTGAAGCACACGCCCTATACCGAGGAGGAGATGGCGGCCATCAAGAGCGCCTACGACGACGCCGTCGCAACCTACGGTCCCGAATTCGAATCCGATTACGGGTGGGCCGCGAAAGCCCTCAACATCAAGCGGCCGAGAATCTGGGAGATCGAACGGGCGGTTGGTCTCGACCACTTCAGGCCCTACTACAAGTTCGCCAGCCACAACGTGCACGCCAACCCCAAGGGCGTTATTTACCGGCTGTCGGTGAATGGCGACCGGTCGCTCCTTCCCACCGGCCCGTCGAATGTGGGCCTGACCGAGCCGGCCAACAACGCGGCACTCGCGATCAGCCGGATCACGTTGGGATTCGCGCGCATCACCGAGTCACTCGATGCGCTTTGCGTGTCCTCGATGCTGAACGAAATCCCCCGGGAGATTGGCAATGCGTTTATGCGGGCAGAGAGGGCGATCTTGGCCGACGAGGACAAAATTCAGCGCAGCAGAAAAAAATAACAGCCTTCAAGCACCACCGTTTGCGTAATGCTAGGAAACGCGGTGCTTGTCCGAGGGGGCTTGGAAGATGACCTACTTCCCGCGATGGCGCGGTTGTGGCCTGTCGATCGTCGGCGCCGGCCGCCGGGAGGCCTTTCGGTAAGGGCAATCGCGTCCGTGACTGAGAGGCCGAATTCGTGGAGGAGGTCGGACTCCGCCGTGAGGGGGTCTGCGCTTAGAACAGAAAGGATCTGATGAATCCTTTCGCGGGCTGCATGGGATTTTGTGTCCATACAGATGCCGGCGGCGTCAACCTCGGCCGCGTCGGAGCGTAGCTGTGGTCGATGACAATAGAGGAATTCTAGGAAACGATTCAGGCCCGGGCCCTCGAAGTCGGGGCCCTGTGCCAGGATGTCCGAGACGATGATCCCGGTTTTAGGCTCAACTACGGGATGGCGTCCGCCTTCAGCAAAGCGGAATACCATTCCGGACAGGAACTTAAGACAGCCTTAGCGAGTGCCCGCGGGCGATGGCGTGAACGGAAAAAATGGGGCGATTGGAGAAAGGCCCGCTATTACGCCGGAGTGACCAAAGGGCTGGTTGAGGTGCGGCGAATCCGGCTCAACGTCGAGGGCCTCGACGAGCACATCAAGGCGATGATCGATGCCGCCCAGGGGCCGGCGGCGCTCCAAGCACTGAAATCAGAGCTCTCCGAGCGTAGTGTCGGTTGAAGAGACCGGGTCGCCGCAGGGCCTGCTCGATGGCGACCTGCTCGGGCTTGCGTCCCACCGACCGCAGCAGGGCAATGGCCTTTGTGATCGATCGTTGGAGTTCCCGATCCCTCCGCCCGCGTTCGGCCTGAAGCCTTCGGCGGTATCGCTCTGAAATCGCACGACACAGTTTCGGCAGCCCAGATCGAAGGGTCCGACGGTTGATCGCCAGCAATTCTGCAGCCTTTTTGAAGGTGGGGGCCTCCGCCAAAGGCAACTTGAGAAACTGGATGATGGCTTTGCGCTGGAGCACCCAGTCGATGCGCGTTGCGGCCTTTCGACTTCGCAGATGAATGATCGTCTGGCTTGAAGGCTGGATCTTCAGGCTGAGCCTTCCCTCACCTGCCACCACGGCCGCCGAGAACGAAAATCCGAGTCGTGCGCTCAAGTGCAAGGCCATCGGCAGGCTAATGTGCGCCCTGCCGGTCCACCAATACCACGCGGTCAGTTTGCTGACTCCTGCTGCCTCGGCTAGCTGTGCGGGATTCTTCAGTTTCAGTTGTCGACCGGTTGCGATGATTGCGGTGTGCGAGGACCAGTGGCTGAATGCCTGCGTGCGGCCGAAGTGGGCGATGATGGCGCCAATCTCAATCGCCGGGCGGTCGTCCAGGTGCTCCACTACCACACTAACGCACCGCAAATCCCATGCGCACCATGGACAGAGTTCGGGATGAGAGCGCTCGTGAACCACGGGAGGTGCCCGCTGGCATCGTGGGCACAACGATGCCAGCATACAGCCGTGCTCGACGCAGATAGTGACGGGGCGGAGCATCCAAGCCAGCCGGTGATAGGGATACTTGTCGCCCGCCAGACAGGGCGGGCACCAGTGAAGCGTAGAGTGCAGAAAGCCGCGGGTTGGAAACCCAAAGTCCCACTGGTTCGCGGTCAGGTGTATTAACGGAGGTCCAGGGACGATCTTCGCGAGCAACTCCCGCCAAACCAATGCCAGGTCAAAGGCATTGATGTTCCGCCCCAGGTAAACCTGGCGCGGATGATGCTGCCAACTGCCCAGCGCGTCCGCTCGGTTTGCCTGCACCCACCCGAGAATCCGATGCACCAATTGCCCGGGGAACGTCCCGTTGATGGCGGCAGTCCGTTGCACGAAGCTACTGAGCGCTTCGCACGCCGGAGTGCCGACACCGATCGGGGAAGGTGTCCCGAGTTGAAGCATGCGGGCTACGCGATGGCCATTTGATGAAGCTGGTCGCGGCCTGGCTTGCGCGTTCCCGGTGTCCGCTTTCGCGGCGGCTTGGAGCTCCCGTCCGTGTGCTCCGTCGGCTCTTTCTTGGGCTCCGCCGCTTTGGGCGGTGCAACGTTAAGTCCAAGAAGGCTGTTGGCGGCTACCCGCTCCTCGCGCGCCTTCAACCGCTGTGCCTCGTTCGGCATCGTCTGCCGGAAATACTCCCACTCCATGAAAACGGCCTGCTCGTCGCTCAGGGCGCGTTTCAGGGCCCGGATCAGCCACAAGCGCAGGCCGGCCACGTCGCCGGCGATCGCAGAGTCGATATCATCGGCGCGCTTCATGAGGGAGTCACTATCGCTCCAAGGCAGGCGTTGATTGTAGTCGTTCAGGATTCCGTGGAAGGCGGCCTTGTCGCCGGCGCGCGAAGAACTGTAGGGGCGCAACACTTCCAGGTGCACCGAACCGAGAAGTGTATCGTCGCGGAGGGCATCGTGGGCCGAGGCGATAGGAGTGAACAGCATGTGCGGCACGCCGGATTGCCGAGCGATGTCGATGATCAGTTTCCATGCCGCCCGGATCTCCTCACACGAGGCACCCGGCCACTTGAGCTTGTCCGCGTTGCGGATGATGACGAGCGAAGGGCTTTTCGCCCGCAACTGGGCCACGAGTTGGCCCAAGGGAGTGCGCACCCGGTAGGTTTCACCGAGATTGAAGTCGAGGAACTGGGCTGTCTGGCCACGGTGCCCAAAAGGCATCGAGTTCAATCCCTTGAAGTAGCGGTCGAAGAGCTCGCTCTCGACCCGGCGGAACGAATTTCCGCCAGGCGCCGAAAGCTGGACCGGACTCACCCCGGAGATCGGCTGGAAGTTGGCAGTCTCGAATTTCCGCACCTCGCGTAGAAAACCGGCGATGACCTCGTCGAGGATGGGCGCATCTGCACACGCACCGACAATCGTGGCACCGGGGGTAGTCGACTTGTATGCGATGGCGAGCGACCGGGTGAAACGGTTGTAGGCGGTGTGTGGGATGCCCTTGGTTTGGTATTCGCGCAGCGCCTGCAGCAAGTTGTCCTGCGGATTCGGGAAGAAGTTGAGTTGGGCCGCGGTGTTCATTGCTGACCCTCCGTGTCGAGCAAGTCGGTCAGGCCGCCATGCGAATGGGCAAACTCCACGACGTTGTCGGGTGGTGGCGTTTCGGTTGTTGCCTCCGCGGGTTTGGCGCGCCGGCGCTTCTCCCGTTTCAGGCGCGACTCCGTAGCGCGGCGCACCATGGCCGCTGCCGCCCAGCCACTGCGCTTGCGTTCGTTCACCGCGTGGTCGATGTGCGCGTTTTCCTGAATGACCGTGCGCGCGTCCTCGTCGGTGAGGGCGTGTTTCAAGTCGATGCTCACCGCCGGGCATTCCACCAGACCCGGCAACTTGGGATGGCTGGCATAGACGATTTTCGGATCTCTCTGCCGCACATCCACCCAGTCCCCGCGCACCGTCTCCAGCTTCTCGCTGGCGTAGTAGTATCCTTTCACGAAGATCCGGCAACGGCGGTCGACCTTGCGGCGAACCTGATCCACGAACGGAAGAAGCAGCCTGTCCATAAGCTCCATCGGGATGACGGCCCGTGGATGATCTCCGTAGATGCGGCAGAGTTCCTTTTCCCGTTCGTTCGGGGACTGCTTCGCCTTTCCGTAGGGTGTAGAGTTAAAGGTCTCGTGATACTGGTCGCAGCGCTCGGTGTAGTCCTTGAGTGTCCAGACGGTGTTGCCATACGGCAGGACCGATTTGGTGGCCAACCGTGCGCGCTTCATGATCTGCGTGCTGCCGAGCTTGCGGTGATTCTCGCGCACGTCCTTCACTTGGAATTTCCCCTCCACCGGCGTTCCGGCCGGGCCATTGGCCTTCATGCGGTAGATGATGGTGACGCCAAGGTGCGCACAGAGCGTCTTTTGCAGCCACGTGCTTCGAAAGTCCGCACCCCAATCGAGGTAAAGGATGCTAGGGAGACATTGGTTTCGTTTCACGCAGTGCCGGAGCAGCGCAATGACCGTTTCTGTGTTCGGACCGTCCAAGCTGGTGACCCACGCAAGAGAGCGGTCAGTCGTGGCGTCCACCATGGCGGAATGAACGGCTTTGCGCAGGCGCCGCGCAGGATCTGGATGGTCGAGGGCTGCGTCATCGACCGTGTGGTCAGCATGGGCGACGCTGAAGGGCCTTTCGCCGTGCGGTGTGCCCAGGAGCGAGCGCACGGCAGTCGGGACATAGCCGAGTTGCGCGATTCTTTTTCCCCAGCGAGCCATATCGCGCTGCCCCTTGCTCCAGACCAGGCACTCCCGTGCGAATGTGCGGTAGCTCGGAATGGCCCCGACCTTCAGGCGCTGCATCACCTTCACGAAGATGTCGTGGGCTTCGACAGCCATGAGCCGAGGGTGGGCCTTCAAGTAGTGCTTCAGGATGACGCGGTGCATCATCGCGACCGTCGCCGGCGGGAAGATCGGCTTCTTGCTGCCCCGTTCTGAGGTGCGGGGAATCAAACCATAGACTCCGTAGCCAGGATACTGGGCGTCGGCCTCACGATAAGCCGCGAGGTAGCGTTGGAGCGTCCGATTTGTAGGCGGCGGGAGAGCTTTGCCCCCGTCCGTCGGAGATAGATACGGCGTGATGAGGCTGTATCGCCGCAGCATTTCGGCCATGTCCTCCTGGGACAGCGTCCTCATCTGCTCCTCCTTGGTGAGCTTCGCGTTCAAGAACGCGTCGACGGAAGGAAGCAGAGCGAGGAAGTTTTCGGTCGAGTATTTTGACACGGCGCCGCGGTGGTTGCGCACCTTGATGGGGCCAGAACTTTGGACGACCGTGTAGAGTTTCCCGGCCATCGTGAATTCGAGGCCATCGTGGATGACATACGGGAAAACGCCTTTGGGCATCTCCGGGTTCTTCGAGTGAAGGATCGCAAAAGCCCGCTGCTGGATTGCGGTTGGGAACAGCGCGACGCGGTTGGGCTCAGTCAACAGCTCCAAGTCGAGGTGGGAGAAGACTTGCCCGGTTGCCAGCAGGTGATGGACGAGGTCGGCGCGCCGGGACATCGACGGGTGCACGATTTCAGTGATCTTGATGCCTGGCTTCGCGGCCACCTGCATCAGGATGTCTTCCTTTTCGTCTAGGCTCGCCGGCGGCGAGAGCTCGCGGAGCTGGCGATGGCGATCGAGGAAGATCGAGTTGCGTAGGAACTTCTCGTTGAGATGACCCTCGTGCATGGTTCGGAAGGTGAAGCCCAGCTTCGCCGCTGCCGCTGCTGCGAGGGGCATGTCATAGCCGTTTGATCCATCGGATTTGTAGCGTTCGGGATGCTTGGCCATCAGCTTGGCGAAGCCGGAGGTGGGCTTGGTCTCGATCAGGGTCGGCGGGCGATGGTCTTTCCATACGACAAGGAAATCCGTGGAATAATAGCGTGACCGCAGGTCGGCGGTGCCGAGGTCCAATACCGCTGGTTGGGTGAGGACATAGAGCACTTGGGGATCGGAGGTGAGGGCTACCGCCGCGGCGAATTCGATGTCGCGGCTGTTAAGGACCATTACCTCACCGTTGAGCTGGCAGGGGTAGTGGACGGTGTAGGATTTGCGGCCGTTTGGCAGCGTGGAGGGGATTTGCGAGGCTTCGACGTAGCGGATCGCTTCTGGAGATATCTCCATATCATGGAGATGGGTGAGAACGTGAGGAGGTATTGAGGGTCGCATAATGTCTTTTTTGGTTGGTTTTGGATTACGCGAAACAGATGCATCTCCTAAAGACTCAGCCTTTTTCTCTGAACGTTCAGAGAAAGTGGTCGAAATAGGGCCCCGGCGGTGTTGTCCTTAAGTGGGCCATCGAATGGAAAACTACTCCGTCCCCGACTTCTCAGCCGCAGAGCGGCACATGGAAAACGCCAAAACCTCGCTCCTTGAGGCCGTTCGATCGCTCCGCAATCCCGACCAGGCTGCCGGGCTGACGAGCCTCGCAGCCACCTTCGGCAAGATGGCCCTTGAGTTCAAAAACCGGCGCCTGCTCGGCGGCTTCAACGTTCCCTTGCTGGATAAAAAAATGGCCGCCCAGGTGATGGGGCGCGACGCTGGCATCAAGAAGTTAGCCGGTGCCGCCAAGGCCAGGGAAGGGCGCGCAAGGAAACGGGCCGTGGCAAAGGAACGCCGCGGGATCCTGATGAAGGTTGCCAAGCACACCATGGGTCTTCCTAGGTAGCCTCAAGCGGAGGAGATTTGCTCCGCCGGTGGCAGCCAGTGGAATTCCGGAACAGCGTCCTTCCACAGGTATTTGGAGTTCACCGTGTGGAACTCACCCTCGTTCGGCACGGCAGTTACAGGGCTGGAGGTGAAAATGCCCGGCACTGCGACCCCCGCCCCGTTGCGCAAGGTTCGAAGCACCTGCACGACCGCACCCACCTTGGGTGGTCCGACGAGCCATCCTTTCAGTGAATAGTTAATCGGGAGCGTGCGCCCCGGGTTTATGTGACCAAAATAGTAGGTCCGCAGGTCACCGGCCTCAGCGGCTGGAACGTCGCTCGTGTCGACCTTCATCACAGAAACATACCTGAGCGGCAGGGTTAGCGAAAACGTCATGGCGGATAGGATGACCGGTGCTCAATATCGGGGAACGTGCTCAGGTGAAATGTGGACTAACGCGCCCGTGTGTGAATCTCACACACATATCCTCGGACAGTCAGGTATTGTCAATGTGTGAATCTCACACGCCCGTGAAACGCGCGGCCCAAAAGAACGTTATCGGTCAGACCATCAAGAAGGTGCGTCTTTCTTTGAAGCCGGACGTGAGCCAGCAGGATCTCGCCGGCCGGCTGGCGGCAAGGGGCATCCAGATGGACCGATCGGCGATCGCGCGGATCGAGAGCGGAGACCGGTTTGTCCGGGACTTCGAGATCATCGGCATTGCGGCCGCCCTGCGCGTCCCGCTCACTAGGTTATTCAACAAGGAATGAACCCTCCCGTCCCAGTGCCCATTTCCGAGATCGCCACGAACAACCCCGGGAAGGAGCTAGCCTGGACCTTCTTCGCCTTCTTCGCGCGGTTCGAGTATGCCCTCAAGCGCACCTCCCGGTTCCTCGCGGCGAATGACGCCAAAGCAAACTGGGACGCATTTGCCGGCGCGTGCGACGCCAAGCCAGATGAAGTGTCAAAGCTGGAGGCCACCGGGGCGTGGAAGTTTTTCCAGGCTACTCCGCCTCGAAAGCAGATCCACGGGCCGGCGGGGCTGGACTGGTCTGATCCGACGACGCCGGAAGTAAACGAGCCGCGGATCCGCTGGATCTGCCGCTGCCTGAGGATCGTCAGGAACAACCTGTTTCATGGCGGCAAATACCCGATGATGAACTAATCGACACCTTCCTTAAGAGCCCAGCATTCGAGCACGCTGCGAATTTCCTCCTCATGGCCCTCGAAGGAGCGGTCGACCGCTTGCCCGATGTCGTTTGCCGAATTCCTGAGCGCGCACTCGAACTGTTCCGGGCGCGGAAGGATGAAGCGCACCGGCCATGGTGGACTCACCAGATGTCCACGCTGGTGCTCAGGCTATACAATCAGACCCGCGATCCGGAGATTCGTCGTCGCTGCTTGGACGGGATCGACACGATGATTGAACTCGGAGTGGGCGAGGTGGGGGTGGAATTGGAAAAGATTGAGCGTGTTTAGCCCGGGTCCGTTGCGCTTCGAAGGTGCGACCTCAAGATGCGAGGTCGGGAATCCACAACTATCTACGAGAGAATCGGTAGCGTCGCGTCGCACCTATTTTTTGAGCGGAGTGGAACTGATATTCCGCCATATACTGCGGCATTGGAAAAAACTCCGCCACGATATCAGGCAAGATGGCGCACAGGGCATCGAAAACCGCTCCCATTGGCGACGACAACCCCGTCAAATACTCCGCAGGAACCATGGCATTCGCCAATAAGCGAGATATGGGCTCGGCACGCCAGAGCAGCACGTTATTGGGCGTCGTATGATTTGGAGGACGCTTTTGGACAATGTTCTTGGTCGGAAAATCTCCGACAAGCGCGGCGCCATTTCTGAACTGTGGAGGAAATTTTATTCGGCGACCGTTTTGTCCGTGAACCAGTTTGGCGCACAGTCCGGCGGCATCTCGATGCGATAACCCAGCTCCGCGTAACCGGACATGCGACGGCGAAACATCGCTTTCGTGATCGCGTGGTTTTCATCAAGATAGTCGTAGATCACAGCGGCGCCTTTGGCGGCGTGCGGCCGATGGAGCCGCCCAGCATATTGAATCAGCCGGCCCTTGAACGAAAGGGGCATCGAGAGAACCAGTGTGTCCAAGCGCGGCAGATCAAATCCTTCGCCGATTAGCGACGCCGTCGCGAAAAGCACGAACGGCTTGGCGGTGTCGTAATGATCGGCGATCTCGCGCAGCACAGCAGCGCGGGCTTTCTTGCCCATCAGACCGTCCAGTCGGTAGCAATCGACACGCGCCTCCCGCGAGGAAAAATCCGCCTGCAAGCGATCAAGATAAACTTTGCGGTCGGCTAGGACGAGCGGCGAACGCCCTGCGGCCACGCACGTCAGAAGATCGGACACGATCACCGCCGCTCGGCCGTCGTCCCGCACCAACGTCTCCCAAAGGATGTGAATCGGCGGCCGTGGGCCGGCATCGGGCGGCAGCACGACCGAGGTGCGGCGGACTTTTACTGTGCGAACCTCGTCGGTCATGGCGTCGGCCAGCGTGTGGCGGATCGGTCCGCACTGGGCGAACAGCAATTTCTCCAGCCGGTCCTTGCGCTTCGGCGTAGCGGTGAGCCCATAGAGCCGCCGACTGGGACACGCTTTCAACACGGCTTCAAAAGAAGTCGCCGGCACATGGTGGCACTCATCGACGAGCACCACTCCGTATCCAGTCTGTGCCGCCGCCATATCTTCGGCCCGACTTAACGACGGTAGCATCGCGATGTCCAATCGCCGGGTCAGCCGGGGAGCGCGTCCGCGCCAGATACCGACCTCCTTGCGTTTCAATCCGAGAAATTGCATCGCCGCTTCCCGCCACTGGTCCAACAGCACCGCCCGGTGAACCAACACCAGCGCGGAGGTGCGAGCACGGGCGATCAGCGCACATCCCATCACCGTTTTCCCCGTGCCCGGCGGAGCGCACAGCACTCCAGTATCCTCAACCAGCATTTTTCGCACGGCCGCCTCTTGTTCTGGACGCAATTCGCCCAGAAATTTCCACGGCACGCGCGTTCCGGTTTGCCGCACATCCTGCACCACTGCGGTTGCCCCGGCTGCTTCCAGCAAGGAGAGGCACTGATTCAAAACCCCGCGCGGTAGCACGAGCCGATCAGAACGCCATTCGCCGGCGAAAAGAAAACGCGGTGTGTCGAATGTCGCAAAGCGCAGCCGCAGTTTCTCGTGGTAAACCGGATTGGGAAATGTTGCCAGACGACGCAGCCCCGCCAGAATCGGTGCCGGCAGCGAACGGGGGAGATGGATTTGGGAATCCAACCGCACCGTGACTTCGCCCGCGAGCATCCCGCTGCGAATCCGGGGTTGCGACAGGTCCAGCACGGCCGCGTCGCTTTGCAGCGCGAAATCGTGATCAAGCAGTAAACTACTGGCGGAGGGCGACGGGAGCGGCACCAGCGGAGCGCTTCTCGACAGAATTCGGTCTAGATCTTCGCGGCTTAACCGAGGAAGGCCGACCAGATACGACCACTGATCCGCGAACGCCTCCATTCGCGCATCGACGAAGAGCGCGTTGCCCTGTTGCCGCGGAGCCTTGGCCAGGGGCAACGCGATCAGATTTCCAAACCCGCCGACGGGTAGGACGTCCTGATTCGGAAACAACCTATCATAGGCGCCCAAGCTCAGCGTCGGTCGCAGTGCGGACGCTTTCGCCACGAGTATCGTGCCCAAGCGGCGCGCCATTGCCGCTGGCACCGGTTCGGAAAAAAATATCCAGCCGTGTGCGCCGTTGCCCGAGCGCGACCGCTCGATAGCTACTGTGCCGCCGATTCGCTCGGCCGCCTCGCGATAAGCGAGCACGTCGTCGCGCCAGCCTTCGCCGTCGAAGTCGGCAGCGAGAAATCGGCAGGAGTCGTCCGTTCCGATGGCATACACGCCGAGCGTGTGCGCGCCGCGCAGATGGGCGTCGACCGCGTGTTCATCGAGCGGAGGAAATTTTTGGTGAGGGCACTCCGCACATTTCACTTTCGGCTTGTAGCAGATGCCCGGGCGCCACTCATGGTCGCAGGCCGGCGCATATCCGCTCTTCCCGGTTTTCGCATTCTCCCACCGCTTCGCATAGACCGACCTCCGCGTGCCGAACAATTCGAGGAACAGGCCGACTTTCTCCGCGGGTGTGCGCGGGGTGCCCGGCGCCGCGACGGTCGGGCTGAGCTTGAGTTTGCCCTCGGTTTCAATGGCAGCAAGTTCGCCTTCAACTTTGAGGGTCTCTGCCGCTAGTTCAGCCAATCTTCGCCTGAGCTCACCTGCGCGCTGGAGCTGCAGCGACGGGTCCATTTACCCGCGAGTTGGCCGACGGTGGACGAGTGTGGTGTCCGGCACCAGGCGGGCCGGTTCTTCCAAGATATCGAGAATCGCGCGTGCGCAGTAGACGCGGTGTCGTTTGCTGTCGCCCACTTTCATCAAGACTCCACCGGCTTCCAGTGTCGTGATGGCGCGCATGACCGTGTTATAGGAAACTCCCAACCGGCGCTCGGTGTCGCGCGGACTCAAGAAGGGGTTGGCCCCGAGAAGATCGATAAGCTGCAACGGAATCTTCGAACCGTCACCGGCAAAGGCCGCGCGCCAACCAGCGAGCTGCGCATTGATCCGCTCGGCGCGACTTAGCGCGTCTTCGGATTGCCGGGCGACGCCGTTGAGAAAATATTCGATCCAACCGACCCAGTCACCCTGCTCCGTAACGGCGCGCAGACTTCCATAGTAATCGGTTCGAGTCGCCTCAAAGAAGGCAGACAAATAGAGAAGCGGTTCAGGCAGCACGCCGCGCGCGCACAAACAAAGCGTGATGAGCAATCGCCCCACCCGGCCATTGCCGTCGAGAAACGGGTGTATGGCCTCAAACTGATAGTGCATCAGCGCGGCATGCACGAGTGGCGGAATCGTTTCATCATGCAAAAAATGGTTATTCGCGGATCTTCGTGGGTCGTAGAGGGAGCAGGTCAGGTGCGCCGCTCGCCTCCGGACTCGCGGCGGCAGACGCGCGATGGTGAGCGGACGCGCCGGATTGCCGGGAAGGAAACAAGCCAACCTGATCGTGGATT
>CAMTVF010000121.1:0-43836 GCA_947085115.1 uncultured Opitutaceae bacterium | reverse complement strand
GCGGATTCGACGCCGCTGTTCACGTCGATAAACAGACTGTCGGTGGCTGCGACGGCGGCGGCCACGTTGTCGGGATTGAGTCCGCCGGAGAGAATCCACGTCGTGCCCGGGTGCATGGTCTGATGGCGTTTGAATTTCGGCCAGTCACCCGTTTCGCCCGTGCCGCCGAACTTGTCGGCATGGAAAGTGTCGAGCAGGAAGGTGTCGGCAAGCGGCAGCCACTCGGGCATCACGTCCTGACCCGGTGGCAGCTTGGGCGCGAGCCAGAGTCGCGCGGTGCCGACGGCCCCGGACCACGCCGCGATCCGGGCGAGCGGCACGTCGGGCCGGAAATGGATCTGGAAGGCGTTGAACCCGGACTGGATCAACCGCTCCAGCTCGGCGAGCTCGGGCTCGACGGTCACGGCGACTTTCTTCACGGGTGGCAACTGGGCGGCCATCGTCCTGAACTTGGCCGCAGACATTTGCCGGGGCGAATCCGGATGAAAGATGAATCCCAGATAATCGGCGCCGACGCCGGCCGCCGTCACCGCGTCGTTGACCGAGGTGATGCCACAGACCTTTAATTTAATGCAACCGATCATGGGGCACCATGAAACACACTAAAGACATGAAAGGAAATCTCTTTGGTGTGCTTCGGGCATTTCGTGGTCATAGTGCATTAACCGACTTGATGACGTGCGACACCTGCTCGTCGGTCAGCTCCGGGAAAATCGGCAAGCTGACGCAGCGCTCGCTCGCATATTCCGCCACGGGCAAACTGCCCTTCTCGTAGCCCAGCGGCGCGTAGCAGGGCTGCAAGTGCATCGGACCCGGATAAATGATTTCCGTGCCGACGCCGCATTGTTCCAAGTGAGTCCTCAAGGCATCGCGCCGCGGGTGCAGGATGGTGAACTGATGCCATACAGACTCGCCGTGCGCCGGCACGACCGGCAGCTGGATCTTCGGCTGTGCAATCTCCCCACGATAACGCGCCGCAATGGCCCGACGCCGCGCGGTCCAAGCAGCAATGTGCTTCAGCTTGATGCTGAGAATCGCGCCCTGAAAGCCATCCATGCGGAAGTTGAAACCAACCTCCGTGTGCAGGTAGCGTTTGGGCGAGCCGTGCACACGCAACAATTGCGCCTTGTCCATCACGGTCGGATGCTTCGAGACCAGCGCCCCGCCCTCGCCACAGGCGCCCAGATTTTTCGTGGGGTAGAAGCTGAACGTGCCGCAATCGCCAATCGCACCCACCGGCGTGCCCTTGTAGGTCGCCCCGACCGCTTGCGCGCAGTCTTCGACGACGAACAGCTTGTGCTTGTTCGCAATCGCCATGATTTCGTCCATCCGTGCGGGCTGACCAAAAATATGAACGACGACGATGCCTTTCGTCTGGGGCGTGATCGCCTTGGCGATTGATTCCGGACTGATGCACCAGGTGTCGGTATCGACATCGACGAACACCGGCTTTGCCCCGACGTAGCTGATTCCCCAGCAACTCGACGCAAAGGTGAAGGGAGTCGTGATGATCTCATCTCCGGGGCCAAAGCCGCCGCAGATCGAGGCGAGGTGCAACGGTGAGGTGCCGCTGTTCATCCCGAGCGTGCGAGAGTAGCCAAAGGTGGTGCTGAAGTTCTTTTCA
Source organism: uncultured Opitutaceae bacterium (assembly GCA_947085115.1). Classification (GTDB taxonomy): domain Bacteria; phylum Verrucomicrobiota; class Verrucomicrobiia; order Opitutales; family Opitutaceae; genus Didemnitutus. The sequence continues at coordinate 42,212 of CAMTVF010000121.1, read as the reverse complement.
AAGTCCTCCACGTCCTTGCCGAGGCAAAAGCGCGTGGCGTCGTAGGTTTCAGCCAGAGCCGCCAGCACCTCGGTGCGCAGCGGCGCGTGCTGGAGTTTCAGATCAAGAAATGGAACCTTCATGATGGGCCACCACGAAATACACTAAATACACGAAAGGAAATCACTTTGGTGTGTTTCGTGTATTTCGTGGTTAAATCTTCTTTAACAAGGCCGTCACGAGCGAGTCGAGGCTGGCTTCACCGGCCTCGAAGTCCACCGGCAGTCCGAGCTGCTTCATCGTGGCCGTGGTGGTTGCGCCGATGCTGCCGGCGAGCGGGCGTTTCGCCTTGGCTCCGAGCTTGAACGCGGCGGCCTGATCAAAGAATGACTGCACCGCCGAAGGACTGGCGAAAAGAATGGCGTCGGCCCCGTGCTGACGAAAATCGCCGGCCACCGGATCGTCCGAAAGGTCGGTTTCCTCGGTCTTGTAGAGCGCGAGGCGGTCGACAATCGCCCGGGCCCCGTGCAACGCGTCGAACAGCGTGTCGCGGTTGAGATTGCCGGTGACCACGAGGATCTTGGCTGAGTCGATCGATTCACGGTCGATCATCATCTTGGCAAGCTCGGCGGCATTCGCCTTCGGCGGTTGCAAGTCGACGCGAAGGTGCTTGCTGCGCACGACCTCGGCTGTGGCTTCACCCACGACCGCAATCCGCATGACGCCGAACGCCCGGATATCATCAAACGCGCGTTGGAATTCCTCGAAGAAAAAGCGGGCGCCGTTGGCGCTGGTGAAAACAATCCACTCATACTGGCCGAGTTCGGCAAAGATTCCGACGAGTGTATCCTTGTCGTAATGTTTCGTGACTTGGATCAGCGGCAACTCGATCACGGTCGCGCCCTGCGCTTCTAGCTTCGTGCGCCAGTCGCCGCTCTGCTCTCGGGGCCGGGTGATCGCAATGCGACGACCGGACAAAGGGAGGTTGGTGGGTTTATCAGCCATGGAAACCGAGCTCCGTGAGAATCCGGGTTGCAGTTTCGCGCGGCGCGGCAAAATCAGCGTCGGTCAGCGGAAACGTCAGAATGCCGGTGCGCTCGTGGAAGAAATGCAGTTTGTTGCCGGCCGCATGCGCCGCGAAAGCCACTTGGCAACCGCCGCCGATGGCCGACTGAAACGCGCGCTCCAGCGTCACATTGCGCGCCGTCGCCGCATCCAAGGCGGGCGCCAACATGGCGGCGAGTGCGTCAGTGCATTGAATGGCGATCGCTCCCTGCCCGACCGCGGGCACGCTCTCCGCAAAACTCAAAGGACGGAACACCACGCCGGGCCAACTGTGGATGCCGAGCCGGCGCATGCCAGCGGCGGCCAGAATCGTCGCGTCGGCGACACCCGCCGCGATTTTCTTCAACCGCGTGTCCACGTTCCCGCGAATCTCGGTGAAAATCGCCGCCGGGAAAAGTGTGGTGATCTGCAATTGGCGACGCGGGCTGCTGGTGCCGATTGTCGCGGGGATTTCGACCCCTTCTTTCAGAATCAGCACATCATTCGTCAGTTCGCGTGGCATGAAACCCGCCACGGTGAGCCCGGCGGGATTGTCGCCGGGAAGATCCTTGCAGCTATGCACGGCTGCGTGCGCATCGCCGCGCAACAGCGCTTCTTCCAATTCCGCCGTAAAGAGTCCTTTGCCGCCCTGTTTGATCAGCGACCAGTCCGTCTGGCGGTCACCGGTCGTGACAATCTTGAGCAGCTCGCAGTCCGCTCCGAGCGCTTCCTTGAAGCGCGCCGCGACCATCCCGGTCTGCGTCAGAGCGAGCGGGCTTTTTCGAGTGGCGAGGATGAGTTTCATGAAAAGGACGGGCAAGTCCGCCCCGCCTGCGGCGACGGACAGTCTTGGCCAGCCCATTGCCAAAACTGGTGGACGCCGAGGGACTCGAACCCCCGACCCTCTCGGTGTAAACGAGATGCTCTAACCAACTGAGCTAGGCGTCCGGCAGAAAAGCAAGAAACGGGACCGCCCGATGGCCCGCAAGGAGAAAGCCGTGTCACAAATTGTCCGCTGCGCCGCACTACTTGGCACGGGGCGACGAGCGCGGCCAACCCGGGTGCTTCACTGACTCGGCGTCAGCGCAATACCCTCGCGGATCATCGCTTCCGCCACTTGGATGGAGTTGAGCGCCGCGCCCTTCCACAAATTGTCGCCGCTGACCCAGAACGAGAGTCCGTTCTCCAGCGCCGTATCAATGCGGAGCCGACCCACGCCGCATTTCACCTTGCGACTGAAATCCAAGGGTGTCGGGTAAAGACCTTGCGCCGGATCATCGACCAACTCGGCTCCGGCAAACGCCGCGATCACGGCGCGCGCCGCCGCCAGGTTCACCGGCCGCTCAAACTCAGCCGACACGGCCACCGAATGCGCCCTCACGACCGGCACGCGCACGCAGGTCGCGGAAACCTTCAGCTCCGGGAGTCCCATGATCTTGCGGCTCTCCTCGCGCATCTTGGTTTCTTCGCCCGTGTAGCCATCCGCGCCGAAGGAATCGACCTGCGGAATCGCATTGAACGCGATTTGGTGGGGATAAACTTTCCGTGGCATCGCACCGCCCTTCACGTGGGCCTGCACCTGTGCCTCCAGTTCTTCGACCGCGTCGGCCCCCGTGCCGGACACCGATTGATAGGTCGAGAAAATCGCCCGCTTCACGCCGAACTGCTGATGCAGCGGCCACAAACCCATCAACGCCACGGCGGTCGAACAATTCGGACTGGCAATGATGCCCCGGTGCCCGCGCGTCGCAGCCAGATTGATTTCGGGGATGACGAGCGGCACCTCCGCGCCCATTCGAAACGCCGAACTCTTGTCGAGGACGAGGCAGCCGCGCTTGACCGCTTCCGGCGCCAACGCACGGGCGATCGCTCCGTCCGCCGCAAAGAACGCGATGTCCAGACCCTCGAACGCCTCGGGCTTCGCTTCCACGACCGTCAGTTGCTTCCCGCCGACCTCGAGGGTCCGGCCCACGGAACGAGCCGAGGCCATCAGCCGCAGCTCCGCGCAAGGAAACGCGCGCGCCCGCAGGAGGCCGATCAGTTCTTGACCGACTGCACCTGTCGCACCGACGATACCGACTCGATAAGATTGAGTATTCACGTGAAAGATTCTTTTGAACAAGCCATGCAAAGGTGCGTTTCCCTCGGTTTCAAGCCGACAGAGCGTGTCATAGTCGTTTCCATTGCCCGGCAGCGGCTTGCTTTCTACCGCTGCGGACAACTGGAGAAGGTCTACCTCATCTCCACATCCTCTCGACCGCCATCGAATGTGAAAGATTCCCTCGGCACCCCGCGGGGTCTGCACGAGATCGCAGAGCGCATCGGTGCGGGCGCCCCCCCCGGCATCGTGTTCAAAGCCCGCATGAGCACAGGCCATCACTTTTCGGAACTCAGCCCCGAAGAACAGGCGAAGAATCTCATTACCACGCGCATTCTCTGGCTCCGCGGCCTTGAGGCGGGTTACAACGCCGGAGACGACGTCGATACCTATTCCCGTTACGTCTATGTCCACGGCACCAACCGGGAGGGTGGACTCGGGTCCCCCGCCAGCAACGGCTGCGTGCAAATGGGCAACCTCGACATCATCGAACTCTACGATCAGGTCCGCACGGCCGATCTGGTGTGGATTGAAGACTGAGTCGGCGTTCCGATCAGCTCGTTGTCCTAATCGTTCCGTCCAAACAGCAGGCGCAGGCTGTTGAGACACACAATGACTGTGCTGCCTTCGTGGGCCACGATGCCGAGGCTCAACGGAATCGCTCCCACCAGTGCCGCGAGCACCATCACCACGACGGTGCCGAGTGAAATCACGAGATTCTGTCCGATCACCCGACGCGCCCGCTGGCTGAGTCGCAGCGCGCCGAGAAAGTTTTCGATCCGGTCGTGCATCAACACGACCTCGCTCTGCTCGAGGGCCGCGTCGCTGCCGCGTGCGCCCATCGCCACGGAAACATAAGCGGCGGCGAGACTCGGCGCATCGTTCACCCCATCCCCCACCATGGCCACCTTGCGTCCCTCGCGGCCGAGCGAATCAATAATCTGCACTTTTTCTTCCGGCGAAAGTCCGGCGCGCACTTCGTCCAATCCCAGTTCCTTCGCAACCGAGTCCGCCGTGTGCCGCCGGTCACCCGTCAGCATGATCGTGCGGATGCCGCGCGCCTTCAGTTGCGCGAGCACCCCGCGCGACTCCGCGCGCAATTGATCCTTTAGCAACAACCGCCCCACGACACCGTGCGCCACCACCCAGACTTCGGAATTTTCCGCGGCCGCCGCCGGCACCTTCCCGAGCCATTGGGCGAAGGGTCCCGCAGCAAGCAATTCCCTCCGGCCCAACACCACCATCGCATCGTCGAACCTGCCGCGCACCCCCTGCCCTGTGATCGATTCGAATTTCTCGACCTCGCGCAAAATGGACTTCTCCTTTTTCGCGTAACTCGTGACCGCCCGCGCAATCGGATGCTGCGAATGCCGCTCCAGCGCGTAGGCCAGCTCCAGCACCTCCTTTTCGCGGCCGGGCGGGAAACTCTCCACGGAGACCACCGCGAGCTCGCCGGTCGTCAGCGTGCCGGTCTTGTCGAGTGCCACCGTGTCGATCTCCGCCAGTCTTTCAATAGCGCCGCCGCCGCGGAACAACACCCCGTGGCGGGCGCCCCACGCGATCGCAGCCAAGATCGCCGACGGGATCGAGAGCACCAAAGCGCACGGACTCGCCACCACGAGCAGGGTCATTGCCCGATAGAAGGCCGACGACACGCCGGGTTGGTTCTTAAACGCCGGCAGTCCAAATCCCAGCCACCAGACGAAGAACATCAGCGCCGTCAGGCCGAGCACCAACAACGTGTATTTGCCCCCAAATCGATCGGTAAAACGTTGACTCGGCGCCTTGAGCTTTTGCGCGGTCTGGATGAGCCGGATGATCTTTTGCAACGTGCTCTCACTGGGCAGGCGTCGGACGGCAAATTCCAACGAGCCCCAGAGATTGATGGTGCCGCTGAACACGGCCGCACCCACGCCCTTCTCCACCGGCAGCGATTCGCCCGTGAGCGTCGATTCATCGCTCGCACTCTCACCTTTCACCACGTCTCCGTCGGCGGCAAACATCTCGCCCGGCTTCACGGCCACTCGGTCGCCCCGTTGCAATTCGTCGACGGACACCACCCGCTCTTCGCCATTCGCCCCGATCAGCGTGGCTTGCTTGGGCGCGGCGTGCAGGAGGGCCGAAACCTCGCGGTGCGTCCGCTCCAACGCATACGCTTCCATTGCCCCCGCACCGGAAAAGAGAAACAGGAGCAACACCGCCTCGCCCCACGCGCCCACCGCCACGGCCCCGATCGCGACCGCCAGCATGAGGAAATGAATGTCCAACTTGCGGTGACGCAGATTCTCCCACGAATCGATTGCCGCGTCCCAGCCTCCGGCGATCAACGCGAGCACATAAAGTGCGATGACAACCTCATCCGGTGCACTCCACCTTCCGGCCAAGAAGGCTGCCAAACCGATCGCGCCGCAACCGGTCGCCAAGCTGGCAAGCAAGCGCCACTCCGACTCGGCATCGCCGTGTCCATGACCGTGCGCCTTCTCCCCTTCCACCGGCAGCTCATAGTCCTGCCATTGATAGAACCGTGGTGCGGTTTCACAAGTCGGCCGCTCCACCGTTGTCACCCCGCCTGCGTGGTGCACGACAAAGCCCGGTTGCACGACTGCTCCCGTGCCCGGCTTGCCCGCTGCCAGTTTCGAATCGATCGCGACTAGCACAGCCTGAATCTGGGCTTCGAATTGGGCCGTCCGCGCCCTGCCCAGCGTCGCCACGGAGACGGTGCGGTCATCCTCATTGACCCGCACGGCGGCGACCTCGGGCTGCTCGCGCAGGAACTGAATGAGTTCCTGCGTCCACTGGGCGCCGTTCGGGTGCTCCGCTTGCATGGCGTGAGGGTGTTTCAACCGTCGGGGGTCGCAAATAAATTTGCGCCGACGCCGCGTCATCAACTCAGTCGCTGGCGATGATTAGCTTGAACGAGGGCGGCGGACCGGCCGTCTCGCACACCACCGAACTGACGGCGACCACTTTTGCCGCCGCTGGCTGGCTCGTGCATGCCCTCGGGTTGGAGCATCGGGCCGAACAAGAGCGCATGGGCCACGCCGTCGCGGCAGCGTTTGCCACCGACAGCAGTTTGCTTTGCGAAGCGGGCACCGGCGTTGGCAAGAGCCTCGCCTACCTCGTGCCGGGCATCATTCACGCCGTGGACACGCGCCGCCAATTCGTCGTCTCCACCCACACAAAGACGCTCCAGGAGCAGATTCGCGACAAGGACCTCGCCAATTGCCGCCGGCTCTTTGGCGCCGTGCCGGAACTCGCCGCCTATCGCGAATTCACGAGCGCGGTGCTCATGGGCAAGGGCAACTACCTGTGCACAACGCGCCTCAAGCGCGCTCTCGCCGAGAAACGCGAACTCTTCCATAGCGCCGAACAGGACGAATTGAAACGCGTCGCACTGTGGGCGGCCACCACCGAGACGGGCCTGCTGATCGACCTTGCCCCCCGCGTGAGCGCCGAAGTTTGGGACGAAGTCTCCGCCGATTCCGATGCGTGTTCGGCGCGAAACTGCCAGGACGGCAGCTGTTTCTATCGGCGGGCCAAGGCGCTTTGCGAATCCGCCAATCTGCTCATCGTCAATCACAGCCTGCTCTTCACCCTCATGGTGGTGAACGAGGTGCTCGAGAAGGGTCCCGCCAGCGGCATTCTGCGCTTGCAGGATTTTGTCGTCCTCGACGAGGCGCACACCGTGCCCGAAATCGCGACCGAACAACTTGGGCTGTCCATCAGCTCGGGCGGATTGCGACGCGTGCTTGTATCCCTGTTCAATCCGGCCAAGACGAAGGGGCTCTTTGTCAAACACGATGACGCCGAGGCTTCCCGCGTGGTGGAGATCGCGCTTGAGCAGTCCGCCTATTTCTTTGCCGGGCTCGCCGGGCGCGCACCGAAAAATAAAGGCCCGATGCGGGTGCGCGAGCCGGGGTTTGCCGAGAACCTGCTTGGCGGCCCGCTCAACAGCGTGCTGGCACGCCTCGATCAGCTGCGCACGCGTCTGCCCGACGGCATCGCCCGGGACGAAGTCACCGGCAAGCAGCGCCGCGTGAGCGCTTACCGGGACAACATCACCGCTTGGCTGAATCAATCGCGTGACGGCAGCGTTTATTGGCTCGAGACGGGCACCGCGCGACGCGAACCCGCCGTCCATCTGCGCTCTGCGCCGTTGGATGTATCGGCGGAGTTGCGTGAACGGCTTTTCTCCCGCCACACCGCGGCAGTCCTGACCAGCGCGACGTTGGCAGCAGGCAGCACGATTGAGCCTTTCCGCAATCGCGTCGGCGCTAACGGCGTCGAGGTATTGATCGAGAAATCGCCCTTTGATTTTGACCGGCACATGCGGGTCTTCCTCGCGGCGGACATGCCTGAGCCGAGCGCGGCGGAAGGTCGGCTAAATCTCGACGCGCTGACCGACTACGTGCGCTTTTGCACCTTGGCGGTTCCCGGTGGTTCCCTTGTGCTCTTCACCAGTTATCGGGATTTGCAGGAAGTCGCCCGCCGGCTGGATAAAGACTATCGCGAAGCCGGCCGAGTTTGCCTCACCCAAGCAGTTGGCGTTTCCCGTTCCGATCTGGCCGAGCAACTCCGCCAGGCGGGCAACGGCGTGCTGTTCGGCACCGAAAGCTTCTGGACCGGCATCGATGTTCCAGGCGCCTCTCTGTCGCAAGTGATCATCACCCGCCTGCCCTTCGAGCCGCCCAACCATCCGGTCGCGCAAGCCAGAGCCGAATGGATCACCGCCGAAGGGGGCAACCCGTTCAGCCAACTCGCCCTCCCTGAAGCCCTGGGAAAATTCCGCCAAGGCATCGGTCGGCTGATTCGCAACAAGACGGACTGCGGGGTCGTCACCATCCTCGATCCGCGCGTGCTGACCAAGGCCTATGGGCGCGAATTCATCGCCAGCCTGCCCACGCGGAATTTCGAACGCATGACGCGGGAAACCCGGGAGAATGTTTTTCGTCCTTTCATTTAAACAGAACGGGGTCAGCATGGATCCAGATGAAGTTAAGCGCATTTGCTGCCACTGACATCGGCTGCCATCGTTCGGAAAACGAGGACTGCAGCTTATGCGATGAAAAATTGCGCGTCTTCGCCGTGGCCGACGGGATCGGCGGCTTGCCCGCCGGCGCCCAAGCCAGTGCCGCCGCCATCACGATTCTCGCCGGCTGGTTTCGCAAGCATCCGGCCGCGGCAACCGCCGACTACGCAGACGCACTCCGCGAGACGAACGACGCGGTGTTTTTTCTCGGCAGCCAACTCAGTCCGCTGCAGGGTATCGGCACCACCCTCACCCTGGCTCACTTTGGGGCCGGTGTCTTTCACATCGTGCACGTGGGCGACAGCTCGATGTTTGCCTGGCGAACCGGCGAACTCACCGAACTCACCACCGAGCATAATGTGGGGAATGACAGGAAGGCCCGCGCGGCCCGCGGAGAACCGGTCCATTTTTATCAAGGCAACCTCCATGCACTGACGCGTTGCGTGGGCCAGCCGCCGCCGCTGGATGGCGACATCACCGAGCATGCTTACGGGTCCGGCGACCGGTTCCTTGTTTGCACGGACGGAATCACGCGTTGCATCACCGCGCCCGAGATTGGAGAATATCTCGCCGAGGCCGAAACCCCCGAGGCCGCCGCCACCTTGCTCGTTGAACTCGCGCGCGAACGCGGCGGACTCGACAATGCGACCGCAATCGTGATCTTCGCCGAATAACATGACCGCCGAAAGATTTGCTGCGCTCGCTGCCCAGCAACCCGAGAACGAAAAATTCCGTTTCAGCCTCGCCCAAGCTTTGCTGCGCGAAGCACGGTTGCCCGAGGCCGTGACGCAACTCGAATACTGCGTGAACAAAAAGACGGATTGGATGATGGCGCAGATCCTGCTCGGCAAAACCCTGCTTTCGCTCGGCCGTTCGACCGACGCGCGCCAACGATTCGAGACCGCCCTCAAGCTCGCGATCGCACAGGAGCACGAAGATCCGGCCCGTGAGATGCGGGCTCTGCTTGCGGAACTCAGCCCCAAAGTGACGCCGGATACCGATTTGCGAGAATGAGTTCCCTCATCGCCGCCTGCGCCGTGGGCAAATCTTCCCGATAGGTGATGCCGAACCATGCATCTTCGCTTTTCAGCAAAGCAATCTCTGCCATGCTCAAGGTATTGAGTTCGCTCAACGCACTCGGGAGATAAAACTCCGCCTTCGGATCGACGGCGTGCCTCTCCAAAAACGTGCGAAAAAGCCCGTCGAGTTGCGCAAAAATCGCAGGCGTGAAGCCCCAGAAATTCATGGAGACGATTTCGTCTCCCTTGAGCTGCCGCGCCTGGCCGGCGCTGTCGACGTAGCTCGCTCCACCAGCGGCGAGCTTGGCAATCTTCGTGAGCTCGGTGATTTTTTGCAGGCGACCGGCCGGGTCGATGCCGCATAGACCGCGACTCACCGTGCCAAACTCCGACAATGTCTGCCGCAGCGGATAACCCACCAGCGCATGTTGCGGTGACCCGCGAAAATGGCGAACGAGAGCCTTGTATCCGCCCGCCCCGTAAAAATCGTCGGCGTTGATGACGGCAAAAGGCCGCTGCACGGCGCGCCGGGCCGCGAGCACTGCGTGTCCCGTGCCCCACGGCTTGGTGCGTGTCGGGCGCCTGGACGACCCGGGGAAGAGAGTTGGCGGCACGTCGTCGATCTCTTGAAACACATAATCGACGGCGACTTTCTCCTCGAGACGCCGACCGATGCTGGCGCGAAACTCCCGCTCGATATCCTTGCGAATCACCATCACGACCCGGTCAAAGCCCGCCCGGCAGGCGTCGAATACCGAATACTCGATGATCAACTCTCCGTTGGGCCCGACGGGTTCGACTTGCTTGAGCCCGCCGAAACGACTGCCCATGCCGGCGGCGAGAATGACGAGATCGTAGGAAGCGGAATTGGCCACGCCCCGAACAAACACGGCAATCCGACGCCTGGGAAACCAAAAGCGATAGCCACCCTAGCCAGTGGTGGTGGCCCGTTCTGGTGCTTGTAACCCGTAGCCCTTGGCGAATCGTCGGGAAAGGTGGTGCCAGAGGGCGGGATTGAACCGCCGACCAAGGGCTTATGAGTCCCCTGCTCTACCACTGAGCTACCCTGGCATTCTCAACCCAAGTCAGACGACCCGGGAACGGCGTAAAAGCCACAGTTTTTAGCAAATATCCACAAGATTTTTCTCTCACTCAGATGTCAGCCGGTCCAAGCCAGCGGAAGTAGGTGACGACAAACCGGCGGCCCAGCCCGTTGGGCGCAGGCGCGACCGTTCGCTGAATGATCGCCTCACAGAATGCGCCAGATTCAATCCGACCATCAACTGGATTCAAGGACTCCCCGTATGCCCTGATTCGAAAAGTATCCGACCGGACCGTGAGCAGCGGCCCAAGGGCAGTGATGATCTGTGAGGCGTTGGGGGAGTTCGTGGCGGGGAACAACGCCGACGTGTTCAAGTAGGCTTCGAAATTCGCGACGGAGGTAAACGGCCCATTGGCCGACTTCCCCGCCGTCGCTGCCGCGAATCCATTGCCGATGGCGTTTCCCTTGGTCGTCAGCGCCGACGTCGAAATCACCAAGGCACCCGGGGTCGAATTGTAGAGGTCGAGCAAGCATCGCCAGACCAAGGTCGAAGAAGTGTTAAGGTTGATCGTTCCCGCGACGAGTTGGTTCCCGGCAACACTCCGCGTGCTTAGGGTGACGTAGTGAAACGTGTCCTGCAAAACGGACGGAGTGAGTTGAGCCAGGCTCGGAGTCGGCAGAAGGGCCAATTGTTCGTAAGAAAGTATCGCGGGCAATTTGGCGGCATTGCCCTCAATCGCAGTTTTCAACCTTGCCTGGTTGGAGAGCATGAGCCCGCTGATGAACGGTGCGGGCGATCCGATCGGCCGCTCCGCAAGCGGCGCAAAGGCGCTGATCTTTCCACCCTCATCAATGACAACGTAGGCAATCCTGCCGACCGTCGCGCCTGCCCCGAGTGCCGCGACAGTTTCGCTGACATTGAGGGGAATCTTACCCGCAATAACCTGCCCTTTCTCGACATTGGCCGAAGTGGAGCTCGACGACCCGACCGATCCGTTTGCAACCAAAGCAATGGGATCTCCCGCCACACTGGTCGCATTGATCGCGCCCGATGCAAGCCACGTCACAAACGTCCCGTCTGCCCGCCACACGCCGCACCAATGCCGGGTGCTGTTCGCGGCCAAATTGGCAACCCCGGCAATGCCTGCGGTTCCCGTGATCCGCGTATCGTCCCCCGCGTGCTTTTGAAGTTCGCCGAACGCCAGATCCAGTGCGAGCAATGCGTTTTGCCGCGCTTGCATCTGAAAGGTTCCGCCTGACGCGACCTGTGAGTTGACGCGAACCAGCGTGCTCAAGCCGACCACGGCCAATACGAGCAGCGCGAGGAGCGCAAGAGTCAGAAGCAGCGCGAAGCCGCACGACCGATCTAGTCGCGTCCGCCTCATCGCCCGCCTCCTCTGAACTCGATGCGACGGACGAAAACCTGCGAGTGCGCTTCAACGGCTGACCACCACCACCCGGCATCGGGGGCAAACGTCGTCGGCCGCGCCAGCAGCACCGGGGCGTTTTCCATCACGCTGATTAGTCGGACGCCCTCGTCGGTGAGAATCCGCACCATGACATCTGCCACTTCCGGATACCGGAGCCCGTCAACGGCACCGCCGCCATCGCGCGCCGTATGCGAAAGATCATTCGCATCCGCTGGAAAGATTCGCCGCAGTTCGCCATTCAATTCGCGCACATACAGCCAAACACCGAAATCCACGGCGTTGGTGATGAGGGTGTCGCCCGGCGAATAGGGGTTCGTCAAGGTGGAGGACGCGCGCGGGGTGGAGAATGATTCCGAATTGCTTCCGTAGTTGGGGCTCAAGACGTCGTTGCCACTGACAAAGGTATTGGTCGTCGATACCGCCGAACGAAACAAGGCGTAGCGAACTTCCGCAGGATTGGTCGCCGACACATTTGTTCCGCTCACAGGTCGGCGGGCCAGCTGGTAGGACACGGCCACCGGCAAGCTTCCTTCGCCCTCAAGATTGGCGGTCAACAAACGGAGCCACGCTCCCGAAAGTCCGAATCGGCTCTGGGCGATGGTGGCAGCTCGACCATTTGTGCTTGGCGCCACAAGCATCAGGCTCTCGCCGGAAGCCGGCTTCATGGTGGGAACCATCTGCCAGCCTTGATTGATCAAACCTCCACTTGAATTCACGACCGTTACCGCGAGCCATGTGGTGGCCGCATCCGGCCTAAAGATTCCCGCCTGCAAATCTCGCTCCATCATGTCAAGAGCGAGCTTGGCCTGCATCGCAGCGGAGAAATTGCCCTGAGTGCGCCGCCACAAATCAAGCGTCCCGATTGTGACCGTGAGCATTACTCCCGCGATGCCCAACGTGAGGGTCACCGCGACGAGCAACTCGATCAGGGCAAATCCCCGGTGTCTCTTGGAACTCATCGCGTGATCGAGGCCACAAAGGTTAGCTGATTGCGGTCGCGCAACACCGTCGGGACAGCGGAACCGGGCACGCGATACGGCCACGAAACACGGGCGTAGACCGGCAACAACGCCCCGCTCGGGTCGAAGGCCAATGGTGCGTTCGCGAACCGCCAGATCTCAATCAGGAAGAATTGTTCGCTTCCGGGCAGGACAACATTGGGACCAGGCGGAAGATAACTCAACGACTGCAGGTTCAGGCCGTCGTTGGAGGCGACAAACCGCAATCCCCCATCCAAGGGAGCCGACATGACCGGCACACTGCTCGCCAGTCCGTCAAATCCGCCAACGGCCGCGAGGCGTCGCATTTCCGAGCGAAGCCCATCGGGCATTCGCTGAACGGTAAACGCATCAGCCGATGAGGCCGACTTGCCAACCAATGTCGGCAACAGCGACAGGATGACAGTGATCGCGAGCGCGAAGATGCCAACGGCGATCACGACCTCAACGAGGGAGAACGCCGTGGATTGGCAAACCCTTCGGTGTTTAGAAACTTTCACGGTTGTTAATGAGCGTGGCCACGCCATAGGTGCTCAGGGTCAACCCTCGCACCTGATCGGGATGCACCAACTCAACGGGTGATTCTCCTGCCCCATAGGAACCGGGGGCGCGAATCCTGCCCGACCCGACAATCAAATCGCCCGACGACGCGGTCGTCCCGGCAGCAGCGAGCGATACGCTGGCCCACTGTTCGACATTCACCCCATTGATCATTTCAGAGATAATGTTGTTCGAGCGCAGGGCTGTGGAACGCAGATTAGATCCATCCGGCTTCGTCCATGGGCCCGACGCGCTCGGAAACAGTCCAGCCGGAATGACGGCAGAATTTCCCGGCAGAACAAATACGCCGGCGGGCAAATAGGCGTCGCTCGTCGTTTGCCAAACTCCACCCACCTGAACCTGCAACACAACATACCGAAGGTAACGCGCGGGTTGCGCCGTGCTCGCCACATCCACGTTGATGAGCAAGCGGGCCGACTGGCCCGACGCCATTGCCTTCGTTCGCGTGGCAATCAGGTAGTTTGCCATGATCGCTTGGCCGGACTCCAACGCCGCGCCTCTTCCCCCACCCAGCGCGCCCGCAAAGACGAACGACAACGCGGCCACCATCCCCACCACGACGAGCAACTCCAGCAAAGTGAACGCCCGTGATCGATTGCTCCGCAGCGGTCTCATTTCCAACTTAGGATGAATTCCGGGTTTGCCGCCGTCGCGTTGGGGTCAGGAGCGTAGAATATCACTCCGGCTCGCACCCCGGCCGCAGGAATCTGGGCCGTGCCCGGGCGAATGCTGCCGCCATCACGGGTCGCCACGGCCGGGTATATCGGGTAATCCGTCGCGTTGATCACCCCATCCAGATTGCGATCAACCAATACCGCGATGCCCACGTTGTCGAAGGCGTCGCGCACCAAGTTTGGCGTGGGCGAGGTGTCGTCGGTAAAGTCCGACTCGGAGAACGAAAAAAAGACGATTCGTTTCCGATTTTGAACCTCAGGAAGCTGGACGTTGCTAGAGGCGGAATAGGCCGGCAGGGCATCCCCATTGCGACGCTTGCCCGCGAGGATGTCGTGGAAAAGGTGCACCGTGCTTGCGGTGGTGGATTGTCCGAGGGGATTGACGAGACTTTCCGCATGGAACGCCGGGTAATGGCCGTATTCGCTGCGGAAACCTTCGATCGCTGATGCCCACTGGTTGAACTGCACCTTGGTCTTCGTTCGGTTCGCGGACTTGCGCGCGGCACCGACACCCGGAAATATCAGGGCAGCGAGGATGCCGATCACGGCGATCACCGCGAGCAGTTCGAGCAGCGTGAACCCACTCGACCGAACGCGAGAGATGAGAGGGCGGCGCTTCATCAGTGGCGATTGGCGTAGAGATTGTCTGCGTTCGCTTCGGCGGCAACATCGATGAAGCCACCGGCCAGCAGGGTTGGTGAATCGGCCCCATCGGGCCCGATAGAATAAAGCACGAACGCCGGATTCGACCAACCGCCCGCAGGCACCTTGTAGACGTAGCGGTAGGGTTGGCCCCACGGATCAAGCAACACGGCATTCGATTCGATGAGGGGGTCGAGCGGCGCGTCGGGAGCCGTCGGGAGGGAGATCGCGAATTTCGCCGTTTCCAAGAGCACACGTCCGTTCGTGGGATTTCCTGCCGGACCAAGTTTGCCAATCAACGACTGCATCAGACGGGCTGGGTCATTCGTCCGCGGATAATCCCCGTATTGCAGCTTATAGCCCTCAAGGGCGGCGGAGAGTGCGGCGAGTTCGGCTTTGGCACGCGCGGTTTTTCCCGCCTCGGACGCGCGGCGCCCCACCCCGATCACGATTCCGGTGAGCACCGCAATGATGGCGATGACGGCCAGCAGCTCAAGCAGCGTGAACGCACGAGGCCGACGCAAGCCTTCGCGCCGCAAGGCAACAGACCCTGCTGAGTTGACCAATACAGTGGAGAGCCCGCGCCGAACGTGGGCCTCACCGCTCATGGTGTGATCCGCGGGTTTCGTAGGCGAAGCTCGTCCGGTAGACGAAGGGGCGAAAAGCCCGCAACGAGTGCGGGCTCCCCGCTTACTCGTCGTCGGACTTGAGCGCGGCGATGACGGAGAAGTCCTCGAGCGTGGTGGTGTCACCTTTGATCTCACCGGAAGTCGCGAGCTCCTTGAGCAGGCGGCGCATGATTTTCCCGGAGCGGGTCTTGGGCAAACCGGCGGCGAAGCGGACTTGGTCAGGCTTCGCGAGCGAACCGATCTCCTTGCCGACATGGTTGCGCAGCGTCTCCTTCAACTCGTCTGTCGGCTCCTTGCCGGCTTTGAGCGTGACGAAGACGACGAGCGACTGCCCCTTGAGTTCGTCGGGGCGGCCAACGGCGGCGGCCTCGGCGACCGAGGGGTGCGACACGAGGGCGCTCTCGATCTCTGCGGTGCCGAGACGGTGACCGGAGACGTTGAGCACGTCGTCGATGCGACCGACGATCCAGAAATAGCCATCCTTGTCCTGCCGGGCGCCATCGCCGGTGAAGTAGTAATGCGGGTGTTTCGGGAACTCCGAGTAATAGGCCTTCTTGAACCGTTCGTCGTCGCCCCAGAGCGTGCGGAGCATCGAGGGCCAGGGTTGGGTGATGACGAGTTTGCCGCCGCTGTTGCGAGGAACCTCCTTGCCGTCAGAATCGACGACCATCGGCACGACGCCGAAGAACGGCAGCGTGGCAGAACCGGGCTTGGTGGGCGTGACGCCAGGGAGCGGCGTGATCATGATGGAGCCGGTTTCGGTCTGCCACCACGTGTCCACGATCGGACAGCGTTTCTTGCCGATCAATCTGTGATACCACATCCACGCTTCGGGATTGATCGGCTCGCCGACGGACCCGAGAAGGCGCAAGGAGTCGAGACGGTGACGCAACACATAGTTGTCGCCCCAGCGCATGAAGGATCGGATGGCGGTGGGTGCCGTGTAAAGGATCGTGATGCCGTGGCGGTCGATCATCTGCCAGAGGCGATCGGGCTCCGGCTGATTGGGCGCGCCTTCGTAAACGAAGATCGTGGAGCCGTTCGAGAGGAGACCGTAAACCACATAGCTGTGACCGGTGACCCAGCCGATGTCGGCGGTGCAGAAATAGCGGTCGTTTTCCTTGAGATCGAAGACGTATTGGGAGCTGAGCTTTGCGCCGAGCAGGTAGCCGGCCGAGGTATGGAGCACGCCCTTGGGTTTGCCGGTGCAGCCGGAGGTGTAGAGCACGAAGAGCGGATGCTCGGAGTCGAAGGCTTTCGCCGTGTGCTTGTTGGGCGCGCCTTCCCAGGCCTCTCGCCACCACGTGTCGCGTCCCTCGACCATGTTAATCGGGTTGCCGCAGCGCTTGACGACGAGCACCGAGTGCACGCAGGGCGCGCCTTCGATGGCTTTGTCAACATTTGCCTTGAGTTCGATGATTTTACCGCGCCGCCAGCCGCCGTCAGCGGTGATAATGATCTTGGCTTTGCAGTCGTTGATGCGGTCCTTGAGCGCTTCGGGGCTGAATCCGCCAAAAACCACGGTGTGCACCGCGCCAACCCGTGCACAGGCCAGCATCGCGATGATCGCCTCCGGGATCATGGGCATGTAGATCGCGATCCGGTCGCCCGGTTTGACGCCCATGTTCTCCAAAATGTGAGCAAAACGGCAGACGTGAAAATAAAGCTGTCTATAGGTAATTGTGCGCACGTCGCCCGGTTCGCCTTCAAAAATCAAGGCGGCCTTGTTTTCGCGCGCGGTGCCGAGGTGCCGATCGATGCAATTTTCGGCGACGTTTAACTTGCCCCCCTCGAACCACTTAGCAAACGGCGGTTTCCAATTGAGGACAGTTTTGAATGGCTTTCGCCAAACCAGATGCTCTTTCGCCTGCTTCGCCCAGAATTTATCTGGGGCGTTGACAGACTCCTTATAGAGCCTACGGTAATTCTCGAAGCTGCCAAGATTAGCTTGGCTCTTGAACTCGGCTGAGGGTTTGAAAACTCTACTCTCCCGGGACACTGAGGTAATCGTTTGGTCCGTCACTTGTTTCTCCTCTATTTTGGGGGTTGAAGCGAAAAGCTGTTAATGGCTCTTGCGGATTTAGCGGTCAAGTCTCGGCAGCTCGCAACTACGCTTTGTATGGAAAATGACCAATCGCCCGACGCTCCTGCGTCGCCGGCTTCAGACCAGAATCCTTCGCCGCAATCGCAGCCGCAGGAAAATTCGATCCTTGTGGAGGGTGTCCTCGATATCGACAACAGCCGTAATGGCCAGTTGCTCGACCTCGCGCGCTACGGCAAACGCCGCCCAACGGATCCCTTTGTCCCCCGGGAGCTCATTCGACGCTTCAAGCTCAATCAGGGCAATTTCATCACCGCGCAGGCGACCCCTGACCCGCGATTCCCGAATCCCAAGGTTCGCTTCATCGAGAAAGTCGACGGCATGGAAGTGGACGCCCGGCGCCACATGCTGGACTTCACGAATCTCCTCACGATCACTCCCGAGAAGCACCTGAAGCTTGAAATGAAGGACGGCCGCATGACCACGCGCGTCGTCGATCTTTTCTGCCCCATCGGCAAGGGCACACGCGGCCTCATCGTCGCTCCACCCCGCACCGGCAAGACGACCATGCTCCGCGACATGGCTCTCGGCGTCATCGAAAACCACCCCGAGTGCCACGTCATGATCCTCCTCGTCGACGAGCGTCCCGAGGAAGTCACCGATTTCAAGCGCAGTGTGCCCGCCGAAGTATGGGCCTCCTCGAACGACGAAGCGGTGGAGAACCACCTCCGCATTGCCGACCTGTGCATCGAGCGCGCCAAGCGCCTTGTCGAAGCCGGCAAGGAAGTCGTGCTGTTCCTCGACTCCCTCACCCGCCTCGCCCGCGCCCACAACACCGCCAAGAATTCCGGCCGCACCGGCTCCGGCGGATTGGACGTTCGTGCTTTGGAAAAGCCCCGCCAGTTGTTCGCTTCCGCACGCAACACCGAGGACGGTGGCTCGCTCACCATCATTGCCTCGATCCTCGTCGAGACCGGTTCGCGTATGGACGAAGTGATTTTCCAAGAATTCAAGGGCACGGGCAACATGGAGCTCGTGCTTGATCGCAAGGCAGCCGAAATGCGCATCTGGCCCGCCGTCAATGTCGCCGCCTCCGGCACCCGCAAGGAGGAGTTGCTGCTCGACGCGCAAACGCTCGATTGCATCCACTTCTTCCGCCGCGCCCTCGTGCAGCAGAAGATCGAGGAGGCCACCGACACGATGATCACCCGCCTCGGCAAAACAAAGACCAATGCGGAGTTCATCAAACTCATCGCTCGCTGATCCACCCTTGCCGACCGACTTTTAAAAACAACCAACCTGCAACCTGCTGAATGAATAGCTTCTCCGAGCAATGTCTCGATATGGCCCGCTCAATGCTGGGCCATAACCTCGACTCCATTAATCCCGACGGGACGATCACTCCCGTCGCGGGCGAAACCGCCCGCTCCGACGGTCCCGGCCACGTCGCCTACGCGTTGGGCGAATATTATCGAGCCACCGGTGAGACCACCCTCAAGGGCCACGATCTCATTGATTTGGCCGCGCGCTGCATCACCGCCCAGGCCTTCACCGAGCCCGCCGCAGAAAATGGCCTCGCCTACGCCGCCCTTGGTCTCCTCGCCTTCGGTCCGTCCAAGGAGCGCAACCCTGTCTGGGAGCGCCTCGTCGACGAGACCCGCCTGCGCCTCGACAAGCAACTGCTCCATCGCAGCGACTACGACAATTACTGGCAGGCCTTCAACATCGCCAAGGCCGTCTGCCGTTACTCCCTCGGTCTCTCGAAGAAGGACGAAACCTCGCGTCTCATCGAGCGCATGGTTGAGCGCATTGAGCAGACCAGTTCCACCGGTTTCTTCGACGACTCCGAGCCGGGAATCGGCGGCCAATTCGACGTCTATGGCGTCATGGCCCTCGTGTTCGTTCGCTCGGCGCTGCAGCTCCATGCCAATTCCGCTCTGCGCGAGCGCAAGCTCCCGACCCTCCGCACCTACGCGGAGAAATACCTGAAGATCATGCCCGATCTCGTCCGCGCGGACGGTCTCGGCTGGGCTTACGGCAAGGCCGCCGGCGCTTACGGGCAAATGCATTGCATTTCGCTCATTCTGCAGGGCATGCGCGATGGTTGGATTCCCGAAGGCCAACAGGCCAGATATTTCGATTACCTGCGCCGTCTGTTCTATTTCTTTTTCCAAACCTACCTCGACCAGGAGCACGGTTGTCTCGATGTCCGCGACGACGAGCGCACCGCGTTCGTCACCCACACGACGCGCATGGCGAACTTCGATGCCGCGCGCTACCTCTGCCAATGGTCGCGTCTCGCCAAGGCCGTCGGCACCGCGCCCGACACCACCAAGCTCGAGCCAGTCCGCACCTCCGGTCGCTTTGCCATTTTCGACAAATCGAATCGCAAGGAGCAGGGCCTCTTCCTTTATCGCGATGCCGAATCCGGCCTGCACGTGCAACTCCCGCTGATCAGCGCGGGTGGCACGGCGACCTCGGACAGCCTTCCCTTCCCGCATTGCCCGGGCGTGTTTGATTGGCCGGACAGTCTCTACCTTCCGGTGATGCTCCCGGAGCTCACCTTTGGCGACAACGTGACCATCCCGGCTTTCTACGGCCAACGCTGCGTCACGGGCCTCGGCCTGAAGAATTCGTTCTACTTCCGCTACGAACAGCCCGAACTCATCAACACCAAGGAAGAGATCATCAAGGGTCTCGGCAGCGTGAAGGTGCAATGGACCTTTACCGGCTCCAAAGTCGCCGCCGAATTCTCCTACACGGTCAAGGGCCAGGTGCAGTTGGACAAATTCCGCTTCGCTTTGGTCATTGGTGCTCCGCACACCAAGTATCGGGTCGCCAGCTCGCTCGTCATCGGACCGGAGGGTCATCGCTGCCAAGTGCAGAAAGACGACTTCCACGCCAACTGGCAGGAAACCGAAGTCGTCACCGCCGACCCGAACTACCGTTCGAACTACGGCAAGATTCACTATGTGCAGATGTTCGTGCGCAACCATCCGCTCATCATGCGTCCGGGCCAAACCTACCGCCTCGCGGTTTCGTTCGAACCGGACCTGACGACGGCGGAATCCTAGCCGTCACCCTTTCCCGGCTGCGCTCGTGAAGCCAATCCAGCCCGCCCTCCCCGGCGGGCTTTTTATTGCCCCTCAACCGCCGCTCGGCGGCAACCCCGGGGCCGGCGCGGTCTGTTCAAGCACTGCCGCCACGATCGACGGCCCGTCTTTGCTTTTCTTCGGACCACCCACGAGCACGTCGAGCTGACCCTGAATCTTGGTGAAAAATTCCGAATCGAGATTGCCAATCGGCACTTCGACCATCTGGTGCGTGCGCATGTGTTCGTAGATCGTGCGCAAACCGTCCTCCGTCACGCTCCGGGGTTTGATGGCCTTCTTGCGCTCGAGCATGAGCGCCAAGAACTGCATCAACGGCGTGTTGGCCTCATTGGGTGGATTAAGGGGATCAGCCAGCGCCAAAAAGAGATTCTCGGCCGTCATCTTTAACGCGCGGTCGGCATTGTCCTCGGCCCGGCGCGGCTTGTAGTCGATCACCCACCGGCACAGCACTTCGGGTGGTTTCTGCAGCTTGGCATCCTCGCCCTCGAGCAGGTCGCGGCGTCCCAACAGGCCGTCCGCTTCCCGGACGAGGTAGCTCACCACGCGATCACCCTCGGCGAAATCGCGGTTGGAAACGCAGCATTGGGTGGAAATCGGTTGTAAAGTCAGCTCCATGAACGGCCCTCTTGTTTACTTCCGTCCGGGGTGAATGCTAGCCCAAATCCTTCTGTCGTGAGTCCGCCGGGAGGAAACAGCCCCCGCCCCGCTCAACCTGCAAACAGGCGCAACTTTTGTTGGCCAACCCGCGTGGCATCGGCTGGACTCCCTTCATGGCCGACATTCAGTCCCTCCTCAGCGTTCGAGAGATCAAGGCGCTCGACAAGAACAGCACCGGCAATTTTCCCAGCGTGCTCCTTCTGCGTCGCTCGACTGCCAAGACCGCCAAGAACGGCAATTCCTTTCTTACCGTCGAACTCGGTGACAAGACCGGCAGTCTAAATCTGAATGTTTTCGGAGACAATCCGGCCTTCGAACTCATCTCGGCCCTCAAGGAGGGCGCCGTCCTGCGTATCGAGGCCAAGCTCGAATACTACAACGACCGCCTCTCCCCCCGCCTGCTGCGGGCCGAGTCCATCTCACTCGAGCAACTGCAGGATGCCGCCGTGCTCGCCAATCTCGTCGAAACCGCTCCCGAGGATCCCGAGCTGCTCTGGGCCGAGTTCGAGGAACACATCGCCGCCATCCAGCACGAGGAACTGCGCGCCACGGTGCAGACCATCTTCGATGACATCGGCGACCAATTCCGCATCGCGCCGGCCGCCGTCTCGATGCACCACGCCTATCGGCACGGTTTGCTCGAGCACACCTGCCACATGGCGCGCGTCGCCCGGGCGCTTTTTTCGATCTATCCCGAAGTCGACGCCGACCTCGCGCTGGCGGGCATCCTCGTGCACGACACCGGCAAGGTCATCGAGTATCAGGGCGACCTCGTCACCAACCGGAGCCGCCGCGGCTTGCTGCAAGGTCACGTCGTCCTCGGTTATCAGCTGGTCCGCAAAGCCGGCATGAAGACCAGACTCAACCCCGACTTGCTCGAACGCCTCGAACATATCGTGCTCAGCCATCAAGGTGAGCTCGAATGGGGTGCGGCCGTGATCGCCGCCACGCCGGAGGCCGTGTTCGTCGCCAAGATCGATGATCTCGACGCCAAGATGGGCATGGTCCAGCGCCTGTTGCGCAACGCCGGCGAGAACCCCGCCGAGGAATTTTCCGAACGCCACTTCGGACTCAACTCGTCCCTGCTCCTCACGAAGCCGGGCACGCAAGTGCCGCCTGCGCCTGCGTGACACCAGGCGCTACCGCGGCAACAACTCCGCGATCGACCGAACGCGTCCCTTGAACGCATCCGGCCTCTCGCGGTCGGAATCGAAATGGGCACGAAAGCCCGCTTGGGGTCATGGCGAATCCGGCGGCAATCGGCTTCTTCCCAGGGACCGTTCGGTTCGGATCAGTTTCGCCCACATCAACGCGCACGGGGGAAAATGAAATTCGCAGCCGACACCGGAACGCTGATCGCGAGAGGGGAAAGCCATCTGGGCCTAGGGGCATTCCAAACAATCTCCCGACCGGAGCGGTGAGTAATCTTCCTCAACGATGCCTTCTTTTCCAGTGCGACATTGAATCCAGCCCTAGGTGAGCAACTGCACGATGCGCACGATGGGCAGGAAGAGCGCTATCACGATCGTGCCCACCACGCCTGCGAGAAGCACAATCAAAATCGGTTCGATCAGCGAACTCAGACCCGCCACGGCCGTGTCGACTTCCTCGTCGTAGATATCAGCGACCTTGTTGAGCATTTCCGGCAACTGGCCTGTATGCTCGCCGACATCGATCATACTCGTGACCATCGCTGGAAAAACCTGCGTGCTCTCGAGGGGACGGGCAATCGGATCGCCTGCCTTGACGCGATCGTGCACCACTTCGAGTGCGTCGGCCACGCACACATTGCTGCTGGTGTCACGCGTGATGGTAATCGCCTGCAAGATCGGCACACCGCTCGAGAGCAGCGTGCCCAACGTTCGCGTGAAACGAGCCACCAGTGATTTCATGATGAGCTCACCGAACAACGGTATTCTGATCAGGCAGCCATCAACCGCGCGTGAACCCGATGGGGAACGCCGAAAGAATCGGAACCCGATCCAGCCACCGATCAGCGCGGCGAGCACGATGAGGTAATGCTGCCGCACCGCATCGCTCGCAACCAGCACCGCTTGCGTAAGCGGCGGCAAAGGCGCTCCCTTCAGCAAGTCGGCGAATATCTGTTGGAACTTCGGCACCACAAACACGAGCAGGCCCGCGAGAATCATTACCGCCACGCCCATGACGATGATCGGATACATCATCGCCGCCTTGATCTTGCCCTTCAGTTGCAGGCTTTTCTCCTGAAACTTCGCAAGCCGCTCGAGCACCACATCCAGCACACCACCGGCTTCACCGGCCTTGATCATGTTCGCGTAGAGCCGATCAAAAACCCGCGGGTGCCGGGCCATCGCGTCGGACAAGCTGCTGCCCGAACGAATGTCGTCGGCGAGCGCCTCCATGATTCCCTTGAAGGTGCGATTGCGCTCCTGCCGGCTCAGAATCTCCAGTCCGCGCAACAGCGGCATGCCGGCTTTCAACAAAGTTCCGAGCTGCCGCGTGAAGCCCGCCAACTCCTTCGCTGCCACGGGCGGCAGGAAAGGAATGCGAAGCTCCCTGTTGAACCCGCGCTTGGCTGGCAAAGTCGTCTTGGGGGCCGGACCCGCCGTCTTGGGGCTGCTGCTTTCCCCGGGCGAGACTTTCGGCGTGAGCGACGGACCCACCGAAACGCCAAGCCCCACGATCTCCGTCGGGAAAAGACCCTTGGCCTTGAGCCCGGTGGCGGCGGCTTCGGCATTCACGGCATCGACCTGCCCGGATTTTTCTTCTCCCTGGGAATCAAAGGCGGTGTAGGAGAAACAAGGCATGGTCAGACGTATTTTGCGACTTCTTCGAGGGTCGTTTCGCCACGCAAGATCGCACCCAAGCCAGCTTCCCGGAGCGGCACCATCCCCTGCTCCCCTGCCTTCTGGCGCAATTCAACCAGCGAGGCACCCGCCACGATCAGATCGCGCAGAGCGTCGTTCACCTTGAGCAGCTCGAAAATTCCGAGGCGACCCTTGAAACCGGAGTGATGGCACGACGGACAGCCTTTCCCGAAGTAGAATGGCCTCCCGCCCAGTTTCGCCGGCGCGATGCCGGCTTGTTCCAATACCGCGTCGGTCGGGGAATACGGCGTGCGACAGTCGCCACAGATGCGCCGCAGCAATCGCTGGGCCAGCACCGCCTCGAGCGTCGAGGCGAGCAGGAAAGGTTCGATTCCCATGTCGATCAACCGGGTCACCGCGCCGGGCGCATCGTTGGTGTGCAAGGTTGACAGGACAAGGTGGCCCGTGAGGGAGGCCTGAATGCCTATCTGCGCTGTTTCGAGATCGCGAATCTCGCCCACCATCACGATGTCCGGATCCTGCCGCAGAAAGGCACGCAGCGCGCGCGCAAAGGTCAGGTCGGCCGCGTAGTTCACCGGCACCTGCATGATGCCGTCGATCTCGTATTCCACCGGATCCTCGACCGTGAGAATCTTCACGTCCGGGGCATTCAACACCTTGAGGCAACTGTGGAGCGTGGTCGTCTTGCCCGAGCCGGTCGGACCGGTGACCACGAAGATGCCATTCGGTCGCTTGATGATCTCCTGCACGCACCGCTCGATCGCCGGCGGCATTGTCAATTGCGTGAGATCGAGCTGCACCGCCGATTGATCGAGCACGCGCAGCACGACACTCTCGCCAAATTGCGTCGGCAGGGTCGACACGCGCAGATCCACCGCCCGGCCGGCGACCGTGAGTTTGATGCGCCCATCCTGCGGCAAGCGCCGCTCGGCGATGTCCAGATTGGCCAGCACCTTCACCCGCGAAGTGATGGGCAGGGCGAGCGCCTTGGGCGGCGGAGCCATTTCGTGGAGCGTGCCGTCGATCCGGTAGCGGATCTTGAATTCGTGCTCGAAGGGCTCGAAGTGAATGTCGGAGACCTTGTCGCGAATCGCCTGACCGAGCACCAAATTGACGAAACGCACAATCGGGGTCTGTCCGGCCATCTCTTCCAGATCAGCGGCCGAAAGATCCCCATTGTCCGTGCCCTCCGCGTTCGCCTGCAACTCGTCCACAACCTCTTCAAGGGAAGCATCCTCCCCTCCGTAATGTTGGCGGATGAGCGAGCTGATGCGCTCCGGATCGCCCACGGTCAGGCGCACATCGCGCTCCAGCGCGAAGGTGAGGTCGCTGACCAACTGATTGTTGAAAGGATCCACCGCCAGCAAGGCCACCGAGGTGAGGTCCGCGCTTAGAGGCGCAACCCCATAGGTGCGCGCGAGATTGCCCTCAACCAGCGCCAGTGCATCCCCGGGCAAACTTGCGGGCAAAGTCTCCGCCAATTCCGCATTGAGATGCTGCGCGACGGCCCCGAGCAACACGTTCTTCTCCACGAGGCCAAGTTGCAGCAGCACATTGGCGAAGGATTTGCCGGAACGGCTGTGCTCCTCGAAGGCTACCTCGAGTTGCGCGATTTCGACCAGCCGGCGCTCGGCGAGCAGATCAAAAACGGCCTGGTCGTGGCCCTCGAACATCGGTGCAGCTCAATTCCGTCGCGCCCGACCCGCGGCCACCAACGGAGAATGGGAGCAGGCGCTGTGCATCTCAAAGCTCGCGCAGCTTGTGTCCTAGGCCGGTCAACTTCGCCCGCATGGCCTCAGTATCCTGCGCCTTCTCGGCCGCCTCGTTGGGATCGATCAACTCGCGATTCACCAAGCTCAGGAGATGCGTATCGAGCGTGATCATGCCCAGCGCAGCGCCGGTTTGGATATCCGATGAAATGCGGAAGGTCTTGTTGTCGCGGATGAGCGACGCAATCGACGAGGTGTTCACCATGATCTCGTAGGCCGCGATGCGCCCGCCGCCGGTCTTTTTGCACAGCACTTGGGAAATGACGCCGATGATCGAGGTCGAAAGCTGCGTGCGAATCATCTCTTTCATGTTCGCCGGAAAGGCATCAACGATGCGGTCAACCGTCTTGGACGCGCTGTTCGTGTGCAAGGTGCCGAAGACCAGGTGGCCCGTTTCGGCCGCGCTGATCGCCGCCTCAATGGTCTCGAGGTCGCGCAATTCGCCCACGAGGATGACATCCGGATCCTGCCGCAGCGCGCGACGAATGGCCTCGGCGAAATTGGGCACGTCCGACCCGACTTCCCGCTGGGTGACCACGCAACGTTTGTGCGGGTGATAATACTCGATCGGGTCCTCTATGGTGATGATGTGCCCGTCGCGGTTCTCGTTGATGTAATTGATCATCGACGCGAGCGTCGTGGACTTGCCGGAACCGGTCGGACCCGTGACGAGAAAAAGTCCCCGCGGCCGATAGAGAAGCTCCTTGATCTTGTCGGGCAGGCCCAACTGGTGGAGGTCGAAAAGCTGGTTTGGGATTTGGCGCAGCACGAGACCATAGTTGCCCTTGGCCTTGAGCACGGAGACGCGAAAGCGTGCCTTGTCGAGGTAGGCGAAACCAAAGTCCGTGCCGCCGTGCAGCTTCACGTTCTGCACATGCGCGTCCGGGGTGATCGAGAGCATCAGGCCCTCGGTATCGGCTGGGTTCAGGACCGGGCCATCAATCGGCGTCATCCCGCCGCGCATCCGCAGGGTCGGCGGCATGCCGACCT
This sequence comes from uncultured Opitutaceae bacterium, assembly GCA_947085115.1. Taxonomy (GTDB): domain Bacteria; phylum Verrucomicrobiota; class Verrucomicrobiia; order Opitutales; family Opitutaceae; genus Didemnitutus. Next base: position 15,687 of record CAMTVF010000121.1, on the reverse strand, counting down.
GAAGGTGGAGATCGGAGCACTTTTGCTCAACGACGAGCTCCAGCAGGTCATTCATTTCGTAGGCCATGGCGATAGAGGGGTTGATCAGTCGACGTCTCCAACGGTAACGGAAACAACCTCCTCGATTGTGGTGAGACCGGCGAGCACTTTTCTCACCCCGTCCTCGCGCATCGTGCGCATGCCGTCCTGTCGGGCCCGCACGCGCAGTCGCGCGGCACTGGCGTTGGCATGGATCAGTCCGCGAATTTCGTCGGTGATAAAAAATATCTCAAAAATACCCATGCGCCCGCGATAGCCGGTGCCATTGCAATGAGCGCAGCCGGCGCCCAGCGCGAAGGTGGCGCCCGCGAGCTGCTCCGGCCGCGCGCCCAGCGCCTGCAACTCCCGCGCGGGGGGCGTGTAGCTGCGCGTGCATTGCGGGCAAACGCGGCGCACCAATCGTTGGGCCACCGTTGCGCGCAACGCGGCGGCGACGAGAAAGGGCTTGGCCCCGATGTCGATCAGCCGGGTAACGGCACCGGGCGCATCGTTGGTGTGCAGCGTGCTGAAAACCAGGTGGCCCGTCAGCGACGCATTGATCGCAATGTCCGCGGTCTCGCCGTCGCGGATTTCGCCAACCATGACGATATTCGGCGCTTGTCGCAGCATGGCGCGCAAGGCCGACGCAAAGGTCATCCCAATCTCGGCCCGCACCGGCACTTGGTTCACACCCGTCAACTGATACTCGACCGGGTCCTCGACGGTGATGATCTTGCGATCAGGGCGATTGAGGTGGTGCAGGCAGCCGTAAAGCGTCGTGGTCTTGCCGGAGCCCGTCGGACCCGTGACCAGCACAATCCCATCCGGTGAGGCGATGAGCCGTTCGAATTCCTGTTGATCGTCACCGAGGAAACCGAGCTCGGCCAACCCGAGACTCAGTCCCTCCTTGTCGAGAAGGCGCATCACGATGCTCTCGCCATGGGCCGTCGGGAGCGACGAGACCCGCAAGTCGAGTTGCTTGCCGGCAAGGACAATCTGGATGCGTCCGTCTTGCGGCACCCGTTTCTCCGCGATGCTGATGTTCGCCATGATCTTCAGGCGGGAAATGATCGCGAGCTGCAGCCGTTTCGGCGGCGAATCGACCTCCGTCAGCACGCCGTCGATGCGGTAGCGCACGCGGAAGCGGCGTTCCAAGGGCTCGAGGTGAATATCGGAAGCCCGCCGGCCCACCGCCTCGTGAATGATCGCATGCACGAGGCGGATGATCGGCGCGTCACTTTCCTTTTCCTTCGGGTCCGGCCCCGCACCGCCAAAGTCAGCAACGCGCAATCCGGTTCCGCCGATCAGGTCTTCCATCTCGTCCGCACCGCGTCCGTAATGCCGGGTAATGGCGCGCTCCAAATCGTCGGCCGCCGCCACGCCCGGAATCACGCGGTGCTCACACACGTGGCCGAGACTGTCGAGCACATCGACGGCGAGCGGATCCGGCACGGCAACCTGCAACGCGCCATTTTGCCAGCCAACCGGACACACCCCATGTTTCATCACAAAGGAACGCGGCAATGCACCGAGCGCATCGCCGGGAATCTGCCGGTTGCCGATCTCCAACAACGGCATGCCAAATGCTCGCGCGACCGCTTCAGCCGCAGTCCGCAGATCGAGCGCCCCCGTGGCGACGAGTATCCGTATGACGCTGGGGGCCGACGCCGTCAGATCCGTAGGCGAAGCCGCTTGCCGTCGGGCAGCCTCCACCTCTTCGGTGGAAACCAAACCCCGCTCAAGCGCGAGTTGGATTACATGGTCGTCAGCCGTGGTCAAAAGAGGCGGGCCGGCCCGACCTGGCGGGTCAGCGGTTCAAGCTCAGGAGAAACTCAGCGTTGGTCTTCGTCTTCTTGAGACGCTGGATGAGCATCTCAAGTGAGTCGGCCGCAGGCACGCCCTGCATGGCGCGGCGCAAGCCATAGATACGCGCCAACTCCTCGGGGTGATAAATGAGCTCTTCCTTGCGCGTGCCGGACTTGTCGATGTTGAGCGCAGGGAAAATGCGCTTGTTCACCAAATCGCGGTCGAGATGGAGCTCCATGTTGCCGGTGCCCTTGAATTCCTCGAAGATGACCTCGTCCATGCGGCTGCCGGTGTCGACCAGCGCGGTGCCAAGGATGGTCAAGCTGCCGCCGCCCTCGATGTTGCGCGCGGAGCCGAAGAAGCGCTTCGGCTTCTGCAGCGCGGTCGCCTCGATACCACCGGACATGATCTTGCCGGAATTCGATGCGAGCGCGTTGTAGGCTCGGGCCAGACGCGTGATGGAATCGAGCAGGATGACGACGTGCTGGCCGAGTTCGACCAGGCGACGGGCCTTCTCAATGACCATTTCCGCGCAATGCACGTGACTCTCCGGAGTTTCGTCAAACGTCGAGCTGATGACCTCGCCTTTGCATTGGCGGCGGAAATCGGTGACTTCCTCGGGACGTTCGTCGATCAGCAGAATGATCAGCTTCGCATCGGGTGAATTGGCCGCGATGGAGTTGGCCATGTTCTGCAGGAGAACAGTCTTGCCGGTGCGCGGCGGGGCGACGATCAGACCGCGCTGGCCGAAGCCGACGGGTGTGATGATATCGACCATGCGCATCGAAACATCCTTCGCGCCCTGCATCTCGAGCCAGATGCGATTGAGCGGATAATAGGGAACCAGTTCCTCGAAGGGCTTGATCTTCGCGAGTTGGTCAAGCGATCCGCCCATGACCGAGCGGATGGCGACGACGGACGGGCAGCGGTCGTTGCCTTGCGGCACCTGCACCTGCACTTCGACGTGGTGGCCGCGCTTGAGGCCGTGTTTTCGCACGAAGATTTCCGGCAGATAAGCGTTCTCCGGATAGAGACGGTAGTTGACCGATTCGTGCACGACGAAGCCAAAGCCCCGATCGGTGAGATCAGGCCAGCCCTGGTCGAGCACCGGAATCTGTTGTGCGGCGGCGGCATTGAAGACCGCGGCGAGCAATTGCTTTCGATTGGGCACCACATCGAAGGCGGCACCCAACCCCCGGGCCTTCGCGGAAAGCTCCGCATGGCCGAGGGCGTAAAGTTCATTCAGCCAGATTGGCGCCGTGTCTTGATTCGCAATTTCCTGCGCCACCTTGCTGATGGCGTCCAGATTGGCGAAGCGTGAGGGATCGGGCATCTCGCCAAAATAGATCTCTCCTTTCGGAGGAGGCGGTTGGGGAGGATACTTGGGGCCGCTGTTGCCATGCCCGGCATGGCCACCGCCGCCGCCACCGCCGCCGTGTTTGCTCCACTTGCCACGAAATTTTTTCTCCCGCCAACGATTAAATTTACCCCCGCCTTGCTGCTGCTGGTATTGCTGGCCACCGCCGTTGCCACCATCCCCTTCTCCGCCCGCCTGCTGGCTGGAATCGCCAGCGCCCGCCGTCTGATCCCCCTGCCCTTGATCGGACGCCGGAGAATCGGCCTTCGCCTGGGGGGCGGGAGACGAACGCTCCTCGCTTGGCGGAGCGGACTCACGCTCGGGTTGCTCTTCTTCCCGTGTCTCCTTGGGCGGCTGCGGGGCCCGCGCCGGTGCTTGGCTGGGCGCGGATTCGGCGGCAGGCGTGCTGCCACCTTCCGACGTGGGCTTCTTTGCTTTGGAGCGATAGAGGCGCGAGCGCGGTTTCTTGGCGGCTTCGGCGCTCTCAGGCGCAGAATCGCTGTTAGAGGGGTCCTTGGCGGACTTGGAGGACGGTTCCATACGAATGCCGTTTAGGCGTGTTGAGTGAGTGAAAGGCGGGATGCCAGTTTGCTGACTTGCTCGCGCAAAAATTCGAGGGTGCCGTCGTTAAGGAGAACGAAGTCAGCCAACTCGCATTTTCGCGCCAGGGGCAGTTGCTTGGCGAGGCGCTGGCGGGCAATCCCCGGTGGGACACCCCGTTGCTCCAGCCGCCTCAGCTGCAGTTCGGAGTCTGTGGACACGCATACCGTGAAATCAAATCTATTCGCCAAGTGCTTTTCAAAGAGCAGCGGCACCTCAACAATGAACTTTTCCCCGCGGGCCGTGGCATAGATGCCCTGCCAATATTGGTAAATACGCGGGTGCAGCAACTCCTCCAACCAGTGCAAGGCCGCGTCGTCGGCGAAGACGATCGCCCCCAATCGCTCACGGTCGATCCGACCGTCCTGGTCAAGCACAGTCGCGCCGAAATGCTCCCGGACCGCCGCAACCACCTCGGCATGAGGCAACAGGACTTCCCGCACCACCTGATCAGCATCAAGTCGGCGAAAGCCCAGTTCGGCAAACATGCCGGCGGCGGTTGATTTTCCGCAGCCCATGCCTCCCGTCAGTCCAACAATCAGGTTTCCTCCTTCGGCCATGCGTGAGGCGCCAGACAATGAACTTGAACGGTTTGCAGCAAACCCTATTTCCGAAGGACCGGCATGGCCTCACCCCACTCCATTGCTACCAAGGATCCGGCCGCAGTGGCCGCCCATGCGAAAGCGATTTTCGCCGCCTGCGATTGGCAATCGAGCCACCTGCTGCTGGAGCGCCTGTTTGCCGACGTGACCGCCCTGTTCACGGGGACTTGGCCCGGCTACCGGGCGATCGACATGCGGTATCACGAATTCGAGCACACCCTGCAGGCCACCGTTTGTTTTCTGGATATCCTGCGCGGTCGCCAACGCGCCGCCGAAATCCCCTTCTTCCGTCAACGCGATGCCGAGCTCGGCGTGATGTCCGTCCTGCTGCACGACACGGGTTATTTGCGACCGACCTCCGACACCACGGGCACCGGAGCCAAATATACGCTCGTGCACGTGCAACGCAGCTGCGACTTCGCGCGCGCCTATCTGCCCAAACTCGCTGTCTCCGCGCAGGAGCTTGATGACATTTGTGCGGCAATCGGCAGCACCGGTCCGCGCAATCGCATTTCCGCCCAAACCTTCCGGCGTCCCGAAGCCCGCACCATCGCCTGCATGCTCGTGACGGCCGACTACCTTGGGCAAATGGCGGCCGCCGATTACCCCGACGAACTCGATCTTCTCTATGGCGAGTTTCTGGAGGCGTGGGAATCCGACCATGTGCCAGTCGAGCAGCGGCCGTTCCGCAGCGCGGCGGACCTCAAGAGCCAGACTCCCGAATTCTGGGAGAAGGTCGTGCGCCCCATGCTCGATACCGAGGCCGAGCGCATGCACCAGCATCTTTTTGTCACGGGCCAACCCAACCGCTACCTGCAAGCTGTCGACGCCAACATCGCGGAGATTCGACGGCGAGCAAGCGCGTGATTGGCGCCCTGGTTCCGTTAGTCCGCGACCCCACTGAATGCTAGCAACAATTTGTTCGGCGGCGCTGGTCGGCATCGATGCCGTGCCGGTCACCGTCGAGGTTAACACCGGCGAGACCGGCGAACCCAAGCTCATCCTCGTGGGCTTGCCCGACGCCGCGGTCAAGGAATCCGAGGACCGCGTTTTCTCTGCGCTGAGCAATTCCGGGTTCCGCATGCCCCGCACGCGCACCACGATCAACCTCGCCCCCGGCGGTCTGCGCAAAGAAGGCGCGCTCTACGACCTGCCCATCGCCCTCGGCATCCTCGTCGCCGACGGCAAACTGCAAACCGCGCACCTCGGCGAATTTCTCATCGCTGGCGAGCTCAGCCTCTCGGGCGCCACGCGCCCTGTCAAAGGCGGGCTCGCCCTCGCCGTGCTGGCTCGGGCCACCGGCAAACGCGCGCTCCTCCTGCCGCCCGTCTCCGCCGACGAGGCCGCCCTCGTCGGTGGCGTTGAGGTTTACGCGGTTAATTCCCTCGATCAAGCCACGCGTTTTCTCGCCGGCGAAGTGCCGCTGACCGCCGTTCCCGCCCGCGCACCGGCCACGACTGTCGCATCGACCGCCCATGAGGGGCAGCTCGATTTCGCCGAGATCAAGGGTCAGCACGCCGTGCGCCGCGCGGTCGAGGTCGCCGTCGCCGGTGGGCACAATCTGCTCATGATCGGGCCTCCGGGCTCGGGCAAATCGATGATCGCGAAACGTGTTCCCACGATCATGCCCCAGCCGTCACTCGACGAATACTTGGAGATATTGCGCATCCATTCCGCCGCGGGACACACGCTCAATGGCGAGACGCGCTTCATGGAACGCCCCGCTCGCGCGCCGCATCACACGATCTCCGACGCCGGTCTGCTCGGCGGCGGCGCGATTCCCGGACCCGGCGAAATCTCCCTCGCACACCACGGTGTCTTGTTTCTCGACGAGTTGCCGGAGTTCAAGCGCTCCGCGCTCGAGGTTCTGCGCCAGCCCCTCGAAGACGGGCACGTGACGATCTCCCGCAGCGCGGGCAAGATCACACTGCCCTGTCACTTCATGCTCGTCGCGGCGATGAACCCCTGTCCGTGCGGCTACTTGGGCGACCCCAAGCACGAGTGCCGCTGCTCGCCCTCGCAGATCCAACGCTACCGCAATCGCATCAGCGGTCCGCTGCTCGACCGCATCGACATCCACATCGAGGCGCCCGCTCTGGCGCTCTCCGAATTGCGCACCGACAAGCCCGCCGAATGCTCCCTTGCGATTCGCGCCCGCGTGGAGACGGCACGCACGCGACAACGCGCCCGCTTCGTCAGCTCCGTCACCAATTCCAACGCGCGCATGACCCCCGCCCAGCTTAAGCGCCACTGTTCCCTGGATTCCACGCTCGGAGACTTGCTCCAGCAGGCGATGGAGCAGCTTTCCCTCTCGGCGCGGGCCTACGACCGCATTCGCAAAGTGGCGCGCACGATTGCTGATCTCGCCGGAGCCGAGCGCATTGCGGCCCCGCATCTCCTTGAGGCCATCCAGTATCGCAGTCTTGACCGCAACGTCTTCTATTAAACCGCGCTTGCCTGAGCCCGGGCAGCCGCTCTGCATGGGTGATCCGATCATGGCCGACATCGTCAATCTCTCCGCCTACAAGTTCGTTCCGCTGGATAATCTGCCCGCGCTCAAGGAACGCCTGAAGTCCGTCGCCACCGACGGAGGACTTCGCGGCACGATTCTTCTCAGTCCCGAGGGCATCAACCTGTTCGTCGCCGGTGGGCGTCCCGCGCTCGATGTTCTGCTGGCGGCCATTCACGCCGTGCCCGGTCTGGCCGACCTCACGCCCAAGGAAAGCCCCAGTGCCGAGAAGCCGTTCAATCGCATGCTGGTGAAAATCAAAAAGGAGATCATCGCCTTCGGCGTGGAAGGCATTGACCCGGCCCGCCGACCGTCCCCGAAGCTGTCGGCGCGGACCCTGAAGCAGTGGCTCGACGAGGGAAAGGCGCTCACGCTCCTCGACACGCGCAACGATTACGAGGTGCGCCTGGGGACGTTTCGCGGCGCCTTGCGGGCGGGCATCGACCACTTTCGCGACTTTCCGGAAGCGGTGCGACGCTTGCCCGCCGGGTTGAAGGAACAGCCGCTCGTGATGTTTTGCACGGGTGGGATTCGTTGCGAAAAAGCCGGACCGTTCATGGAGCACGCTGGCTTCAGGCACGTGCTCCAACTCGACGGCGGCATCCTCAAGTATTTCGAGGAGTGCGGCGGCGCCCACTACGACGGCGCGTGTTTCGTTTTCGACCGCCGCGTGGGCGTCGATCCTGCGCTGCGCGAGACGAAATCCGTTCTGTGCTTCAATTGCCAGATGCCTCTCCTCGGGGCGGAGCAGCAACATCCGCATTACGTGCCCGACAAGTCCTGTCCGCACTGCCACCCGCAGGCGGGTAATGCAAAGCCGCCGGCTTAACGCAGCCTCCGAAAGGCAAAGCGCCGCGTCGGTTCCAGCGGCCCCAACGGAAACCTCTCTTTCGGCACTTCAGCCTCACCTGCCGCCGCGCGGGCTGCTGCTTCGCGCAGTTTGTCCTTCTTGCTCTTGCGCTTTCCCTTGACGCCACCGGTCGCTGATCCGGGCACCTCCTCTTCAACGGGTTCGAAGCCCTCGATCTGTTCGCGCGGCAAGTCGAGCCCGTGGCGTTTTTCAATCAGCCGAAAGTGGGCGTGCGTGCCGGCGCTGACGAAGTTGATGGCGATCCCGCTCTCGCCCGCCCGCCCGGTTCGGCCGATGCGGTGCGTGTAGTCCGTCGCGGAGCGGGGCAAGTCGAAATTCACCACGACGGGCAATTGGGCGATATCAAGGCCGCGGGCGGCGACATCTGTGGCCAGCAGCACCTGCACTTTCGATTCCTTGAAATCTGCCAGCGCACGGGTGCGGGCTCCCTGGCTGAGTGCGCCATGCAACGCCGTCGCCTCGATGCCAGCCTTGCGCAGCTTTTCGGCCACGTGTTCGGTGGCATACTTGGTGGCCAGGAAAACAAGGACGCGGGTCCACCCGTTCGTTTCGATCAGATGGCGGAGCAGTTGCGTGCGGCGGGGGGGATCCACCTCGATCGCGCGTTGGAGTATGTCGGGCTTGGTCGCCGGTGCCGAGGGCGCGTCGATCCGCACCGGGTCGCGCAGTAAGTTCTCCACGAGGCCTTGCACCGCCGGTGGAAACGTCGCGGAAAAAAGCAGGTTCTGCCTTTGGATCGGCATCAGGCCGAGCAAGCGCGTCAGTTCGTCGGCAAAGCCCAAGTCGAAGAGCCGGTCGGCCTCGTCGAGCACCAGGGATTCGACCGCGGAGAGCGACACCGCGTTGTGGTCGATCAAGTCGAGCAAACGGCCCGGTGTGGCGACAATGACATCCGCGCCGCCTCCGAGCGCCATCATCTGCGGATTGATGGAGACCCCGCCGAAAACCGTCAGAATCTTGATCGGTTCCGGCAGGCTGGCACCGTAGTTGCGAAAGGATTCGCCGATCTGCGCCGCCAGTTCGCGCGTCGGCACCAAAATCAAGGACCGGACGAAGCGTCCGCGCGCACGCCGGCTGCCGGAGAGCCGCTGCAGGAGCGGAAGCGCAAACGCGGCCGTCTTGCCCGAACCCGTTTGCGCCGAGGCCCAGACGTCGGCCCCGCGCAAAATGGCCGGAATCGCCGCCGCCTGGACCGGGGTCGGCTCCGCGTAGTTGCGCGCCGCGACCGCACGCAGTAGGAATTCCGAAAGTCCGAGGGTTGCAAATGTCATCACCGTGCGATGCTCATTGCAGTCGGACCACGAGCGTCTCGTCATTGGCGGAGACCAGATCGCCCAGCACCAGTTTCTTGCGCTTCCGGGTCTCGACGGCGCCATTGAGCGTCACCATGCCCGCAGAGATGATTTGCTTCGCCTCACCGCCGGTTCCGACCAGGCCGCCGAACTTGATGAACTGGCAGAGGTCGATCGGAACCTCGCGGACGAAGATTTCGCGCGCGGCCGTGCGGGTGGCTTTGGGAGCGGAAGGAGCTTTCTTCATGGCGTGTAAGTAGTGGCGGGCGGAACCGTGTCCAATCCTAGTTTGTTGGCTCGGGCGCCACGAGGCAGATGCCATCCGGGCCGATGATGATGCGGCGGTCGCGGAACAGCGCGCCGATGGCCTGCTTGAAGGCCTTCTTGCTCATCCCAAAGGTTTCGCGAATGTCCTCGGGCGGGCTGTTGTCGTTGTAGGGCAAGCGTCCACCGCTCGACGCCAGGATTTGGACAATCTGCTCGGTCAGTGGTCCGATCCGCCGGTATCCCGCCCGACCAAGCGCCAAATCGATTTTCCCATCGGGCCGGATTGCGCGAACATAGCCCTCGGCCTTTTGGCCGACCTTCAGGGTGCCCGGCACGTCCGTTTGGTAAATCAAACCCCGGTGGGCATTGTTGATAATCAGGTTGTATCCGATCGGACTCTTGCTCGCCACGAGCAGCTTCACTGACTCGCCTTCGTGGTAGTGGGGCGGGACAAGGTCGAGCCGACGATTGAGCCGCGCGCTCGCCATCAGCCGATCCGTATGGGGGTCAAGCTGCACCTGCACGACGACCCAGTCACCGGTCTTGAGCGGGCCACCCGCTTCGCGAAGGGGGAGCAGCAGATCTTTTTCGAGCCCCCAGTCCAAAAACACTCCCACGCGCGGGTTGACGGCGACGACCCGCAAGCAGGCGAATTCGTCAACCACTGCTGCGGGCCGTTCCGTCGTGGCAACCAGCCGGTCTTCGGAATCGCGGAAGACGAACACCTCGATCTTCCCACCCGGTTTTGCGCCGGCTGGAATGTAGCGACTCGGCAGCAAGATCTCGCCATGCGCGCCTCCGTCCAGATACAGCCCCGGCGGGGCGAAGCGGACGATGGGCAGGAGATTGTGTTTGCCGGGGGAAGCCATGGAAAAGACCTGATAACCTGCCCCGGAATGGCCTGCCAGCCGCAACTTGAACTATTCACCGGGTCCGGATCTTGCCCCTGCAATCTCCGGCCCGTTCCGGCCCCCTGAGGATTCGACGCCCGCATCCAGCGCCGCCGCAGGGATCACCGCTTGCCTTTCGAAGGAACAACGAGGACGGGACATGGCGACTTGCGCAGAACGCCGTTGGTGGTGCTTCCTGCGATCAGATCATACGCCGCCCCGTGTCCGTGGGAGCCAAGCACGATGTAGGCCGCCTTGAGCCGCGTTGCCGTCGCGAGAATCTCTTTCACGACATTGCCCGCTTGTTGCACCGCACGAACCGTCACTCCCTGCCGGACACATTGCTTGATCAACGTGCGCAGCTTCCGTGTCGTGACCTGCTCGCTGTCAGACAGTGTCGGCCCGAGCATTTCCTGTCCGAGGCCGTAAACATCCACGACCACCGGGGGCTGCACCACGTGCAGGAGCACCAGCTTGCTCTTGGCCAATTTCGCCAACTGGCACGCGGCCCGCATCACTCCCGGCGTCACCGCAGAAAAATCGACCGGGACAAGGATGGTTTTCATGATGGTGGCAGTTTAACCTCATCCCTGTCGGCGCGCTGCGCGTAATTTGCGAAATCGGCCGAAACGTCCGGCTGCACTTGGGCCGGATGAATCCCAATTAATCTGGGGTTCAGAAAACCTTCATTTCGTCCGGGTAGGGTTGCGCCATGGGTTTTCAATCTTCGTTGATGCTGTCGCGACTGGTGAACCGCTTCAGCGCGGGAGCGCGCGGCGCCGTTCGTTCCCGTTTTGGGGGCGTGGTGATTTTCCTTGCCGTCTTCAGCGCGGTCTCACTGGTGCTTCGCTTCGCTCTCATCGCAAAGTCGTATGCCGAGATAGATCTGAGCACGGCGTTGCCTGCCGCCTTTGCGTGGGGTCTGCTTTACGATCTCGGCGCCGCTGCCTTTGCCGCCCTTCCCCTGGTTGTCCTGCTGGCCGGCCTGCCCGCGAGTTGGGGCACTAGGAAATGGCAGCGTGCGCTCACGCACTTCGTCGGTGGCTTGATCCTCTTCGGCCTGTTGTTCGGGGCCGTGGCCGAGTGGACGTTTGGGGATGAATTCGGGGTGCGGTTCAATTTCATCGCCGTCGACTATCTGGTCTACACCACCGAAGTCATCGCGAACATTCGTGAATCCTACAGCATTCCGCTGATCGTGGGTGGCGTGCTCGGGGGGACGCTGCTGATTGGCCGCCTGATTTTCGCCACCAGATGGCCCACCCGATGGCTCGCACACGCCTCGTCGCCGGCGCCCACCCGATGGACTGCCGCGCTGGTTTGGTTCGTCGCCGCACTCGGCCTCGGGCTTTTGCTGAATGAAAGGCAGCTCCCGGTTTTCGCGAACAACTACCACCGCGAACTCGCCAAGAACGGACTGTGGTCGCTCTTCGCCGCGTTCAAGAACAACGCCCTCGATTACGACCAGTTCTACCAGACCCTTTCCCATGAGCAGGCCTACGCCCAATTGCGCACCGAATTGACTGAGGATGGTTCGGTGCTCCTCCAACCCGGGAGCATGGACACCCTGCGGTATGTGAAGAATGTCGGGCCCGAGCTTCGCCCCAATGTCATCCAAATCACCGTCGAAAGTCTCAGCGCCGACTTTCTCGGCACCCTGAACCACGCTTCTGGACTGACCCCCCATCTCGAAAAACTCGCCCGCCACAGTCTGGTCTTCGAGAACTTTTACGCCACGGGAACGCGCACGGACCGGGGCATGGAGGCTTTGACCCTTTCCCTTCCGCCCACGCCGGGTCGATCGCTTATCAAGCGACCGAACAACGAAAGGCTTTTCACCTTGGGTTCTGTCTTCCGGTCAAAGGGCTACAGCACCGCATTCATCTACGGTGGATACGGCTACTTCGACAACATGAACTATTTCTTCGGCCAGAATGGCTACAAGGTGGTCGATCGCAACAGCGTCTCCAGTGACGACGTCACCTTTGCCAACGCTTGGGGGGCTTGCGACGAGGACCTTTACCGCTGGACCAGCCGCGAGGCCGACGCGGCTCATGCCGCCGGCCAACCCTTTCATTTCTTCGTGATGACCACCTCCAATCACCGGCCCTATACTTTCCCCGGGGGCCGGATCGACTTGCCTTCAAAAACCTCCGGGCGCGCGGGAGCGGTGAAATATTCCGATTTTGCGATTGGCGAGTTTCTGCGCGTGGCGGCGACCAAGCCGTGGTTCAAGAACACGGTATTCGTGATCGTCGCCGATCATTGCGCCTCGAGTGCCGGCAAGTCGGAATTGCCGGTGCGGAATTACCACATTCCCCTCCTTATCTACGCTCCCGGCGGCCAGATCGCGCCAGGTCGGATCACTAAATTGACGAGCCAGATGGATTACGCGCCCACGCTGCTCGGCCTGCTCAATTGGAGCTATCCCACGCGTTTCTTTGGTCATGATGTCCGGCGCACTCCCTTGAAAAACGCCCATGCGCTGCTGGGCAATTACCAGAAACTGGGGCACCTGGAAGAGAATCATTTCGTCATCCTCAAGCCGCAACGGGAAGTCAGCAGCTATCGGGTCGATTTGCCGACCGCAACCCAGGTGCCGACTCCGAACAACGAACACGACACGCAGGAAGCCATCAGTTTCTATCAGGCCGCAAACCACGCCTGCAAGGAGGGCGCTTACCGCGAGCTGACCGCCGCGGAAAACGCGCGCCATACCCTGCTCGGTGAAGAACTGGCTCGCACCCTTCCCCCCGCCGCGGCCGTCGCTGGAAATCATTAAGCGATGCGACCCCATTTCCGCAGCGTGCTGCTCCTGGGTTTCGGTTCGTGGTGCGGCATGCTTTGCGCCGCCGAACTGCCCGTCACCGATAGCGCCTTGCAAGTGCGGGGCATTTTCAACGCCGCGCTGCCCGGCACGGAAAAAAAGCACTCCCTCCATCTCTTGTTCAAGCCGCACTTCGGCGACCTGGTGAACAAGGACAATCTCCGCATTCCGCTCGGCATACGCTATGGCTTGACGGAAAATTGGGAGGCCACCGCGGAAATCGAGGCCTACCTCTCGCACGGAATCGGCGACGAACCGTTCCTGAATCGGAAGGGGTTCTCCGAGTTTCATCTCGGCACCAAATACCGGCTGGGTTCCCGCATCCTCGAGAATTGGGATACCGCCATCGGAATCGATTACACCCGACCGCTCGGCAGTCCTCCCCTCGACGTCACCGATGGCTTGGAGCACATCGCTCCCTACTTCACATTCGCCCGTCCGCTCCCGAAATTTGAAAACGTGCGCGTCTTCTGGGGCCTCGGCGCAGATCTGGTCAACCGCACCCCTACCCTTGGACGACTCGAGAAAAATCAGTTGGGCGATGATACTGCGACGCTCACCGGTGGGTTCGTCTGGGGTCGGGGCCGCTATCATTACACGTTGGAGGCGAACTGGACCACGACGGACGGAATCGGCGGACCACTTCAGGGGAATGTGTTTTCCTTGCGACCGGGCGTCGTCTGGCAAGTGCCCCCGGAATACACCTTTGGTTCCCGCGGCCAATGGTTGCTCGGTCTCGGCCTGCGCATTTCCAACGGACCCAACGGCACCGACATCGGCGCCGGCGCGAAGGTGCGCGTGAATTTCGACTTCAAGCGCTTGCTGCATCGGAGCAAAGATGCGGCATGGGGAAAGTGAATACCCCGTCGCAAAATGAATCCGTCGCTGATCGCACCCTGTGGCCGGCCTTGCTGTCGCTGGCCCTGCTCGTTGGCGTTTTCGGATTCACCACGATCGATCTCAGCCTCCAAGACCGGTTCTATGACTTCTCGACGGGGCAATGGTTCGTTGATCGGGACAATCCTGCTGGTCGCGCGCTCTTTTATCACGGGCCCAAGATTGCCATTGGGATTCTCGCCCTCGTCCTGGTGGCGCTCGTCGTGGGTCCGGTGGATTGGCGCAACCGCTGGGGCCTCGCCCGACCCGATCTGTGGGTTGCAGTCCTGACGCTTGCGACGCTGCCGATGCTCGCCGGATTCGGCAGGCAGTTCACCAACGTCTATTGTCCATCGGAGATTCGTCGTTACGGCGGCGAGGCACCCTACGTCACTCTTTGTGAACCCTCCCCTGCGGATTTTCAGTCAGCGACAAGGGGACATTGTTTTCCCGCCGGCCATGCCAGCGGCGGCTTTGCCCTGATGGCCCTCGCTTGGCTGCGCCGGTCTCGCCGCTGGCGAATCGGTGGCCTCGCGTTGGGCCTCGGCTTGGGCTGGTGGATGGGAGGTTACCAGATGCTCAAGGGCGCGCACCACATGAGCCACACCGTCGTCACGATGCTCTTGGCGTGGATCGTCATTCTGGTGTGGCGCCGGGTGCTGCGTCCGCCCAAGCTGGCGGCGGGCGATTCCCGATGAACGGCGGCACCTTACTCATTTTCAATCCCGCTTCCGGTCACAATCGGCGCAAGCCCCGGTTTCGAGCCGAACTCACCGCGTTTGCGGAGAGGAACGCGAAGCAAGTCACGCTCTCGCCCACTTCGGGCCCGGGCCACGCCGCCGACCTCGCGCGAGCCGCAGTCGATGCAGGTTTTGCCTGTGTCGCCGCCGTGGGCGGAGACGGCACGGCAAACGAAGTCGCCCAAGGTTTGATCGGCACCGATGTCGCGCTGGCCCTCGTGCCTTGCGGTTCCGGCAACGGACTCGCGCGTCACCTCGGCATCCCTTTGCAACCGCAGCGCGCGCTGGCCGCGCTCGTGGTCCCCGCCAAGCGGATCGTGCGCATCGACACCGCCACCGCCAATGGGCACGCCTTCGTCAACGTGATGGGTTGCGGTTTTGATGCGGAGCTCAGCCAGCGCTTCAATCAGCTTCAGCGCCGCGGACTCGCAGCCTATGCTGTCGCCACGCTGCGCGCCTACCGAAAAGCGAAAATCGAAAACTATCGCCTCACCTGCGGGAGCGAATCGGTCGAGCTACCCGCTCTCTTAGTCGCAGTGGCCAACGGCTCTCAATACGGCAACAACGCCCGGATCGCGCGCCACGCCAGGCTCGACGACGGCCTGCTCGATCTCGTGGCGGTGCGGCGCCTCGGTTTCGGCCTTCCCGGGTTCGCGGCGCGGATCTTCCTGGGCAGGGTGGAACGCAGCCGCTTCGTGCACGGCATGCGCGGGGCAGGATTTACGATCGAGCGCACCCGGGCCGGGTTGATTCACACCGACGGCGAGTGGCGTGAGACCGCCGCCACGATCGAGATTCACGTAAGGCCCGCATCTCTTGCGGTCGTGTTGCCACCGCCAAGTGCGGTTTGATCTCCTTGGCTGCCCGGATGCGTTGCACGCTCGCGGGTGAGACCTCCCGAGAGGCGCGTCTTGATTTGTTTCACCTTCTCCCCACGGTGCCTTCACCGAACGCCGGCCCTTCGGCGGCATTTCGGAGAGGGATGCCGCGAGAGGCAATCAGTCCAAGTGAGGACTGTATTCAGGGACCAGG
>CAMTVF010000120.1:0-4528 GCA_947085115.1 uncultured Opitutaceae bacterium | reverse complement strand
GGCCGGATTCTCGCCGCCCACGTGGAGCTGGTCTCCGACGGCGGTTGGTCGCTTGATTTGTCGCAGCCGATCGTGGATCGCGCGCTGTTTCATTTGGACAACTCTTACTATTTGCCGGCGGTGCATTTCACGGGACGGGTGGCGAAGACCAACACGACCTCGCACACGGCGTTCCGTGGGTTCGGTGGTCCGCAGGGGATGCTCGTGATGGAAGAGATCATGGATCGCGTGGCCCGTCGCGTCGGCTTGCCCCCGGAAGTCGTGCGCGAGCGCAATCTCTACCACGGCACCGGTGATACGAACCGCACCCACTATCTCGAAGACATCGGCGATAACCGCATTCAGGAAATCTGGCGCAGCGTGTTGGAGTCGGGGCGCTTTGCCGAACGGCGGCGCGAGATTGCGGCGTGGAATGCGCAACAGCGACGCGTGAAGCGCGGGCTGGCGGTGACGCCGGTCAAGTTTGGTATCAGCTTCACGTTGTCCCACTACAATCAGGCGGGCGCGCTGGTGCACATTTACACCGACGGCAGCGTGCAAGTGAACCACGGCGGCACGGAGATGGGGCAGGGGTTGCACACCAAGATGCTCGGTGTCGCCATGCGCGAGTTGGGACTGCCCTCCGCCAGCATCCGGCTCATGACGACGAGCACGGACAAGGTGCCGAACACGTCGGCGACGGCGGCGTCGAGCGGAGCAGACTTGAATGGTGCCGCGGTGGCGGCGGCCTGCTCGATTCTGCGCGAACGGCTGGTGCCGGTGGCGGCGGGTTTGCTGGGGGTCGCGACGGGAAAAGTGGCCTTTGCCGACGGCTTTGCCTTTTCCCGGGACAACCCCGGGCTACGCCTGCCTTTCGCCAAGGTCACGGCCAAGGCCTACACGGAGCGCGTCAGTCTTTCCGCCACCGGCTACTACAGGACGCCCGGGATTCATTGGGATTGGAGCAGGTCGGCGGGCCGGCCGTTTCACTACTTTGCGTGCGGTGCGGCGATCAGCGAGGTCGAGGTTGACGGCTACACCGGCATGCATCGCGTGCGCCGCGTCGATATCGTGCACGATGTGGGCGACTCCCTGAACCCCGGGGTCGATCGCGGGCAGATCGAAGGCGCCTTTGTGCAAGGCATGGGCTGGCTCACCAGCGAGGAATTGAAGTGGGGCGCAAAAGGGCAACTGCTCACGCACAGCGCCAGCACCTACCAGATTCCCGCGATGAGCGACGCGCCGGCCGAGTTCAATGTCACCTTGTTGCCCAAGGCGACGCAGCCCAGCTCGATTCACGGCAGCAAGGCCGTCGGCGAACCGCCGTTGATGCTCGCGATCAGCGTGCGTGAGGCGATTAGGGACGCGGTGGCCGCGTTTGGACCGGCGGGCGGTCAAGTGGCGCTCCCTTCACCGGCAACCGGCGAGGCAATTTTTTCCGCCATCCAGTCGCGCCTGAACCGGTAGGCCGCGCTACGATTTCAATTGATCGCGCACGGTGAGCAACTGGGCGGCGATGCTGAGGGCGATTTCGTGCGGGTCGTTGGAACCGAAGGATAACCCGATCGGACAGTGGAATTGCCCGGCGCGCTCCGGCGACAGTCCGGCTGCGGTCATTTCCCGACGCAGCACTTCGGCCTTGGCGGCGCTGCCGATGACGCCGACAAACGGGAAGTTCCGCTCGGCGAGCGCGCGCTGCAGCACGGGTCGGTCCGAAGCGTGGCCCTTCGTGAGGCAGAGCAGAAAAGCGTGGTCGGGCATCGTCGGCACCAGTGACTCCGGCGCGTCGGCCTGCACGTAGTGGGCGTTGCGGGTGCGCGGCAGGCGGTCGAGCCATTCGCGGCGGGGATCGCAGACCGTGATCTGGCAACTGAGCGGTGCCAGCACCGGCACCAGCGCCTGCACCACGTGACCCGCGCCAAAGATCCAAATCGGCCACGCGGCTCCGACGCCACCGGCAAGATGGGATTCAAAATAAAACTTCACCGAACCGCCGCAGGTCATGCCGACATCGCCCTTGAGCGTCCAGTTGACGAACCGGGTCGCGTTGGTGCCGGTGGCGAGCATCTCTTGCGCAACGCCGATGGCCTTGGCTTCGACCTTGCCGCCGCCGACCGTGCCGAAATGCAGACCCCCGGCGGTGACAAGCATCTTGGCGCCGGAATCTTGGGGTGTGCTGCCGAGCGCCTCGACCAACATCACGACTACAAACGCACCGCCCGCTTGCTCGAGCGCGATGAGTTGTTCGCAAAAGGTGCCGTTGGGAGAAGGGGGCATCAATGATTCCGGGTTGGGCGATCAGCGTTTGAGGCGGTATTCGCGCCAACGCTCCTTGGTGCCAAACAAGTGGAAGGGCTGCGCGACAGGTTCATCGTTCGCGAGCTGGAAGTGTCCCGCGAAGAGTGCCTCGTGATCGCTGGCGTTCAATTGATAGGGAGGACCGTCGCGCTCATCGCCAAGGAAGAAAAATCCCGTGAGGGCACCGTCTGGTTTGAGCAACTGCGTCATCCGCTGAACGTAGGAGGAGCGCAAACGCGGGGGAATCGCGCAGAAGAAGGTGCGCTCGTAGATCAGATCGAAAGGCGCGTCCGCGAAGGGGTGGGCAAAGAAATCGCCGAGCACCACACGGGCGCCCAACTCAGGGCCGAGGTTGGTGCGCGCCTGGGCGACGGCGGCGGGAGCAAAGTCGATCGCCGTCACTTGATAGCCGGCGCCGTGAAAGGCGGCGACCTCGTGACCACTGCCACAGCCGGGGATCAAGACGCGTCCGCCGGACGGGTGCGCCGCGAGAAATTCGGAGAGACGGGACGGCACCCCGCCGAGATCCCACGGGGTGGTGCCCGCAGCGTAGCGCTCGTCCCAAAATTTCGGCTCGGAAGGATGATCCATCGCAAGCTCAAGCAGCGCAGCAAACGCCCGCGGCTCCAAGTCTGTTTTTCAATTCGGCGCGCCCCGCTTGAGGCGCAAGCGCCGCAGGTTCTCGGTGGCGATCGGATCACCCGGTCGCAGGCGCAGCGCCATTTTGTAGTGCGTGATGGCCTCGGGGATGCGTCCGAGTCGCTGGAGCGCGGTGGCGAATCCCTGAGCCTAAATGGAGAAGTTGAACCACGGAGACACGGAGAACACAGAGGAAGTCTCAGGAGATTGGCGGGGAAACCATTTCACCCGAAAGGTGAGTCATCGTCACCCCACCTTGCTTCTCATAAGCTGTTTTATCTGTGCCCTCTGTGACTCGGTGGTTCAATTCCAACTGCTGAATCTAGGTGTGCGACTGAAAGGGCAGTTCTTCCTCCGAGCGCTCGCCCGCCAACAGGGCGTCGAGCTCGGGGAGTGGCAGGTGGCGCTCGCCTCGGCGAAGTAGCAGCGCGGTTCCAGCAGGCAGTGGATCGCATCTCGCAGGCCCCCTGCCTTTGTGTCTGCGGCGATTGGCGCCACGCAGGCCTGGCGTGAATCAGGCGGTAAAATCTCAGGAGCCCCTGCAATTCACGCCGCAGCCGACCGGTGAAGTTGGCGCGCCGACTTGACTTGCTCCGGCAGGATCGGCCAAAAGAGTGACCCCTGAAAGAGATGACACGCGGCCGGATACTCCATGTTGATGACGACGCACTGGCGCAGGAAGCTTTGCACGCATGGCTGGAGCGCCATGGATTTACCGTTTTGCCCGCTGCGACCATTGGGGCGGCGGAGCAGGTGCTCGCTGAAACAGAAGTTGATCTGGTGCTTTGCGATATTCGCATGCCCGGGAACGAGCGTCTGGAATGGACCGAGCAGCTCCTTGCACGGAATCGCGTCCCGTTGGTGGTGCTTCTCACGGGTAACCCTGAACTGGAAACGGCGATGCGTGCGGCGAACCTGCCGATTGCCGCCTACCTGCTCAAGTCTCCGGACTACGCGACGCTCCCCAACACGCTCGGGCGGTTGATTGAACGGCGCAGGCAGCGCGTGAAGCTGGCCGAGTTGGTCCGGTCTTTTCGTCATGTGCGCGGGCAAGCGCGGATCAACAGCGGGGATTCGCCTGCCGCCGATCCGCTCGCGGAGCAATTGGACAAAGTTGCAGTGTTGATTGAGCAGGACGGGGTGTCGCGGCAGCGGGATAATGGCGACCCTGCGCTGCGCGCCGCCCTGGGCGACACGATTGGCGTGCTGGCGAAGACGAAACACAGTTTTCGGTCGAGGGAGCTGGCGGACTTGCGGGCGCGGCTGGAGCAACTTCTCGCAGAGAAATCCGGGCCTTGAGCGGCGGGCGGCGACCCGTTCCGTCTGGCGGGGCGCTTGCGCCCGCCCGCGACCGCCGCGATGCCCGGGGCGCGGCGTAATGCCGGTTTCAGGCTTTGGCGCGGCAGCGCCGACGGGGACTCTGCTGGCCGGCGGAGTCCTTGCGGCACCCTGTCATACCAACGCCCCTTATCCGGATCCATTCAATTGAACCGCGAATGAACACGAAGGGACACGAATGAAAACCAGGGCTGCAGGCAGCCGGTTTTGATGCCCACCAAGAAGTGAATGATTTTCTTTCCCCGCCTTTCCCCAGCCTCTTCCGAATGGGTGT
>CAMTVF010000119.1:0-22632 GCA_947085115.1 uncultured Opitutaceae bacterium | reverse complement strand
CGCGGACCGCATTTGGAAGCAGGCCAATGAGAAGCTGTCCGGCATGCGCGTGCACGATATTCTGGAACACAACCATGTTGCGGTGATCTGCACCACGGATGACCCGGCTGACTCACTCGCCGATCACGAGCGCGTTGCGAAGCTCGGATTGAAGACGCGGGTCTATCCGACGTTTCGTCCGGACAAAGCCCTCGGGGTGAATGCGCCGACAGCATTCAACGTGTGGCTCGAGCGACCGGGCGGCGAGGCCAAGATGGCTGTGAAGACTTTCGACGACTTGCTCAGCGCGCTTCGCCGACGCCACGACGATTTTCATGCCGTCGGCGGACGCCTGTCCGATCACGGCTTGGAATGCGCGTTGGCCGAACCGTGCGGGCAGGCCACGCCGCAGGACTGGGCGAAGTATGGTTCGTTTTTGATGTTGGAATTCGGCCGCTGGGATGCCGCCAAGGGCTGGACCAAGCAACTCCATTTGGGTGCGATGCGGAACAACAATACGCGCCTGCTGCAGCAGCTCGGGCCCGACACAGGCTTTGACAGCGTCGGTGACTTTCCGCAGGGCCGCGCCCTCAGCCGTTACCTTGATGCGCTTGATACGACGGGCGAATTGCCGCGCACAGTGCTCTACAACCTCAATCCGGGGGACAATTACCTCTTCGCAACGATGGCGGGGAATTTTCAGGACGGCTCGGTCGCCGGCAAGGTGCAGTTCGGCTCCGGTTGGTGGTTCCTCGATCAAAAGGAGGCGATGGAATGGCAGATGACAGCCCTTTCGAATCTGGGGTTGTTGAGTCGCTTTGTCGGCATGCTGACTGATTCTCGCAGTTTCCTCAGTTACACGCGGCACGAGTATTTCCGTCGGGTGCTCTGCAATTTGCTCGGCGGCCAGATGGAGCACGGCGAGATTCCCGCCGACCGCGAATTGGTTGGCAAGATGGTGCGCAATATCTGCTTCGCCAACGCCCGAGACTACTTCCGGCTGGCGGTGGATCCAACCTTCGCGCACTGATGGCGGATCCGGGTTACGTGCTCCGCTTCCAGTTAGCGTAAATTTCCTCGACCTTGGTGCGAGCCCAGGGGGTCTTGCGCAGAAAGCGCAGCGAAGAGGTGATGGACGGTTCGAACATGAAGCACCGCACCGGCACGCGCCGCGAGAGACCCGGCCAGCCGAATTCGGTGACGAGCTCCTTCAACAGCTGTTCCAGCGTGATGCCGTGCAGCGGATCCTTGGACGAGTTATTCAACTTCCGGATGATTCGGTAGACTGTCGGTGGAATCGAGCCGGAATTGACTGCTGCAAAGCAACGTGGCCGTGCGGAGCTTGCCGTTTTCAGGAATTGGGCAAAGGTGGTGGCAACAATCGACCGGTCGGCCTCCAACCGGCTTGAAGTTCCTCAGGCAACCCCAACTAACTCCCATGAAAAAGCTCCTTGCGATACTTCTCACTGTTACGTTGCCCACCGTCGGTGCAGCCACGTCTTTTGCCAGCGACACGATGCCCAGCTCCGTGATTCACGTTGTTACCGTCACCTGGAAAGCCGATGCCACGCCGGAACAGGTTCAAGCGGCGCTCGACGGAGTGAAGGCATTGCCGGCCGCCTATCCGGGAATTACGCGCGTCTGGGTGAAGACGATCAAAGCCCAAGGCGACCGGACTCACGCCATGGTGATGGAGTTCAAGGATGAGCAGGCGCTGAAGGACTACACCAAGAGCCCGGCGCAATTGGAGTGGTATAAAGTCTATCTGCCCGTTCGCGAACGCAGCACAACCTTCGACATCACGAACTGAGCCGGTCAGAGAGTTTGATTTCCAAGGCCGCCCGTGGGCGGCCTTTTTTTCGGCCAAGTGGTTCGGGGAAGAAATCCTGGGCTGCGGGATGCAGAGGCCGCGACTAAAGGCTAGAGGCGTGGGATCGTCAGGCCGCCATCGACCATGATGACTTGGCCGGTGCTGAAGGGGAAGTCGCCCCGCGCAAGCGCGGCGACACTGCGGCCAATGTCCTCGGGGAAGCCCCAGCGCGGCTGCACGTTGAGGCCGCTCGCGATGAGTTTGTCGTATTTGTCGGTCACGCCAGCAGTCATGTCGGTCTTGATGACACCGGGGCGGACTTCGTAAACGGGGATGCCATTGACCCCGAGGCGCGTCGCAAAAAGTTGCGACATCATGCTCAGTCCGGCCTTGGCAATGCAGTATTCGCCGCGGTTGATGCTCACCACCGTGGCGGAAATCGAAGTGATGTTCACGATCGTGCCTGAAAACGCCAGGTCGGCCTTTTTCGCGGCGACCATGTCGCGCGCGAACGCCTGCGTCAGGAAGAACACGCCGCGGAGATTCGTGTTCATCACGTAGTCGTAGGATTCCTCGGAGGTTTCAAGCAGGTCGGCGCGAATCTTGGGGGCGACGCCGGCGTTGTTGACCAAAAGGAAACCTGAAACCTGAGACCTGAAACCTGAGAAGGGCGAACCGTCGCAAGCAAGCTCGCTCCCACAGAAGGCACGGGTGGCGGCGAGGATGGAGGCGCGGCCTTCGACCGAGCCGATGTCGCCGCAAGCGTAGCCGACGCGGACGCCGTGCTGGCGGAGGGCATCCAACGGTGCGGTCACCGCATTCGCGGGACGCACGCCGTTGATGACGAGGTCCCATTTTTCGGCGGCGAGTTTTTCGGCGATGCCGAAGCCGATGCCGCGCGAACCACCGGTGACGAGAGCTACTTTAGACATGGGGAGGAGGGGTTATTGGGCACCACGAAATACACGAATCACACGAAAATATTCTTACAGGAGGAAACAGAGGGAACAGGGGAAAGGCATTTAACCACGGATTAGCAGATGAACACGGATGGATTTCTACAGAAAGGATCAGAGGCGGAGGTTAACCGCTAATCTGCGCTAATTCTCACTAATCTGAAGGCCGGACTTGGTTTTTCATCAGCGGCGATTAGCGAAGATTAGCGGTTCAAAGGTTTGGGGTGAATTTCCTTTCATGTATTTAGTGTGTTTCGTGGTGACCTGCATTGATTACTTCAGGGGCGGCACATCCACCCAGGCGCGTTTGGCCCAGGAGGCGAGACCGAGCTCGGCGAGTTGCACGCCCTTGGCACCTTCAAACAGATTCCACCGGAAGGGGGAGCCGGTGACGACGTGCTTGAGGAAGAGTTCCCACTGAATCTTGAAGGCGTTGTCGTAAACGCCTTGGTCCGGCACGCGCGTCCAGCCGTCCTTGTATTTGATTGGACTGTCGATGTCAGGATTCCACGTGCAACGCGGCGTGGCGGCGAGGGCCTGGGCCTTGCAGTCGCGCAAGCCGGCGACGGCGGAACCGTGCGTGCCGTCCACCTGGAGTGTGAGGAGATCGTCGCGGTCCACGCGGACATCCCACGATGAGTTGAAGTGACAGATGACGCCGTTCGCGAGTTCGAAGGTAGCGTAGGCGGAGTCGTCGGCGGTGCACTTGTAGGGCTTGCCGGCCTCGTCCCAACGGGTGGGGATGTGCGTGGCCCCTAGGCAGGTGAGGCTCTTGATTTCGCCGAAGAGGTTCTGGATCACATACTGCCAGTGGCAGAGCATATCGACGATGATCCCGCCGTCGTCTTCCTTGCGGTAGTTCCACGAGGGGCGCTGGAGTTTCTCGAATTCGCCGGTGAACACCCAGTAGCCAAACTCGCCGCGGACCGAGAGGATTTTGCCGAAGAAGCCCGTATCGATGAGGTATTTCAGCTTCACGAGTCCGGGGAGCCAGAGTTTGTCCTGCACGACGCCGTGCTTGAGACCGGCGGCGGAAACTTCCTTGGCGAGGGCGAGCGCCTCGGCGGAAGTGGTGGCGGTGGGCTTCTCGCAATAGATATGTTTCTTCGCGGCGATGGCCTTGCGGACGCCCGCAGGACGCTGGCCGGTGAGGGTGGAGTCGAAGTATATCTGGTTGTCGGGCTTGGCCAGCTCGGCGCCGAGGTTGGTCGAGATGCGCGAGACGCCGGTGCGGGCGCCGAGGGCCTTGAGTTTGTCTTCACTGCGGCCCACGAGCACGGGGTCGGGCATGATGACCTCGGAGTCGGAGAGCTTCACGCCGCCTTGGTCAATGATGGCCTTGATGGAGCGGATGAGATGCTGGTTGGTGCCCATGCGTCCGGTGACGCCGTTCATGATGATGCCGATGCGATGCGTTTTCATAGTCAGTGCTAATAAGGGTCGGAGGGGAAATTGGGTGGGCGGGGTCGCAGTTAAACGTGGTCCCGGTAGGCTTGGACGATTTTGGCGAGGTAGTCGTCTTGATCGGCGGCCCAGAGGCGCGTGGAAAAAACTTCGACTTCGTTGAAACCCGCATAGCCCGCAGCCTCGATCCAGGCGCGTATTTGGCGGAGGGGAATGCAGCCTTCGCCCATGAGGCCGCGATCAAGCAGCAAATCCGTGGTGGGCGTGCGCCAATCGCAGACGTGGTAGGCGAAGAGCGCGTTGAGCCGGCCGCAGCGGGCGATTTCCTGTTCGAGTGCGGGATCCCACCAGAGGTGATAGACATCGACCGCCACGCCGATGAGGGGGGACTTGAGCGACTCCACCATGTCGTTGGCCTGCCCGAGAGTGTTCACGGCGGAGCGCGAGTCGGCATACATCGGGTGGAGCGGCTCGATGGCGAGCTTGACGCCGGCCGCTTGACACTCGGGCAGGAGCGCAGCGATGCCGTTGGTGATCTGCTTGCGCGATTCGGCAAGCGGCTGGCCGGGGACGGCGCCACAGACGAGCACGATCAGAGGCGCTCCGAGCTCATATGCTTCAGCGATAGCCTTGCGGTTATCGTCGAGTGCCTTCTGGCGGTCGGCTGAGGTGCGTGCAGGGAAAAAACCGCCACGGCAGAGCGAGACGATCGAGAGGCCGTGATCGCGGAGGAGTTGACCCGTTTGCTTGATGTTCCGGCCTTCGAGAGTGTCGCGCCAGACCGTGATGCCCTTCACGCCGGCGGCGGCGAACTTCGCAGCGGACGTCTCGATCTCCCACGGCTTGGTGGTGATCGTGTGGATGCAGAGCCGGCTTAAATCGGGAGGGGGGGCAGCAGGATTCATTTTATACAGCTAACCGCTAATAGACGCTGATCATCGCTGATGAAGGAAAGTATGAATTGGGTCCGGGTAATTAGCGGCAATTAGCGAGGATTAGCGGTTTAATCCTTCAGGCAGCCGAAGAAGGTGTAATATTTTTCACCCTTGATGATGCGCCGGAGGGTGAGGGCGGCCTCGCGGAGATGGTAGTCGCCCCACATGCAGGCCTCGCCACACGGAACCTTCCGGCCCGGCGGGATGTAGTCCCAACCGTTCGGGCGGTGATAGACCGTGTGGAGCAGGAGGCCCTGATGTTTAGGGTCGATGCCGAGGTAGGCGTCGCTGAGGAGCGTGCGCATGGTGGTGAGACCCGCTTGCCAGTAGCGCTGACCGTCGGGCGTGGTCTCGCCGAGATAGCGGGCGAGGCGGAAGAGTCCCTGCGCGCCGATGGCGGCGGCGGAGCTGTCGACGGGCTCGTGGTCGTTGAAAATCTCGGCATTGCGGCCGCGCCAATCGCCGAGCTTGTGCAAGTTGGGTGCCCCGCCGTCCCAATAGGGGATACCGTCGAGGGGGGTGTTGGCGATGAACCAGTCGCAGGTGGCGCGGGCGGCTTTGAGGAGAATGGCTTCCCATTTGGCGCGGCCGCCGAGGGGTTCAAGTTCGGCGTCCGAAACGATCTTGAGAAACTCGAGTTCCTCGGCAAACCCGACCATGGCCCACGAGAGACCGCGGGTCCACGTGGTGAAGCCGGAGAACCCTTGCTGGGAATTGGGGCAGCGAAAGCGTCCGTCGTTGGTGTTGAAGATCGCCTCGTGCGTTGTGCGTCCACGTTCGGCGGGCACGTCGTAGCTGTCGCGGCCCTCGCCGTAGAAGATGGAATATTTAGCCGTGGCGTCCATGTGCTGAAGCGCGCGCTCGAGGAGCGAATGCGCCGCGTCATTTTCGCCCATGAGCCGGTGGCCGAGCTGATGCGCGACGGCGACGATGCGGCAGGAGCGGATGGTGTCGACAAAGAGGGAGTGCGGACCGTTGAACGAGTGGATGTAGCCACTGCCACCGTGAATCTTCGACCAGCGCGCCGCCTGCACGGCACCGGAGACCTTGAGCGCGAGCTCGCAAAACTCGATCTGGTCGGCGGGGAGCTTGCCCTCGCGCTGGAGGCGGAGCCAGTTGCCGTAGGTGCTGAGGTTGTTGAAGCCGTGGTCGTGCACGCCGACGTGCGAGACGTGCGAGGCCATGCGCTCGACGGTGTGCTTGATGCCGAGGTCGGCGAAGCGCTGCTCGTTGGTCGCGTCGTAGTGCAGAAAGGCCGAGCCGTAGTTGAAGCCTTCCGTCCACTCCGTCCAGCCGCGCGCGGAGTATTTGCCGGCGACGGTGAACACCGGCGAGCCTTTGCTGAAATCGTATTCCTTGAAGATCAGGTCGATCTTCTGGCCGGAGAGCTGCCAGAAACGCTGGAGGGCCGGCGCGAGGTCGGCGGCTTGAAGTTGTTGGTCAATACGCATGGGAGTGGGGACGGTTGCGGTTAGTAGCGCTTGTCCTTGCGCAGGTGCAGAATGATGAACTGGGAGTCGGCGAGCGCTTCGTAGGTGTGCTGTTGGATGGCGTCGAACTGGATGCTCTCGCCCGCGGCGAGGATGCACTCCTCGTGGGGCAGGACGAGGCGCAGTTTGCCTTCGGTGACCCAACAGACCTCGGTGTCGTCGTGGTGAATTTCCGGTCGTGAGACCTTGGCGCCCTTGGGCGCGGTGCCGAGCAAGCCGACGACATTGGCATATTTGATCTGCCGAAATTTGAACTCGCCGGAGCGGTAGGCTTTTTCTCCGACGCGGTGCGCGAGAGGGGACTCGGCCATCGCCAGCAGATCAGTGGCGCTCAAACCGAATGCGCGGGCGAGGCGATAGAGGGTGTCAAGCGCGGCGGATTGCTGGTTGCGCTCGAGTTTTGAGATCACCGCCACCGAAACGCCCGAAGCCGTCGAAAGCTCCTGCAACGTCATGTCGCGTTGCTCGCGGAGGCTGCGCAACACGGTGAAATCGAACTGGACGGGGGCGTCGGCCATTTTCGAGAAAGATAAAAAACAGGCTAAAAACAATTGTCAAAGAAAACAATCTGCGCGGGTATTGCCTCCGGAATTGCTCGTTGTTGAGGGCAATCGGTCGGTCGGCCCCGAGTGAGCAACCGCGCGCCATGCGAGTGCTCCACGGAGCGCCAGCTTCGCGCCCAAGGCGCAGCAGTGGTGAAATGAGCCGCGCAGGCTCTGGCTTTCTCAATGTGGCAAGCTTGAGAGTGGTGCAGGCGGAGGTTCGGCAAGCACCTGTGCCACGGTATTCAGCAGGGTTTCGAGTCTGACTGGTTTGCTGAGGGTGCGTTGCACGCCCATCTTCACCGATCAGGCCGGGGCTACACGCGGCCCTCCTGTTTGATGATGGCGAGGAGGTCGGGGCTGTCGGCGGTGAGGCGGGAGAGAAAGGATGAAGGATGAGTTATGAAGGATGAAAACGCACCGGACCCACTGCGCCGCTTCATCATTCTTCCTTCATACTTCATCCTTTCCCCGCTCTCCATCACGCAGGCGTCGATGAGGTCTTCGAGGAAGGCGGCGGCTCCGGGGCTGGCTCCGGCAGCGGCTCGGGCAGTGCCGAGTGATGAACATGCGGTGAGGATGCCGGTCGGTTCCATGGTCGTCTCATTTCAGCAGCGTTGCTTCGAGTCGTGCGACCAAGGTCAGGGGAGGGTTCGAATCGACCGGAATATAACTAGTTCTCAGTCTACCGAATAGCAGTCAGATAATCTCCCGGTATTCAGCCGAAATCATGCAGCATTCATCCTGCTTGCCCCTAAGGGGTCATCCTAGGCAACAGGCGCAAAGTGGACGAGCGGGGCGGACTACGAGCCGGAGGCGAGTGCCTGAGCCAGAAAGGCGAACCATCGCGGTTCGGCCTGTTCCGGCAGAGCCTGCCGACTGGCAGCGCTCCGACACAAAGTGGAGGTGCGGGGCGGAATCGAACCGCCGAATAGAGCTTTTGCAGAGCTCGGCCTTACCACTTGGCTACCGCACCGAAACAAAATCGGCCCGCAACTTGGGAGAAGTCTTGGGCCTGCGCAAGAACTGAAATTCAGCGCTTAAGCGGAAAACTACTATACCACGCCGACGCGAATCGTGAAGCTGAATGTCGAGCCCTTGCCGGCGACGCTCTCGACCGAAATCTTGCCGCCCATCATCTCGGTCAGGCGTTTGCAAATATCTAGACCGAGGCCCGTCCCGCCGAACTTCCGGGTCGTGGACGCTTCAGCTTGGACGTAGGGCTTGAAAAGTTTGGCGACCTGTTCGGGCGACATGCCGGAGCCGGTGTCGACGATGGAAAACTTCAGGTCGAGCGCGTCGGCATTGCCGCCGACCGGCAGTTGAGTGAGGTGGATTGCGAGGGTGCCGGCGCGGGTGAATTTCACCGCGTTGCCGACCAAGTTGATCAGGATTTGGCGGAGACGGTAAACATCGCCCACCACGGTTTCCGGAACTTCGGGAGAGATGAGCGTGTCGAGGGTCAGACCCGAGAGCGGCTTTGGGAGCGAAGAAAGCGATGACCTCTTGAATGCAGGTGCGCGGGGAGTAGGGTTCGTTTTCGAGTTCGATCTTGCCGGCCTCGATCTTGGAGAAATCAAGAATATCGTTGATCAAAAACAGCAACGAGTCGCCGCTGTTGCGAATGAGGGTGACGTATGCGCGCTGCTCGGCGTAGAGTTTGGTGTCGCTGAGAATCTCGGCGAAGCCGATGACGCCACTGATTGGATTACGGATTTCGTGGCTGACGATGGCGAAGAATTCGCCCTTGGCGCGGTTGGCGGCTTCGGCGGCATCTTTGGCCCGCAAAAGGACCACCTCGGCCATCTTTCGCGCGGTGATGTCGTGGCCGACGGCTTGGTATTCGACCACGCCATGGTTCTCGTCGTGAATTTCGCGGACGATCCACTGCAACCACGTCGTGCCGCTGGCACCCTTGATTTCTTGTTCGTAGGTCTGGGCGGCCGGATCGTCTTTCCAAGGCAAACGCCCGCTGGTGGCGTGTCCGCCGAAGGGTTGACCGAGGAGCTCGGCGCGTTTGCGCTCGAAAAAGCGGCAGTAGGCACCGTTGACGAAAATCAGGGTGAAATCGGGACGGTAGCGGCAAATCAAATCGAACTGATCCTCGACAATTCCGCGGTAGCTGGCTTCGACGCGTTGGAGCGACCGGGCCATGCGTTCGATTTGGCGGGCGAGGCCGATGATTTCATCGTGGCCAATATCTTCGGTGGGTGCCGCTTCGACGCTCTGAGCACTGTAGTCAACTTCACTTTGGGCGGCCTTTGCCTGATTACCGAGAGCCCTAACCCGCTGGAGAATGGTGACGTCCCACAGGTAACCGCTCAGCACCAACAAGACGCAACCAATGATGGCCAATGAAATGATGTAGTAGTTCGAGCCGGTTTTTTTCCGCACGTCATCTTGCAAGACGATCGCGGCGAGAGCGGCCATGAGGCTGCCACCAAAGCCCACACCATCCAAGATTTACGCAGGTTCCCCATAAGCACCACACGCTAGCCCGACTTCCGCTACGGCTGTCTATTTGTTTTTCAGTTCTGTTTCATCTTCCGGCTGCAATTGATGCAGCGGCGGCAGATTCTTGAGAGATGGCCAAATTAACGCCACTACGCCAGCTGCGGCGATGCTGCCGACACCCCCCAACGTCGCGGCCATCACCGGTCCAAGCAAGGCTGCGACCAGTCCGGCACGCAAAGCTGAAATTTCATTGGAGGAACCGATGAACAACTGGTTCACCGAGGTCACTCGCCCGCGGAGGGAATCGGGCGTCAGGATTTGAACGACCGAGTGCCGCACCACCACGCTGACATTGTCACAGGCACCACTGATAAAAAGGGCCAGCAGGGACAGCCAGAGGGAGGTTGATAGACCGAAAACGATCATCGAGATCCCAAAACCGACCACCGACCACAACATGACTTGGCCGGGCCGGGGCAGCGGGGGGGCGTGAGCGACGAAGAAAGCCATCGCGATCGCTCCCGCAGCCGGAGCGGCCCGCAACCAACCGAGTCCGGCCGGACCCACTTGGAGAATCCTGTCGGCGTAGATGGGCAACAGGATCACGGCACCGCCAAGCACCACGGCAAAAAGATCCAGCGTGAGGGCTCCGAGTAATGTCTGGTGGCGCCAAATGAACCTGGCTCCGGCCAGCGTGCCAGGCTGCGCTGATTTCGGAGCCGGCCGTGGTCGCACCACCACTCCGCTCAAGGCGAAGACGAGGGCCAAAGCGCAAACGGCATCGAGCGCATAGACCAGCGAGTAGCTGCTGAACGCAACGATGGCGCCACCCAGTGCCGGACCTACGACGGTGGACAGCTCGAACGAACTGGAGCTCCACGTGACAGCATTGCTCAACGTATTGGTCGGAACGAGCAAGGGCACAATGGATCCACGGGCCGGTGAGCCGATCACCCGGACCACCGCATGAAGAAACAGCAGCAAGTAAACCAAGGGGAGGGCCGCATGATCGAAGCGCAACGTGGAGGGATCGACCTGCCGTTCGAACACGAGTGCGATGTCCCGCAGCATGTCATTCGTCGCCTGCAGCACTGGGAATTGCGGGAGCTGGGCATGAAACCGGGTGACGAGTGCCAGTGCGATGGAGAGAAGGGCGGTGGCGACCATGCTCCGAATGATAATGAGGCGCCGCTCCGACCGGTCAGCCAGGGCGCCTGCGGGCAATACGAACAACAGCAGGGGCACAACGTTGACCAAACCGACCAACCCGAGTGCCGTTGCCGAATTCGTCCACTGGTAAATCTGCCACGCGGCGGCGATGCTCACCGCTTGCCGGCCGCAATTGGCGAGGAAGTTGCCAATCAAGAAGCGCCGATAGCCCGCATGGCGGAGCGCGGCGTAGGGATCGCGGGTCGGCTCACTCATGAGTGGAGCCGAGTTGGTCGGCGAAAATGCTCACGACTCTTCGTGGCGCGAAGGGCGCAAGCGTTCAAGCTTTCACGCGATGATGACATTGGCGAGAGGCCACAAACCCGTGGTGCGCGGCGTCCGGCATCTTTCCGGAGCGTAACCTCGCGGTTTAAAGCACCGTCGGCGGAACGGGAACGTGCGGAAAATATATCCGAACCACGGTGCCGTGTCCGGGCTTGCTCCTCACCGTGAGAGCGCCATTGAGCGAGCGCACAATCCCAAGAACCGCCGGCAAACCCAACCCGCGACCAGTGGACTTCGTCGTGTAGAACGGATCGAAGATCTGCCGCGTTACCTCGGGAGGCATGCCGCAGCCGGTGTCGCTGATCTCAAGCTTCACGTAGGAGCCCGCAGGCAAATCGGAAGAGGGCAATGCATCGATCAATTCGCCGCGGACGAGTTGTCGGACCTTGGTTTCGACCCGGATATGTCCGGTTGAATCGCCCATGGCATCGTTGGCATTCATCAGCAGATTGACGATCACCTGCTGGAGATGCGCAGGATCGGCCTCGATCGCAGGCAGATTGGGGCTGAGCACATAGTCAACCGAGGCACGGCGACTTGGCGAGAGTTCGACCATGTGGGCCGTATCCCGGATGACATCGTTGAGTTGCAGCCGCTCAATCGTCAGCGCGCCCTTGCCGGCATAGGCGAGCAACTGCCGACATAGATCGGCGGCGCGATTGGCGGCGCTTGCGATCTTGTCCAGTTGAGCGGTGGTGTTGGCGTCGCAGTGGTGGTCGAGCCGCAACAACGAGGCGTTGCCGATGATGACCGTCAACAGGTTGTTGAAATCGTGCGCCACGCCGCCGGCGAGCACGCCAAGACTCTCAAGCCGCTGGGTCTCCTGCATCTTGCGCTGGAGGGTTTCGCTTTCCTGCTCCGAAATTTTTCGCGCAGTGATATCCGTCTGGGTGCCGGTGATACGGAGGGGCTTCCGCGTTACTGGATCGCGCAAGACGACCTTGCCGCGATCAAGGGCCCATTTCCATTCACCAGATTTGGTGCGAATGCGGAATTCCAATGAGAAATGGTCCCGTCCCTTCTGGATTTCTCTTTCATTGGTGAGCACGCGCTCCAGATCGTCCGGATGCAGAAGGCCGACAAAACCCTCGCGCGAATTCTCAATATCGTCGGGGGTGTAGCCGAGCATCGCATACCAGCGCGGACTCCGAAGAATCTCGCCTTTTGCCACATCCCAGTCCCAGAAGCCATCCTGGCT
The DNA here is from genome assembly GCA_947085115.1 of uncultured Opitutaceae bacterium. Lineage (GTDB taxonomy): Bacteria > Verrucomicrobiota > Verrucomicrobiia > Opitutales > Opitutaceae > Didemnitutus. The sequence continues at coordinate 10,370 of CAMTVF010000119.1, read as the reverse complement.
GGCCTCAAGGACGAGCGACAGGCGCTCTTCGCTCTCATGCAGCGCGGCGGAGTGCTTGGAGATGCGGGCCAGCATGCGGCGTTGCCACCCAAAGGCAACGAGCGCCACTCCCAGCAGCGCCAATGCGGGCAAGACGTAGGGCTGAAAATCGCGCCAGCGCAGTTTCCGTGGTTGGAGGGGACCGAGCCATTTCTCATAGATCCGGTCGTAAGTGCCGTTGGCCCGGACGTTGGTGAGACCATCGTTAAGACGAGCGAGCAGGCGAGTCTCCCCCCGGTGGACCGCAAAGCAGAGTCGGTAATTCATGTCTCGCAGCTCGAGCTCGGTCGATTCAATGCCGATAATGCCCTGCGTTCGAATGATATAGTCCGTCACAAACTGCATTCCGAGCGCGACGTCGGCCCGGCCACTTTGAACAGCGGCGAGACATTCGGTGAGGGTATCGCAGGGGACGAGCGTCACGCGCCACTCCGGATGCCGCTCGACGTATTCATGGGTGATCGCATTGCGGATGACGGCGATGCGCTTGCCCGCAAGATCTGTCGTCGTGCGAATCGGCTCAGAATTCTCGTGCACGTAGAGCCGGCAATGCATCAGTTCGTAGGCGATGGAGAAATCCATGAGCCGGGCGCGCTCTTCCGAAAATCCGACCAAGCCGAGGATATCGCCGCGTCCCTGCAGGAAATCATTGTAGACGGCCTGCCAGGGACGTTGGTCGAACTTGACTTCGAACCCTTGGTCTTCCGCAACGGCTCGAGTCAAATCGACCGCGAATCCGGCGGGTTTGCCTTCGGGATCGATGAAGCTGAATGGAGCACTGCGGTGCTCCATCAAGATGGTTAGTTGTTGCCGAGCCGGGGCAACCGGAGATTCGGACGTCTGGGCCGCAACCATGCCCGGCACCAGCGACAAGGCGGCCAAGCAGCCTGCGAGACGCAAACGGCGACGGGAACTGATCATGGAGAAGAGTTGACGCATGAGTAATCGGTTGGAAAGCCGCCAAGTTTAGCGCCCATTGGGTATTCTCGGCGGCGCAAGCGGACGCGATCCGGCGCTACCGGGCGAAAAACGGGTTGTAACGGCGCTCCTGCACGAGCGTGGTGAGCGGACCGTGCCCGCAGGCGAGCACGGTGTCGGCCGGGAGGCGGAAGATCTTGTCCCGGTTGTTTTTCAACTGAGCGGCGTAGTGCTTGGTGCTGCCGCCGACGGAGGCCGCAAACATCGAATCGCCAACAATAGCAAGCGGCCAGGAAAGGCCGGTCACGAAGAAAGTGCTCTGGCCCGGCGAATGGCCCCAAGTGAAGAGCGTTTTGATGGCGAGTTCGCCGGCATGGAAATGCGCGTTTTCCGCAAAGGTCTTGGCACCCGGGAAATCGACGGGCTCGCGCTCGCTTGCCCAAACCTCAGCCTTGGTCTCGCGGGCGAGGCGCGGGAGTTCCGCGATGTGATCCCCGTGCGTGTGCGTGATGAAAATGGAGCGCAACGTCAGCCGTTCGGCCGCGATGGTGTCCAGCATTGCGGTGACATCCGTTCCCGTGTCAAAGGCGACGGCGAGTTTGGTCTTGGAGTCCCACGCGAGGTAGCTGTTGACGGTGAGTTCACCATCGTAGGGGGAGTTGAAAATCGCAAAGCCGCGCGGGAAGCGCGGTTGCTCCGGATACCATTCACGCCGGGCGAGGGACAGAAGGGCGGCCGGGTTGAGTTGCAGCGCCCGCGCGACCGCCCGCAGAGGATGATCACGAATCTCGCCTTTCTGAAGCGCCACGAGTTCGGCGGGTTTGATGCCGGCCTTGGCCGCCAGTTCGGCGTCTGTGAGATGGAGTCCGCGTTGGGCCTTGCCCAGCACGTCAGTGAAATTGTCCTCGATGGGAATCCGCGGCATTGGGAATGAACGTTGAGGAATACTCAACAGTCGCAAGCGCGAAGGCGGCAACTTCGAGCCCCGGAGGCGCCCGCCTACGCGAAGACGCCACCACCAACGAGTTGTTCGCCGCAGTAAAGGGCGAGGATCTGCCCCGAGGCCAGCGCTCGCTGCGGTTGATCGAAGGTGATGTGGGCCTCCTGAGCGCCAACCGAGCCCTGGTCCGGGGCCGGTTGGGGGCGGAAGTGGATGGGAATGCGAGGGTCGCGGTAACGCACGCGGCACTCCAATGCGGTGGAATCGGCGATCGGTTCACCGACAAACGACAGACTGTGCACGCGGCACTCGGAAGTCCACAGCCCGGGAGTATCTGGTCCGTCGAAGGCGACCAGAAGCGCGTTGTCGTGGACTCGCTTGCCGACCACGACGTAGGCCTGATTGTCGGTGTTGGAGGGGACGCCGATGCCTTTTCGCTGGCCGATCGTGTAGTAATGAAGCCCGCGATGTTTGCCGAGATGCAAGCCGTCGTGTGCCCGCACGATTACTCCCGGTTGTTCCGGCACGTAGGCTTTGAGGAAGTCGGCCATTTTGACTTCGCCGATGAAGCAGATGCCCTGGCTGTCCTTTTTCCTGGCTGTGGGCAGCCCGGCCTCGACCGCAAGTCCGCGCAAGTCGGGTTTGGCAAGGTGACCGATGGGGAAACGGGCGAAGCGCAACTGCTCTTGATTCAGCAGCGCGAGGAAATAGGTCTGGTCCTTGTTCTTGTCCGCGCCTTCGAACAACCCAAACACCCCGGGGGAAGTTTCGGCGCGTTGCGCGTAGTGTCCTGTGGCCAGGCCCGAGAAACCCTCGGCACGCGCGTAGGCTGCAAACACGCCGAATTTCACCCGACTGTTGCACATCACATCGGGATTCGGCGTGAGGCCGCGCTGATAGCCCTCGAGCAAGTAGTCGACCACCAGCCGCCGGTAATCATGCATCAGATTGACCACGCGAAACTCCACGCCGAGTTTCTCCGCCACCGCGCGCGCGTCCTCGATGTCCTGCAACCACGGGCAATGTCCGATGACGTTGTCCTCGTTGATCCAATTCTTCATGTAAGCGCACACGACTTCGTGGCCCTGTTGCTGGAGCAGCAGGGCGGCGACGGAGCTGTCGACTCCGCCAGAGAGCGCTACGAGGATGCGTTCGCGTGCCATGACCGTTCGGGAGGCAATCCAATATTCTCGCACCTTGCACACCACTTTTTCGTCGTCGGGGTTGCTCAAGTCGCGGCGCCGAGCTTTACAGCGTTCGCGCCGCCAGTAGCGTGATGCCAATGAAACGAATTATTGGCGTCGTGGCGGCAGTGGGACTGGGGCTCGCGGCGGGGCATGCCGAAAGGCCCGAGCGGCCGATTCCAGCGATCGAGCGTGTTTTGATCATCAGCGTGGATGGCTTGCGCCCGGACCGCTTGCTTCTCGCCGATGCCCCGGTGATCCGCGGACTCATGGCGGAAGGTGCCTATTCGATGTGGGCTCGCACCACTGCGATGGCGACCACGCTGCCTTCACACACGAGCATGCTGACAGCGGTCGTGCCGCGGAAGCACAGGATTTACTGGAACGATCCGCTGCCGCTGACGGAGCCGATTTACCCGGCGCGGCCAACGCTTTTCGAAATGGCGCGGCGCAACGGTTACTCCACGGCCATGGTCGCGGGGAAGTCGAAGTTTCTTTTTCTCAACAAGCCGGGCACGATTCAGCACCCGAGTTATCCGGCCCCGGGCGAAGCGAATTTCAAGGATGCGGTCGTCGCGGCCCAAACCGCCGCAATCATCACCACGCACCGGCCCGAGGTGCTGTCGGTCAATTTCCCCGAAGTGGATGAAGTCGGCCATGCCAGCGGGTGGGGTTCTCCCGAGCAACTCGAGGCCATTACGCGCGTGGATGGGCACGTGGCGAAGGTGCTGGCGGCATTGGACGCGGCAGGCGTGCGGCAGTCCACGATGGTTATTTTGACTTCTGATCACGGCGGCGCGGGCCTGACGCACGGCATGGACGACGAACGGTCCCGACGTATTCCCTGGATCGCGGTGGCGCCGGGGCTCCGCCGGAATTACGATCTCACGCAGTCGGCCCCGCTGGAAATCAATACCGAGGACACCTGTGCGACAGCGTGCTACGTGCTCGGTCTTTCCCAATTACCTTACTTCGATGGCAAGCCCGTGCTGCTTGCGTTTGAGAATCCGCCCCCTCTGTGAAGCATGAATCAGCCTGACCATCGGATCCTGCGCGCCTGGCTGACCTCGGCGAGCAGCGGCATCATCGAACTCGACGCCGATTGGCGGGAGGATTTGCTGCCGTTGCTTGCGCCGGTCGAAAAGGCCTACCAGCTCGCCACACTGGAGCCGGCCGATCCCGCGCTCTACGCTGAAGAAGCGGCCTATTACGTCAATGAATCCGGTCAGGTGGTCTTCGTGCTCCAGCCGGCGGATCACCCGGGCGTCGATTTCGAGCGAACCCCCGTTTTTGTCAGCGGCGAATTCAATGGCTGGACGGAAGCAATCGGTCGGCCCGAGTGGCAGCTCAAGCGAGGTGAATTGCTCGACCGGGCCTGCTGGCTGCTCACCGTGCCCCCGGATCAATTGCTGCATGACCCACCTTTGAAATTCAAGTTCGTGACCGGCGATGCGCGCTGGCTGGCGCTGCCGCTCGACGCCACCAACGGGGTGAAGGATGACAAAGGGCACCTCAACCTTGCCCTTTACGCGCATCGCACGGGACGGAATCTGTTCCAGTTCACCACCACCGAGCCGCTCGAACCCAGCCGGACATATTCGGTAATCCACCTGCGCGACGGACTTCAATCAGCCAAGATCCGGCTTCGCCAGGGGAAGTTTTTCCATGCGTTGCAGAGCAAGCTGCCGCTCGGCGCGATCGTTCGGCGCGATGGAACGATCTTCCGGCTCTTTGCTCCGCGGGCGCGGGCGGTGCGCCTTTCAATGAGCGAACAACTCGGCGCGCCCGGCGACGCGCATCTTTTCGAATTGGACAAACGAATGGAAGACGGCGCTTGGCGTGGTATTTGGGAGGTGCGGCTCGATCGCAATCTCCACGGGTGGTATTATTGGTATTCCGTCAGCGGTCCGCAGAATGTTTTTGGCAGTTTCCAACCCAACCGCCGCATCCTTGATCCTTACGCCCAAGCGGCGGTGGGACGAGACGGCCCGGGCATTGTGCTCGATCCGGCGTGGGTCGGGAAGGGGGACCGAACTTTTCGCACGCCGGCGTGGCAAGACCTGATAATCGCCGAGGCGCATGTGCGCGACCTGGTGGCGAAGGCGCCCATTGAACTCACGGCAGAGGAACGCCTTGGTTTCAGCGGCCTGCGCAAATGGGTGGAGAGTCCGGATTTTTATCTGAGGAAACTCGGGGTGAACGCGGTTGAGCTCCAGCCGGTGCAGGAGCACGACAACGCCCAGCGCGAGGAGTATCAGTGGGGTTACATGCCGACCAACTGGTTCGCGCCCGCCAGCAGTTTCGCGCTCGATCCCGAGCGGGCCTCGCAGGTGAAGGAGTTTCAGGAACTGGTGGCGGCCTTTCACCGGCAGGGCATCGCGGTGGTTCTCGATGTGGTCTACAACCACTCGGGGGAGCCCGCGCACCTGATGCTCATCGACAAGCTCTATTACTTCGAACTCGGCGATGACGGAGCGCTCACGAATTGGAGCGGCTGCGGCAATGATCTGCGCTGTCGCTCGGCGATGACCAAGCGACTTGTCATCGACAGTCTCGTGCATCTGATCGAAGTCTACGGCGTCGATGGTTTCCGCTTCGATCTGGCGGAGTTGATCGGTGCGGGGGTGTTGAGCGAGATCGAGGTCGCGGTGAAGAAGGTGAAACCGGATGTCATCTTGATCGCCGAGCCGTGGAGCTTCCGGGGGCACATCGCCGATGCGCTTCGCTCAACAGGCTACGCCTCATGGAACGACGGCTATCGCAACTTCCTGCGCGACTACGTGCGCGGCGCGGGCGCGGCGGACAAGTTGGAATACTTTCTCAAGGGCTCGCCGTGGCATTTTGCCTACTGGCCGGCGCAGACCGTGAATTACACCGAGTCGCACGACGATCGCACTTGGATCGATCAGATGACCGAGAACGCGAACCACAACGGCTGGAAACCGACTTGGAATGACGTGCGTCGCACCCATTTGATGGCGGCGGTGCTCTTCGCCTCGGTTGGGATTCCCATGATGTCTGCGGGGCAGGATTTCCTCCGGTCGAAGCACGGTGTGAACAACACCTACTTGCGGGGTGACTTGAATGCCTTGGATTTTCGTCGGCTGCGGCAACACTCGGCCACCCACGCGTATTTCGCGCAGTGGATTACGTTCCGACGCTCCAAGGCGGGTCGCTTGCTGCGCTTGTGGTCCCGACCCGGCGAAGGTTTTTTCCAGGCCTTCGAAGGTGCCGACAAGGCTTCGCTGGCCCTGCTGTTTAACGCCGACGGAAGCGAGGGGGGGGGCAAGCTGCTCTTCGCCATCAACCCGACGCAGGACGATGCGGAGATCGAACTCGCGGCCGAGGTGGCGACGTATGATTGGCGACTCGTGGCCGATCACGATTGCTTCTATTCGGTCGATACAGTGTTGCTGGTCGGGGCAGTGACCGAAAAATTGCTGGTGCCCGCGATGGGTTGCGCACTGTGGATCTGCGCCGATTAGGCGTTTTGGGTTAATGACGCACCGGGAGCGGGTATCGCTCTTGCCAAAGAAACAGGCGTAACTTTCAATGGTCATTCCTTCAGACCCTTCAACCCACACTACCATGGCAGTTAAAGTCGCTATCAATGGATTTGGCCGCATCGGCCGTCTTGTATTCCGTGCCCTCGTCGAACAAGGTTTGTTCGGCACTGAGCTCGATGTTGTCGCCGTCGGTGACATCGTGCCCGCGGACAATCTCGCCTATTTGCTGAAGTATGACTCCGCCCAAGGTCGCTTCAACGGCACCGTGAGCTCGAAGAAATCGAGCCCGGACAAAGCCGAGGACGACGTGCTGGTCGTGAACGGCAAGGAAATCCACGTCGTCTCCGCGCGCACCCCGGCCGAGTTGCCCTGGGCCAAGTTTGGCGTCGAGCTCGTGATCGAGTCGACCGGCCTGTTCACCGACGCCGAGAAGGCCAGAGGCCACATCTCCGCTGGCGCAAAAAAGGTGATCATCTCCGCTCCGGCCAAGGGTGAGGACATCACGGTCGTGATCGGGGTGAATGACGACAAAATCGACTACGCCAACCATCACATCATCTCGAATGCGTCCTGCACCACGAACTGTCTCGCCCCTGTGGTGCATGTGTTGCTCAAGGAAGGTTTCGGCCTCTCCGAGGGCTTGATGACCACCGTCCACGCCTACACCGCCACGCAGAAGACCGTCGATGGCCCGTCCAAGAAGGATTGGAAAGGCGGTCGCACGGCGGCGCAGAACATCATTCCGTCCACAACCGGCGCGGCCAAGGCCGTTGCCCTCGTGCTGCCGGAGGTGAAGGGTAAGCTCTCCGGAATGGCGTTCCGCGTGCCGGTTCCAACGGTGTCGGTCGTCGACCTCACCTTCAAGACCGTGAAGGAAACTTCGCTCGCCGAGATCAAGGCCGCGCTGAAGAAGGCCTCCGAGACCTACCTCAAGGGTATCCTTGCCTACACCGAGGACGAAGTCGTCTCGAGCGACTTCATCCATGACAAGCACTCGTCGATCTTCGACGCCGGTTCGTCGATTGAGCTCAACAAGAACTTCTTCAAACTGATCAGCTGGTATGACAACGAGTGGGGCTACTCCAATCGCGTTGTCGATCTGACCAGGAAGATCGCCGCCAAACTCTAATCTCTTCCCTGAGGCGCCGGCTAATCCCGGCGCCTTTTTTGTCTTCATGTCGAAATTCAAATCCATCCGCGACCTCAGTCTTTCCGGCCAACGCGTTCTGCTGCGCGTGGACTTCAACGTCCCGCAAGACAAAGCCACGGGAGCCATCACGAACAACCAGCGCATTGCCGCAGCGCTCCCAACGATCAAGTATGCGCTTGAGCAAGGCGCGTCGGTCGTGCTGATGTCCCACCTCGGTCGTCCCGACGGCAAGAGAACCGCGAAATATTCGCTTCAGCCGGTCGCGACCGAGTTGGAAAAACTCCTCGGTCGGCCCGTGCGTTTTCTCGATGACTGTGTCGGCCCGGCGGTGGAAGCCGCCTGTTCGCAACTTGCGCCCGGTTCGGTCGTGTTGCTGGAAAATTTGCGCTTCCACATCGCCGAGGAGGGCAAGGTGAAGCTGGAGGACGGCACGTCGCAAAAAGCGAATCCCGCCGAGGTGGCGGCCTTTCGCGCCTCGCTCACGAAACTGGGCGACGTTTTCGTCAACGACGCCTTCGGCACCGCGCATCGCGCGCACAGCTCGATGGTCGGCGTGGCGCTCCCACAGAAAGCGGCCGGCTTTCTCATGGAGGCGGAGCTCAAGGCGTTCGCCGCCGTGCTCGATCATCCCCAGCGCCCGTTGCTGGCCATTCTCGGTGGCGCGAAGATCGCGGACAAGATTCCCCTCATCAACAACCTGATCGAAAAGGCCGATGAGATCATCGTCGGCGGCGGCATGGCCTTCACTTTCAAGAAGGTGCTCGAAGGGATGGAGATCGGTTCGAGTCTCTTCGACCCCGTGGGCGCGACAACCGTTGCCGAGCTCATGGCGAAGGCGACGGCCAAGGGCGTGAAGATCCACCTGCCCGTGGATTTCGTCTGCGCCGACAAGTTTGCCGAGGATGCCGCGACCCAAATCGTGAACGCGAGTGACGGTATTCCCGCCGGCTGGATGGGGCTGGATGGCGGTCCGCAGACGCGGGCGAATTTTTCCGAGGTGATCGGGCGCGCCAAGACGATCATTTGGAATGGTCCCCCGGGCGTATTCGAGTTCAAGAGCTTCGCCGCCGGTTCCATAGCCATGGCCGAGGCCATCGCGAAGGTGACGGCCGCAGGTGCCATCACGGTGGTGGGTGGGGGTGACACCGCGACGGCGGCCAAAAAATTCAAAGTTGCCGACCAAGTGACGCATTGTTCGACCGGCGGTGGGGCGAGCCTTGAGTTCCTCGAAGGCAAGGTGCTGCCCGGCGTGGCCTTTCTCGAAAATTAATGGTTCGGCGCGTTGACCTTGGCGAGCTTTCTCTTTCTCGTTCATGGGCACGTTGCCACCGGCGCGCCCAATCTTTTCCCCCATGCCCATCATCCGCAAGAAAGTCATCGCCGGTAACTGGAAGATGAACAAGAGCGCCGAGGACGGCGCTTTGCTGACCAAGGAAATCCTCGAGGCCATCGGCCGCGAGACCTCGGTCGAAGTCGTGCTCTGTCCGCCCTTCACGGCGCTGGAAAGCGTGGGCCGGGCGCTGGAAGGCCAGTCGGCGAAACTCGGCGCGCAAAATCTGCATCCGGAAAAGAATGGCGCCTATACCGGTGAAATATCCGCGGAAATGCTGCGCACGCTTTACGTCACGCACGTGATTGTCGGGCACAGCGAACGGCGGCAGTATTTTGGCGAGACGGATGCGTTCATCAACCGGAAGGTGCTCGCCGCGCTCGCGAATGAATTGCGCCCGATTGTCTGCGTGGGCGAATCGCTGGGCGAACGCGAGTCGGGTGCGGCCCTCGCGGTGGTGCAGCGGCAATTGGAAGCGGCTCTTGCGGGCGTGAAGCCGGAGCAGATTACCACGGTGATCGTGGCCTATGAACCGGTCTGGGCCATAGGCACCGGCAAGGTGGCGACCACCGAGCAGGCCCAGGCCGTGCACGCGTTTATTCGGGAATTGCTCACCAAGATGCATGGAGCGCCGCTGGCACAAAAGGTGCGGATACTCTACGGCGGCTCGATGAAGCCGGCCAATGCCCCCGAATTGCTCGCGCAAAAGGATATTGATGGCGGGCTGATCGGCGGAGCATCGTTGGAGGCCCGTTCGTTCGTCGAGTTGGTGAAGGCAGCGCTGGCGATCGTGTAGTCTGTTGATCGGGCGGCGGGTGCCGGCGCGGCGATCCCCGTCGTATTGCCTCTCGGGGAGGGACATGACGCACCGATTGAGCACGTCAGTCAAATCAGCCTTGCGACTGGAGATAATGGCGGCTTTTCCCCTCCAATCTTGCTCCGCGCCCCCGCAGCACTCCTTGGGCTGTTTCTACTTTCCGTCTCCGCTCACGCGGCGCACGTGTTTGCCTTGGGCGACTGGGGCGTGACGGCCACCTTTCCGGGGACGCCGCAAATACCTCGATCACCTCACCTGACTCTCCGAGGACGAACCGCGCAAGGAAACCTGCATAAACCACAAACTACAAAGCCTGACCCTCTCCGCTCCTGCTCTCCGCTCCTGGGTATGAACCGGTGATAGGTTACAAACGATCCGGGGTGATGGGTGACACTTTGATTAGGGGTTTGAGTGGGTTGGTTAGGCGAGAAGTAAATTTAAGGGGAGGGTTTAAGGGAGGGGGCTTTGCTTCCTCCCTTTCCTGAT